>NZ_JH815203.1:905188-975442 GCF_000296465.1 Barnesiella intestinihominis YIT 11860
CCGTTATGAATTCGTATCAGGGTATCGCTCTCGAAATCGGCTCCCGCATATTCCAAAGAACCCCGACGTGCCGTAACATGACTGCTCATGGCCGCTGTCCCCGATGTACTGCCGAAGGTCTGACACGCAGGGATAACGACCGTTGTCTGTGGTGTGAGGTATTTACTGCCGGTTCTCTTGCCGTCGGCGGTGTAATAATTCACGATAGCCGACCCGTTGCGGAACTGCACGGTATCGGGCTGGTTCAGCAAATTGTATCGTATGCTCTTCATTGGTATGTGGGCTAATCTCTTGGATAGGTAGGTCATTTTCCAGTTAAAACAATATTCGATGGTTTGAAAAAATATCTTTCTTCAAGCTGCGTCTTTAAAAATTGAGTGAGTTCACTCTCCTTCATAAGGACAATCCTTTCGGAATAAAAATTTGATTCCGGATCTGTTTTGACAATAAAATATGAAAATGTCTCACCGGGTGCAATTTTTTTAATAAACGAATATCCTGTATTGACGGGTAGTTCGTCTAATATGCAATCACCCATCAGATGTAGATAACTGAAATCGCCATGTGCCTGTAAAAAGAATTCGCGCATCAACAGAAGGTTCGATTTATTCTTTATCGGCTCCAATGACACCCAAGTTATATACTCTTCGTTTGAATGATTTTTCATTCGATACTCATCTACAATCTCATGCTGATTGGTGAATCCATTGACATATCTCAACGATACGGTATCAATCTCTATTGGACTCTGTGCATTTAAATTCATAGCACAAAACATGAAAAACGAGAAAAATATATAGACCATTGTTTTCATCACTCTTGCATATTTTTAACATTTCCCTAAATTATTTGCTTTTTGAGTTGGTGTATTTCCGGCTGCGGAAAATACCCCCCGAAGGGAGGTATCGAGACGCTGCACGACTACTGCCACAGGTTACCATTGCCTAATTTAATAAACCATGCCGTGTTTCCCCACTACCGGTTCTCGTTCAAATGTAGTATCGTTTAACTCTTCAAGCCCATCTAACATAGGCTCCCATACTATTCTATAATAGTCTATGCTTTTTCTCAGTAAATACAACAACCGATTGTTGGTATAGCTTCTCCCCCTAAACCAAAAGTGATCATACTCACCCATACATATTTTTTCTTCTGAGCCGTCCTTGTAACGTAAGGTATAGGATGCTCGAGTATCAGGAGGATAAGGGTTAGCATTGGGGGTTAGTTTTTTCAACTCGTCATGAACTTCCCGCAACAGCTTCGGATCGATCAATAGAGTGTCGACTATGCCCATTGAGTCCGGATATTCTATCAGACCGCTATCGGTAATATCGATGAATGGTCCGATCATTCTTTTTCTCAGACAGTCGCAATCTATATCTACTGGACTGTTAAATGAATAGTTATAATATAGCACATATATCGATTCGATTGAATTTTCATTATCTTCACTCTTCCCCAAAAAGGGTAAAAGCAAAAACAGAATCGGGAATATTAAAATCGACTTTTTCATAATGGATTATTTTAAGGATATAAATATTTTATTTCTTTGTTTGATATTGAGATTTCTTTATACAATAGATTGATAAAATTAATCCGTATATAGCATAAAAAAGAAGAACTTTAGCATATAATATCAACTCTAAAAAAAAAAGTCTTTTTGACAAATAGGAATTAAATTATTACTGCCGTTAGGTAAGTAATCTTCAAAATAATACTTTATATTAATTTCCTGATTGATAATAAATAAAACACTATAAACAATTACTATCAAAGAAAATAGTATAAATATGTACTGTAATATCTTATTTAATTTTTTATTATTCATAAGTGTTACCAAGAGCCTCCTGCACCGTTTGACAAATTAAAAAGATTTCTTAATATATAACTGGGAAAAGACAATAATTAAAAAACAATTAACCAAAATAGCAATGTCGTTTTCAGAAAAGTTTTCAATCCAATTTTATTTTTAATTACAAGTATTGGCGTATAATTCCCAATTACTGCCAGCAAAGCATTTATCAATAATACCCAATTCGGATACATAAATAAAAACAACCTATTTGTAAGATTGTAAGCATAAAGCAAATATAGTGATTGAATTAGCAACAATACATTTATACATATTACTACTAATCCCATTATTCTATCCATTTTAAAAGTTGCCATAAATTACCAATTTGAAGTTACTTTCATATATTCGTTTTCATTATTGTATATTTGAAAAGATACATTATTACTAATGCTATTCATAGGCAGTATTTTTATTGTATTTTTATGTCGTTGAAAAAATGTTCATAAGATTTCAATTTTGTTTCTCCTACATGCTCATAGACAATGGCAATACCATATTTGAAATAATTATCTTCTCTAAAATATTTTTTTCCATTATCTGTCATATAGTACCCTCTTATACTACGAACATCTTTACCTAGTACAAATTCACTACATATTATTTTATCCGACAAATCTGTCAAAGGTAAATTTATCATACTTCCACAATGTATTATTATTGCAGCAGAATCTAAAACGCAATTTATTATTTTGAAATAACCCTCTTCATAATTGACAACATTAATTTTGTGGATTGCTGGATACTCGATAATCAGATTCTTGTTATGGCACAATATCGTATCTGTTTTTGTTTGTATTTGACCAAAAGCAATATTTGTCAAACAAAAGAACAATACCATTAATAATACTTCACGGGTTCTTCTTTTCTTCATAATTATTTTCTGCTTGTTTTACAACTGTTTTTATTTGATTTTCCAAAATAAGATTTGTAGGAACTTTTGTAATTTCAAAAATATTCATATGTAATTCCTCATCCCAGATCACACGAACTTCTGGTTTATACGTATGGCTTGCTTTTACTACGTTGCGATAAACTTCGTAAAAATAGGCATGCCCAAAAGCTTCGTGTGCGGTAGTCATTACTTGCTGTTTCTCATTCAAATTTTTTCCAACAAGAACATATACTTTATTGTCAGGCGAAGGATTCGACTCTGTATTCGGCATTTCAGTTGTACCTCTATAAAAATTTCCTCCTGTTGAGGAATTATCGTAGTAAGCAAAACCTGCGTGATCTTTGTCCTTAACTTGAAAACTATATACTACCTCACTATTCGCTAATGCTTTCAAGGCAGTCATATTTTCGGAGAAACTTTTCGATTTGTTCAATCTTCTTATATCAAGTACTCCACTTTTGTCAAATCTTAAAAACTTTACCTCTTGCTTTGTTAGTGTATTACTGATGTTTTTTTGAGAAAGTTTATCCGCTTCTACCTTCCTTCCGTCCGGGTCTACATATTTCACCGGATTGTTATTACAATAGGCATAAGGCGAGATGGAATAATATTTCTCGCAGAGAGGATCCATAGTGGTGAATCGGCAGAGAGCCGGATAATACATACGGGCATCGAAGTCGTAACTGTCATAGCCGTGCAGCTCTATAAACTCCTTTCCTCCGTATTTGTACGGCTGTTCTTCGGGCTGGTAATGGGCTTCATAAGGAAGACCGAAAGGATAGTATTGCATACGTTGGTAGGTGACGGTTTTTTGAAGTTCGATATACTGCATGTCGCCTCTGTCGAACCAATCGAAGGGGACGGTAGCAAGGTGGCGGGGTGGTTTGTCGATTTCTATAAATTTCAAATTTTTAAGCGCACTGCCGTAGACGGTGCGGATATTCCCTTGATAATCCCGCACGAAGTACCGGAAATCTTGTTCCGAACAATCCAAATAGCCGTCGCCGTTATGAATTCGTATCAGGGTATCGCTCTCGAAATCGGCTCCCGCATATTCCAAAGAACCCCGACGTGCCGTAACATGACTGCTCATGGCCGCAGTCCCCGATGTACTGCCGAAGGTCTGCCCCGCAGGGATAACGACCGTTGTCAGTGGTGTGAGGTATTTACTGCCGGTTCTCTTGCCGTCGGCGGTGTAATAATTCACGATAGCCGACCCGTTGCGGAACTGCACGGTGTCGGGCTGGTTCAGCAAATTGTATCGTATGGCGACAATATCCCGGTCGAGGTCGGCCGTCATATTTCCGTTGGGGTCGTAAAAATAATCGAGTCCATTATAGTTATAATCCCGATATTCTTTCATGTCGTATCGCCCCTGTTCTCCCATCATATCGGTAATCTCTACTACCCTATTCCCTTCATAAGACCAGTTCATCTCGTCTATCATTCCGCCCCTTCCCCCATTGCGATACAAATTTACCATATTACCATGCTTGTCATATTCATACTCGACATGATAGCGGCCGCTAGAAAAATCACTGCCCGTCACCGAATAGGCCGAAGCCAGCCGGTCGTGGGCATCATAAGTGAAGCGATAGCCGTTCACAATCGTGTCGGTATCGGTGCGATATGTCCAATTCATCGCCGATATATTTCCGTTGTAACGAACTTTCCCATAGTTTCCCATAAGGCTTTCGTAATACAAATTCTGCACGAAATCGACATCTTCTATCCGAGTGATCCAACCCTGCAAATTATACCGATATTTAGCATGCGTCAGTCCTCCGTCGATACTTTTGCCGGATATCCGTCCCAACTCGTCGTATTCATATCTCCAATCGGTAGACAAAGAGTCGTTAACCGTATAATCGGTGCGGGTGAGGCGTCCCGAGCGGTCATAAGTATTTTCTACGGACTCCGATACCGATAAACGCCCCCGGGAATCCAAATGTTCCGTGTATGATTCAAGAATATTTCCCGAAAGGTCGCATTGAGCATAAGTCATTTCATAATCGCCCGATACATGCCGAGTGCGTGTCTGTACGGGATTTCCATATTCATCGTAATAATAAACGGTAATCGCATATTTGCTCCTGTCCGTCAAGTCGAACACCTGCGTCCCGGTCAGCAAACCTTTGGCCGAGGAATAAGCCGCACCATATCCCTCCTTACTCCGATAGGCAAGCTGCGAGGCTGCCGTCCCCTCGATGTACAAAAAAGAATAGTCGTCGTAATAATTGACCGTGAGCAACCGGTAATCATTGGCGGCAGGCAGCAGAATCCTGAGGGTATAACCCATACCCGGCCACGCAGTATAACTATCGGCACGTTCCTCGACAAACCTCCTTTCCCTGCAATACCGATACAAGTCCGGTGGACTCTGCAACGGATCCGTCTCATAAGTATACAGCACTCGGGAGAGGGCATCATATTTGGTTATGGTCCAGAGGCTTCCGATCTGTTGATTGCCGTCCTGACTCATGACCAATCGATTAGCCCTATCGTAAATCATCTGTATCGATTTACAACCGGGCAAACGCTTCCCTATGCAGTTCCCCCGGTCGTCGTATTTATAGAGATAGGCATACTGTTGCAAAAGAGTGTGGCTGTCGGGATAATTGCCGGTATTATACATTCCGTCCACAGCCATCGGGGGCAGTACATAGCACAGCCTGCCGTGGTCGTCATAAATGTAGTAAGTGTCATAACCGTTTCCCTGACGGGTCATAACCACCCGACCCGATTTATCGGTGAAACTCTCTTGCCAAATTCCGTCCTCGTCGGTTTCGCGAGTAACATAAAGAGCACCCGGCGTATACCGCCCCACTCGTTGTACCCCATCGGACGAAATGCGGAAAAGAACGACCTCTCCTGCCGTATTGCACCGATATGCAACAGTCTTCGGGTGAGCGT
The DNA here is from genome assembly GCF_000296465.1 of Barnesiella intestinihominis YIT 11860. NCBI lineage: Bacteria > Pseudomonadati > Bacteroidota > Bacteroidia > Bacteroidales > Barnesiellaceae > Barnesiella > Barnesiella intestinihominis. The sequence continues at coordinate 910,849 of NZ_JH815203.1, forward strand.
TCCAAACAGCTCCGGGATTTTTCACACCGACTGTCCGGCTCAACGGTGAGTTTTCGTACAAAGTCTCCCGATAGAGATATGTGTCTCCATAATAACTTTGAGCCGTCTGCCCGTATGTAGAAGGATTCACATAACAGCCGTTGTTCCCCGATACGGGTGTGGGAAGCCCTTGACGATATTCTCTCCCGGCCTCGTCGTAACCGACTGTGGACAGCAGGTCGGCGCCCGTTGCCGTGAAACCCACTCGGGCAGTCTGTTCGGGACGACCCAGCCCGTCATAATAGACCACGGTCGCAAGCGCCTGCGAAGCCCCTTCGGCAGTTATCCGGCCGTCCTCTATATTCGCCGACGTACTACCGCCGGGAAGAACGACCTCCACGATATAATTTTTTTCAGACGACAAACTCAAAGGAATATCGACGGCAACCGACACTATCGCCGACATGGGCGACAAAAAGAGTATAGACAAACTCATTGAAAAGCGGAGGGGTCTTTTCATAGTATCGTGATTTTGTGTCTCTCCGTAAATTTATGCTTTTTTTTTACATTTCCCCAAATATTTCACGCTTTTTTTTCATGCCTCGGCTCCAAACGACTGTTTTAACCCTCTTCAAACAAAATTCGGGAATTATTTTCGAGGAAAGCCCCATGAAACACATTCCCCCTATGCATAGCATGAAAGCCGGCTCTTCCCATTATCCGGGAATCACCCTTCTCCGAACAATCGCACAGCATTGGCCGTGGTAGCCTCCTCCACCTCGGCAGTCGTAATATCCAGAATTTCGGCTATTCGCTTCGCCATATAAGGCAAATACGAAGGTTCGTTCCGTTTGCCTCGATAAGGCACGGGAGCCAAATACGGGGCATCGGTTTCGAGCAATATACGCCCGATGCCCACTTCTCGTACCATATCTTCAAGATGAGCGTTCTTGAAAGTAACGATGCCGTTTATCCCGAAATAATAGTCACCGGTTCCCCTCAGCAGACGCACCTGTTCGGCCGACCCCGTGAAACTGTGGAACACCCCTCGGAATGCCGGCACTCTGCCCGACTGCAACAGAGCCAATATTTCGTCGAATGCCTCCCGGCAATGAATAATCACCGGCAAACCCGACTCTGCCGCCCACCCCGTTTGCATCACAAAAGCCTCTTTCTGCTCCTCGGCATAGGTCTTGTCCCAATACAAATCGAGCCCTATCTCGCCCACGGCGCAATACTCCCCGGAGAAAAGCAGCTCTCTCACCTGTCCAAGCCGCTCCCGATAATCGTCCTCCACCGACGTGGGGTGTAGCCCCATAGCCATACGGCAATAACCGGGAAACAAATCGTTCGTGGCATGCATGGCTTGCACCGTGTCGAAATCGACATTGGGCAATATCACTCGTTCGACTCCCGCTTCACGGGCGCGGCGCACCACCTCGACACGGTCTTCGTCAAACTCTTCCAGATAAATATGCGTGTGAGTATCAATCATCTTCGGGTCGTTTTTCTCCACTGCGGTAATAATATACTACGCCGTAAGCCCGGCAACGGTTCAAACGGATTTCGGCAGGAAGATCGGCGTAATACGTTTCCACCTGATTCCACAAATCCAAGATAATCCGGTCCGCCTCCTCGCGCAAGGCATCCAATCCCGACTGGGAACGAGTCGTATTCAGTTTATAATTCTGTTGTTCCCGATAGGCTTCCTTGAAAATATCGTAATGCACGGTCACTTTCGCGATCGTAGGGTTATAAATAGGTGCGCCTCCGTGCGACACCCGTTCGCGTTCCCCCTCGATGAGACGTTCTCCCCAAACGAGAATGTGCTTCTCGCCGGTCAGCTCGGGCACGGCAAAATCTTCGGGGTCGAGCCCGTAAAACAATTTGTGTTCCTTACGCACCTCGTTACGCAACACTGCCAAATTAAGCACCTGTATGAAATGCGAGATGTACAACCGGGCCGTCTTCAAATGCGACTGATATTGTCGGTTGGCCTCGGCCTGAGCCGTATAGCAATACTGGAACTGCCCGACGGCACTTTTGAAGCGTCTCAAAAGTGCGCGGGCCTCGTTCAGCGTTTTATACGAAGCCGCCTGCTTGTCCACATCGCACTCGTGCTCCATCGCCACCGCTTTTTCGAGAGCGGTAAGGCGGGCTTTGTCTGTATTCGGTAACCGGCGGTAAGGCATTGTTTCTGAAAAATTTTAGTGATCTCGTTTTATCAATGAATTCGCCAAATCGTATAAAGGCTGCTTCGCCGCTTCGTCCACTCCGATTTGCCGCAAAGCCTCTATCGCCCGACGACTGTATTCGTCGACCTGCCGCAGACACAAATCGCCCGCACCGACACGGTCGTACAACGCCGTCACAGCAGCTATCTTCTCGGAAGGATCGTATTCGGCCGCGCCCAACCAGCGGGACAACTCCTCGGCATCTTTCCCTTCGACCCGTTGCCGGGCATTGATGAGCATATACGTTTTCTTGTTATTCAGAATATCGCCTCCTATCTTTTTCCCGAAACGGGCAGGGTCGCCATACACGTCCAACCAATCGTCCTGCAACTGGAACGCCAGTCCCAAAGACTCGCCGAAACGGTAGACACAATCCGCATCCGTCTCGCTCGCTCCGCCTATAATCGCCCCTATCTTCAACGCTCCTCCCAACAGCACGGCTGTTTTCAAGCGAATCATCTCGATATATTCCGCTTCGGTCACATCGTCCCGACGCTCGAATTCCATATCGTATTGCTGACCCTCGCAAATTTCAAGAGCCGTTTTCAGGAACAACTCGACGACAGCCCCCGTGTGCGGAGCTTCCGTGCGGGCGATATAACGGAAAGCGATGATCTCCATGGCATCGCCCGAAAGTATGGCCGTATTCTCGTCCCACACCTTATGCACCGTAGGTTTACCACGGCGCACGTCGGCTTTGTCCATCACATCGTCATGCAACAGCGTAAAGTTGTGAAACACTTCCAACCCCACCGCCGCATTCAATGCCCGACGATAATCGCCCGCAAACATCTCGCAGGCAAGCAGCGTCAACAACGGCCTCACGCGCTTACCGCCTAACGACAACTCATAACGCACGGGAGCATACAATCCATCGGGTTCGGCGGCATATTCTATCTTCGAAAGTTCAGCTTCTATCGCATCGAAATATCTTTGCAGTTTTTCCATAAACTACTTGAAAATTTTTATGTTTTACATAGAACAGAGTTCAAAATTAACGATTTCCATCGAGCCGAGCAAACATAACTCACAATATAATACGAATAAAGTTCCGATACAAACTCGTTCCGCCACATACTTTATTGCCCTTTTTCCCGTTAATAAATCATCGGGAACCATTCTGCCGAAAGCAAAATTCAATCACGCGACCTTCTGCCGACCGGGAATTTTGGCTATCTTTGAAACCCGAAAACAATTATGACACATACGTTTCGATATATAACGGTTCTTCTGGCGACTGTCACTACATGCTTCGCCGGGAGGGGACAAGAGGGGAAAAGCTCGTTCGACTTTCTCAATATCCCCACCTCTACCCACGCCTATACGTTGGGAGGAACCAATATATCCGTCATCGACGAAGATATAAACCTCGTCAATCAAAACCCGGCTCTGATGGGACCCGAATCGGATTTGCAACTCGGGCTGAACTACATGAAATACGTCGGGGGAATCAATCTGGCAGGAGCCACTTTCGGAAAGGCGGCCGGAGAACGGGGAGCATGGGCGGCCGGCATACAATACTACGGGTACGGCAAAATGAAAAGTGCCGACGAAACCGGCGTGATCACCGGTGAATTTTCACCCAAAGACATCGTCTTCAACGGTATCTATGCCCACGACATCACCACGACCTTGCGGGGCGGAGTCAATGCCAAAGTCATCTACTCCTCCTACGAACAATACACCTCTTGGGCGCTTGCCGTCGATCTCGGCCTCAACTATTACAACGCCGACAACGACCTCTCGCTCTCGCTGGTAGCACGCAATCTGGGTGGACAAATCAAACGTTACAACGACACTTTCGAACGCATGCCGTTCGATTTGCAGATAGGCTATACGCAAAGCCTCGAACATGCGCCCATACGGGTGTCGGTCACCGCTCGTAACCTCACAAGGTGGAAACTTCCCTATCCCACCATCGAAAGCAGCTCTTACACCGGGAGCGACGAAATCGTCGAAAAAAGCGGATTCGTGGACAACCTTTTCCGCCACCTCATTTTCGGCGTGGAGTTCCTTCCCACCGACCGCATTTACATAGGAGTGGGGTACAACTACAAAACCCGCACCGACATGCGCACCGCTCACCGTAACTTTCTCTCCGGATTCAGCATAGGCGGCGGAATCAAAGTCCGCATGTTCGGCATAGGTGTCGCCCTCGCACAACAACACACGGGAGCGACCACGCTCATGGTCAACCTCTCGACCAATCTTTTCGAATTCAAAAAATAAATGCTTATGAATAAACCTGAACCTCGGATAATCATCGCTGTCGACGGCTTCTCGTCGTGTGGGAAAAGTACGATGGCGAAAGCTCTTGCCCGGAACATAGGCTACATTTATATCGACAGTGGCGCAATGTACCGCGCCGTCACCCTCTACTGCCTCGACCACGGTCTCATCGACGGCGACACGGTCGATACCGATACGCTGAGGTCCCTCATGGACGACATTCAAATCGATTTCCGCCCCGATTCCGAAACGGGTATGACACACACATTTCTAAACGGAATCGACGTAGAGCGTGAAATTCGCTCCATGCGAGTATCCGATAAGGTAAGCCCCGTTAGTGTCATACCTTTCGTGCGCACGGCTATGGTTGCCGCACAGCAAAAAATGGGCGAACGGAAAGGTATCGTCATGGACGGGCGCGATATAGGCACGACCGTATTCCCCCATGCTGAACTGAAAATATTCGTCACGGCCTCAGCGGAGACTCGGGCACAACGACGTGTCGACGAACTGAGGGCGAAAGGTGTCGATGTCGATTTCGACGAAGTGGTCGCCAACATCAACAAACGCGACCACATTGACCAGACCCGTAAAGAAAGCCCTTTGCGCAAAGCCGACGATGCCATAGAGCTCGACAATTCCCACATGACAATCGCCGAGCAGGACGCATGGCTCATGACCCGGTACAGAGAAACCGTCGATAAACTTCGATAATCACCCGCAAAGGTAGAAAGGAGACAGGTTATGGCACGCATAGAAATAGACGAACATTCGGGTTTCTGCTTCGGTGTAGTCACGGCTATCCGCAAAGCCGAAGAAGAACTCGACCGCACCGGACGACTCTACTGCCTCGGCGACATCGTACACAACAGCAACGAGGTGGAACGACTCAAAGCCAAAGGGCTCATCACCATAGACCACGAGCAACTCAAACAGTTGCACGACGTGAAAGTATTGCTGCGAGCCCACGGCGAACCTCCCGAAACCTACCGAATCGCCGCCGAGAACAACATCGAAATCATCGATGCCACCTGCCCCGTCGTGTTGCAACTGCAACGTAAAATCAAAACCGCATACGATTCCAACCCTCCCGGCGAGGCGCAAATCGTTATCTACGGCAAAACCGGACACGCCGAAGTCAACGGACTGGTGGGACAGACCCACGGCAAAGCCGTCGTCATCGAGGGGGACAAAGACCTCGACAAGATAGACCTCCGCAAAAAACTGTTGCTCTATTCCCAGACAACCAAGTCGGTAGAAGGCTTCCGCCACATCGTCGACGAGATAAAACAGCTGAAACCCGATGGACAATTCGAATCGTTCGACACCATCTGTCGGCAAGTCGCCAACCGCATTCCCAATATCAGGGAGTTTGCCCGCCGACACGACCTTATCCTGTTCGTTTGCGGGAAAAAGAGTTCCAACGGACGGGTGCTTTTCGGAGAATGCCTGCAAGTCAATCCCCAATCCCGACTCGTTTCCGACATCAGCGAAATAGACCCCACTTGGCTCGAAGGAAAAGAGAGCATAGGTATCTGCGGAGCTACCTCCACCCCCCGCTGGCTCATGACCGAAGTCCAAGAATACATAACCCGGTTATTGGAAACGACCGGCTCTACCGCCACCCGATGACCGACCGTATTTCTGTGAATACCCAAAAGCAAGCATAATCCGGCTCAGCCCGGATAAGTTTACTCCGATACTTTATACAAAAATAGATTCTACCCCTGCCTTTCATTTTGGTAAATAGTTTATCAAAATGAAAGGCATTTGCGCTCCGAAAAAACCGACTATCGCCATAATAATCAACAATTTAATCATATCCCCACAAAAATGGTCTGCCATTTGTCGTGCAAGAGATATGAAACTCTACATCATATCAAACAGACTGCCGGTCAAGGTAAGCGAAAAAAACGGAACGTTTTCATTCACCCGAAGCGAAGGCGGACTGGCAACGGGGCTCGATTCTCTTCAAACTGCTTACGAAAAGCATTGGATCGGGTGGCCGGGAATTTGTGTGGATAATGATAGCGACAAACAAGCGATCGGGGAAAAATTGGAAGAACTAAACTTTCACCCCGTATTCCTGTCCGACACCCAGATAAAAAATTATTACGAAGGTTACAGCAACAGTACCATCTGGCCGCTGTGCCACTATTTCTTTGCCTATACATTGTACAAGGACACTTTCTGGCAAGCCTACCGAGAAGTAAACAAGCGATTCTGTGAAACCATCTGCCGGCTGATAAGCCCCGAAGATAAAGTGTGGGTACAGGATTATCAACTGATGTTATTGCCCGGTATGCTTCGAGAAGCCGTTCCCGACTTGTGCATAGGCTATTTTCATCACATACCTTTCCCGTCCTATGAACTCTTCCGCATATTGCCCGAACGAGCCGAGATTCTCAAAGGTCTGTTAGGAGCCGATTTCATAGCTTTTCACACTCACGACTACATGCGGCACTTTATCAGTGCGGTAGAACGCGTGCTGCGCATGAATTTCAAATTGGACGAAATACAGTTAGGCAATCGGGTCGTACGAATAGATGCCCTTCCTATGGGGATTAATTACGACCTGTACCACAATGCTTCTACACAACCGGAAGTCCGTCAAGCGGTCGACCGCACGAGAAAACTGTTCGGAGATCACAAGTTGATTCTCTCCGTGGACCGCCTCGATTACAGTAAAGGAATCCTGCACAGGCTGCGAGGCTTCGCCGCCTTCCTCGAACATCACCCCGAATATCATGGCAAGGTCGCTTTGGCTATGATCATAGTCCCCTCGCGCGACCACGTAGGCAGTTACGCCCAATTAAAGACCAAAATAGACGAAGAAATAGGCTCCATCAACGGGGCGTATTCTACGATGGATTGGACTCCGGTATATTATTTCTATCACGGATTTTCTTTCGAGGAACTGACAGCCATGTACCACATGGCCGACATAGCGCTTGTGACCCCCCTCCGGGACGGAATGAACTTGGTAGCCAAAGAATATGTAGCCGCCAAAAGCGAAAATCCCGGTGTATTGATTCTCAGCGAAATGGCAGGAGCAGCCGTCGAATTGACCGACGCTCTGTTAATCAATCCCAATGACACGGGACAAATCGAACGGGCAATTTGTCAAGCATTGGAAATGCCCGTAGAGGAACAGTTGCGACGGCTGCAAAACATGCAGAAAATCATCTCGACCCAAACCGTCGACAAATGGGCTGCCGACTTTACCGACGAGTGGAACGATATTTGCCGCAAGAACATCTCCTTCCGCAAAAAACAGATTACAGCAAACGCGATAGGCACTATCAAACAAGAGTACAATAGAGCGAAAAAACGGCTCATTCTTTTGGACTACGACGGAACATTGGCGGCTCTCAAACCCCGCCCCGAAGATGCCGAGCCGACACCCGAACTCATAGAAACGCTACAAAAACTTTGTGAAGACTCCGACAACCACATCGTTATCAATAGCGGGCGCGATCATTTCACATTGGAAAAATGGCTGGGGAACCTTCCGGTCTCGATAGCTGCGGAGCACGGAGCATTCTATCGGGAAAACGGGCTATGGCACAAAAACATCAACAAACCGGTATGGAGCGCAGGTTTGTTATCTATCCTCAAACTATTCGTAGCGAAAACACCCCGTTCGCGTCTGGAAGTCAAAGAAACCGCCATCGCATGGCACTATCGGGAAAGCGATGCTTGGCTGGGAACTTTGCGAGCCCAACAATTAGCCAACGAACTTGTTTCTATCTGTATACAACAGAAATTGCAAATCATTCAGGGAGACAAAGTGATCGAAATAAAATCGCCCGATTACAACAAAGGCTCGGAAGTTTCCCGCCAACTCAAAAAAGAATATTACGATTTTATTCTGGCTATCGGCGACGACACCACCGACGAAGATATGTTCAAGGCCCTGCCCAAAAATGCGGCAACCATAAAAGTGGGTTACGTCTCCGAAACCGCCAGATACAACTTGCCATCGCAGGAACAAGTCCTCCCCTTGTTGCAAACATTGGTAAATATTTCGGGCGAGTCATCGACCAACGATAAAGTCCGAAAAGGATTGAACTCCGCATTACATTTCTTTAAAGAACTACTAAACTTAAAATAAAACCGATGAATAACCTCAACTATGGTGTAATTGGAAACTGCCGGACGGCAGCGCTCATATCGGAAAAAGGGAATATCGAATGGTTGTGTTTCCCCGACTTCGATTCGCCCTCTATCTTCGCGGCACTGCTCGATAGGGACAAAGGCGGTTGTTTCGGATTCGAAGTGTCGAACGAATACCGCATCTCGCAATCTTATGTACCTCATACCAATATACTATCCACCCATTTCTCTTCCGACGAAGGAGAATTTGTCGTGCTCGACTTCATGCCGTGCTACCGTTCCTATGAAAAAGAGCACTATCTGCCCGCAGAAATATATCGTTATATCCGTTGGATAAAAGGGACACCCCGGTTTAAAGTAAATTACAATCCGGCTCCCGATTATGCGCGGGGAAAAGTCATACACAACATTACCGACGAATACATCGAAACTTATTGTTCGTCCGAGAACAAAGACCGACAATACCTATACTCTTCCCTGTCTTTACAAGATATCGAACAAAAAAAGGAAATCACGCTCCAACAAGATGAATTTTTCCTGCTGTCATACAACGAAAAGGTAATTCCGATAGACATCGAACGGGAAAAGCTCGAATATTGCCGCACACTGGTCTATTGGCTCAACTGGACGAACCGGACTAAAAAATACTCGCTCTACAACGACGTTATAGAACGAAGTCTATTAGTATTGAAGTTAATGTCTTATTACAACGGAGCCGTATTGGCGGCACTCACTACGAGCCTGCCCGAAACCGTCGGCGACGTCCGCAACTGGGACTATCGTTTTTGTTGGTTGAGAGATGCATCCATGTCCATCGAGACCCTCTTCCAAATCGGGCATGCAGGAGCGGCTCGCAGATTTATGAAATTCATTCAATCCACCTTCGTCGCCAAGCACGAGTCTTTTCAAATCATGTATGGCATTCGCGGAGAAAGGCAATTAAAAGAAATCATTCTGGACCACCTCGACGGATATAAAAACTCCAAACCGGTGAGAATAGGAAACGATGCCTATCACCAAAGGCAAAACGACTCGTTCGGTTATCTCATGGACTTGATCTACCAATACTATCGACTCATGCCGGGGACGTTAGACGAGATAGAAGACATGTGGGAAATGGTGAAGAGTATTCTCGCCACAGTCGAAGAGGAATGGAGAGAACCAGACAAAGGAATCTGGGAAATCAGGGGGGAAAGCCAGCATTTCGTCTCTTCGAAAGTAATGTGCTGGGTCGCTTTGGATCGGGGAACGAAAATCGCCAATATGCTAAAAAAATACAAATATATCGAACGCTGGCAGAAAGAAGCCGACAAGATAAAAACCGATGTGATGACTCACGGCTGGAAAGAAAAAATCCACAGTTTTTCCCAGACCTACGAAAACACGGCCTTAGATTCCTCCCTGCTCCTCATGGAACCTTACGGCTTCATCGAAGCGAACGACATTCGTTATCACCAAACAGTGAAAGCCATAAAAAAAGCGTTGTTACACAAAGGCTTGATGTACCGGTACAACAGCAAAGACGACTTCGGACTGCCCTCCTCGGCATTCACGATATGCACCTTTTGGCTCGTGAGGGCTCTTTTCGTCATAGGAGAAAAAGAAGAGGCCCGCTGTCTGTTCGACGAAATACTGAAATGCTCCAATCACTTAGGTCTGTTCAGCGAAGATTTGGACTTCGACACCAAAGAACAATTAGGGAATTTCCCCCAAGCCTATTCCCATCTGGCTCTGGTAAACACGGCCATTCTATTTGCAGAAGAAGACAAGAAATTATCGTTCATTCGACCCTAAAAAACAGAAAAGAGGCGGTATTACGAAAACATTTCTTCACAATATCGTCATCTCTACTGTACCGGTATTTGACTTTTAATTTCTATATTTGCCCAAAAAGCAAAAATAGGAGAAGGTGCAGCATAAAATTAGCGCAAGCTCTTTTTTCTACATTCACCTTTCACTATCTTTGCTACCAATTAAACAATATAGGTTATGTCGCAAATTAAATGTGTAGGTATTTTAACTTCCGGTGGCGATGCTCCCGGAATGAATGCGGCCATTCGCGCGGTAACTCGTGCAGCCATCTACAACGGATTCGAGGTAAAAGGTATTTATCGAGGTTATAAAGGTTTGATTACGGGAGAAATAACCCCTTTCAAAACGCAAAATGTAAGTAACATCATACAGTTGGGAGGTACGATATTGAAGACAGCCCGCTGTCAGGAATTCAAAACGCCCGAAGGACGAAAAGTCGCTTACGACACACTCGTCAAAGAAGGCATAGATGCCCTTGTCGTAATCGGAGGAGACGGAACATTGACCGGTGCGCGCATTTTCGCCACCGAATACAACTATCCCATCGTAGGATTGCCGGGAACGATAGACAACGATCTCTATGGAACCGACACCACGATCGGATACGATACGGCACTGAACACCATTATGGATGCCGTCGATAAAATACGCGATACCGCAACGTCCCACGAAAGACTTTTCTTTATCGAAGTCATGGGTCGCGATGCCGGATTCCTCGCTTTGAACGGAGCCATCGCTACGGGAGCCGAAGCAGCTATTATTCCGGAGATTTCGACCGAAGTGGACCAACTCGAAGAACTCATCAAGAACGGATTCCGCAAATCGAAAAACAGCAGTATCGTGTTGGTAGCCGAAAGCCCCATCACCGGTGGAGCCATGCACTTGGCAGAACGGGTACAGAAAGAGTACCCGCAATACGATGTCCGCGTAACTATTCTGGGACACATTCAACGGGGAGGTTCACCCACGGCGCACGACCGCATTCTGGCCAGCCGCATGGGTTCGGCCGCCATCGATGCCCTGCTCGAAGATCAACGTAATGTCATGATCGGTATCCGCAACAACGAAATAGAATATATTCCTTTCAATAAAGCTATCAAAAACGACAAACCCATAGATCGCGAATTGCTCAACACGTTGAGAAAACTCTCGATCTAATCACGGGGAACAAAAAATTTCATTGCACGGGGCTGCCTGATTTTATTCCATCAAGCAGCCCCGGTTTTATTGGGAAAAGACCGACCTACACCCTCACCCGGTCCGATGGGTCGAGCAACTTGTAAAGCAAGAAAAATTCTGGCTTGGTAGAAATTCAGAAGTGATTTTTATGCAGCTAACTCCTCTCTCCCCCTGTGTTCCTACAAGGAATATAGGGGGAGTGCCCGTAGGGCGAGGGGGTTAAAACGACAGTAGAGCCAAAATATTGAATCTCACCCTCCTCCCCTGTGTTTTGCAACGCAAAATATAGGGGAGGTGTCCGAAGGACGGAGGGGTTAAAAAAGAAAGTTGAATAAAACCGAAAAAAGGACTGGTTAATTCCGCCTTTATCGGGCGGCGAAGACGCAAGGAAGACGGAGGAAAAAGGGCGAGGACTGTTTGTGCGAAGCGAGTTCCGCAGACCCCGACGACGACCGAGGCGACGAGCCGAAAAGCCCGATAACTGCGGCGGCGCTTCTTGGTTCGTTCTTCTCGCTGCTGAGAAGAATGAACAACGATCTTTCAACCCCTCTCCTCAGAAACTACCGTTCCTTCGGTCTCTCCCCTATATTCTGCGTTGCAAAACACAGGGGAGAAGTATAAAATCTATCTCTCCACCCTAAAAGGAGAATACCCCTTAACCCCCTCACCTATATCCTGCGGCATTGTAGGGTATTCACACACTCCCTCCTACCGTGTCCCGTAGCCTTACGGGGTGTCGCAAAGCGATAGGGGGAGGTGGCACGAAGTGCCGGAGGGGTTAGAAAATACCGGTAGGGAGAAAGTTAGAATGTTTTTCTGAAAAGAAAATCGACAGGTTCGCCACACCGATTCGGCAATTCGCCTCAATTCTCAAATAAAATTTGCATTTGCTCCCGACTTGTTTTATCTTTGTTTTTCTTAGATTTCGAACTATGGAAACGTCCGATCAACAATACACCAACGAAGAGCAACTTATCGAAGATAAATTTCAAGAACTGCTCAACGGATATCTCAACTCCAACCACCGGAAGAAAGTCGAGATTATCGAGCGTGCGTTCAAATTTGCCAAAGAAGCCCACAAGGGAATACGCCGACGATCGGGCGAACCCTACATACTGCACCCTATCGCCGTAGCTCGTATCGTCAGTCAGGAAATAGGTTTGGGCTCTACATCGATATGCTCCGCCCTGTTGCACGACGTTGTAGAAGACACCGAATATACCGTCGAGGACATCGAGAACCACTTCGGGAAAAAGATAGCATCCATCGTCGACGGGCTCACCAAAATATCGGGCGGTATTTTCGGCGACCAAGCATCGGCTCAGGCCGAGAATTTTCGGCGGCTGTTGCTCACCATGTCCGAAGACATTCGGGTAATCCTCATCAAAATGGCCGACCGCCTGCACAACATGCGCACGCTCGGTTCCATGCTCCCCAGCAAACAATATAAAATCGCTGGCGAGACACTCTATATATATGCCCCGTTGGCCCACCGTTTAGGACTGTTCGCCATAAAGACCGAGTTGGAAGATCTCGCTTTCAAATACGAACACCCCGAGGCTTACAACCAAATCAAGCAGAAAATCGCCGAGACCGAAGAATCGCGCCAGCAAATTTACAACAACTTCTCCAAGCCGATTGTCGCGAAGCTCAAAGAAATGGGACTCGAATTCGAGATGAAAGCCCGGGTAAAATCCATCTATTCCATTTGGAACAAAATGGAATCGAAACACATACCTTTCGAGGAAGTCTACGACCTCTATGCGGTTCGTATCATTTTCAAATGCCCCAACGAGGCCGACGAGAAAAAAGAGTGCTGGGCCATTTACTCGGTCATCACCGACATCTACAAACTGCACCCCGAACGCACCCGCGACTGGGTGAGCCGCCCCAAAGCCAATGGATACAAAGCTCTGCATCTCACGGTCATGGGTCCCGACGGCAATTGGATAGAAGTACAAATACGAAGCGAAAAAATGGACGAGATCGCCGAACGGGGATTCGCCGCCCATTGGAAATACAAAGTGGGAAACTCCGACGAAGAGTCGGAACTCGACATCTGGCTGAAAACCATCAAAGACATTCTCGAACACCCCGAGCCCAACGCCATCGATTTTCTCGACACGATAAAGCTCAACCTGTTCAGTACCGAGATATTTGTCTTTACGCCCAAAGGCGAGCTCATCACATTGCCCAAAGACGCCACGGCGCTCGATTTGGCTTTCACCCTGCACTCCGACCTCGGCTTCCATTGTATCGCCGCCAAAGTAAATCACCGGCTAGTACCGCTGAACCAAAAACTGCATAGCGGCGACCAAGTGGAAATACTCACCTCCAAATCGCAAACGCCCAAAGAGGAATGGCTCAACTTCATCACCACGGCCAAAGCCCGAAGCAGACTGACGGCGTCGTTGCGGAAAGACCGGCGAAAAATCATAGCGAAAGGAGAGAAAATACTGAAAGACTTTTTCGAAAGCAATCACATCGAATACAACAACGATGTAGTAACCAAAATATTAAGCAACCTCGGCATACGACATCGGGACGATCTGTTCTACAAAATAGGAAATGACGAGATTACCCCCAACGAAAATATCAAAAAAATCATCAAGGAAAAAAGTCAAAATCCTTTCATGCGGTATCTGAAACTTTCGTTCGGCAGCAACAACGGGAAAAACGAACAGCCCAAACCCGTCACTCCTCAGCAACTTACGATAGACCGCAAACAGACCTACATTCTGCGAGACGAGAACGGAGTGAAAAACTATAAAGTAGCGGATTGCTGTTGCCCGATACCCGGTGACGACGTCTTGGGATATGTGGAAGACGACGAAACCGTAGTCGTGCACAAAAGGGAATGTCCCGTAGCCATGCGACTGAAATCGAGCTTCGGCCCACGGTTGGTGTCCACGCAATGGGAAGCCAGCGAATCGCTTTCCTTTCCCGCCAAGATAGAGATACAAGGTATCGACCGGATAGGGATTCTCAACGAAATCACCCGGGTGATTTCCAATGAATTGATTATCGACATGAGAGGACTCACCATAAAAGCCAACGAAGGCGTATTCACCGGGACGGTCAACATCATGGTGCACGACACCCGCGTCGTAGAATCGCTTTGTAATAAATTACGTAAAATAAAGGGCGTACAGAAGGTCGCACGCTGTAAAGAATAACCCGTAGAATCATGGATAAAAACCGTATACAAAAATTCCTGTCCAGCACACGTGTCCTGCAATTTGTCTTTTTCGTGGCAGCAGTGACATTGGTTACCTATTTCTTCCCGAGAGAAGGAAAATTTCGTTACACCTTTCAGGAAGGGAAACCGTGGAAGTACGGATTGCTCACCGCTCCGTTCGACTTTCCCGTTTATAAAGACGAAGCCGTCATTCAACAAGAACGCGACAGCATCATGCTCGACTTCCAACCGGTCTTCTCACACAACGAATCGATAGAGAAAAAGTCCGTCGACGACTTCGAAAAAGCATTGAGTAACTATACGGAAATGTCTATCCCGCCGACTCTCCGCAAGAACTTGGTCCAAGCTCTGCGAGAAGCCTATCGGAAAGGAATCGTCTCTTCCGAAGCATACACCCAACTGCAATCCGGAAAATTCAAGGAAATACGAATCCTCGAAAACAATGTCGCGCGCGAAATACCGGTATCCGAACTGCAATCCGCACGGGAAGCCTACGAGAACATGCTCAATAAATTCCCCGACTCCTACTCGCATCACATCTTACAAACCTGTAACCTGAACGATTTTCTAAACACGAATATCGCATTCGATAGTATTACGACCGACCGGCTCAAAGACAATCTGTTACAACGAATCGCTCTCTCCGACGGTATTGTTCAAGCCGGAGAACGTATTGTCGACCGGGGCGAAATCATCACGCCGCAAACCTATCGCATTCTCAAATCGCTCGAAACCGTCACCTTGAAAAAAAGCGTCGGCAATGACCACCGTGGTTACACCATACTGGGACAAATCATCGTATTCACCTGTCTCTTTTCTTTTTTCTATCTGTTCTTGGCACTGTTCCGTCCGCAGACTTTCAACGAGATGCGTACCCTCGGCTTTATGATGATGCTCATCGTGGGCATCTCCCTGATAGCTTTTTTCCTTTCTGAATTTCGGTTACAAGGCATATATTTGGTTCCGTTCGCCATTATTCCCATTATCGTGGTCACCTTCTTCGACTCGCGCACCGCACTCTATGTACACCTCATTACGGTACTTATCTGTGCTTTTACGGCGCCGTTCGCACTCGAATTCATCTTCTTGCAGCTTATCGTAGGCATGACCGCCATCGACAGCCTCAGCGACCTTTCTCGCCGCTCCCAGCTCATGCGCTGCGCCCTGCTCGTCTTCCTCGCCTACTGCTTTGCCTACGTGGGATATACACTCCTTTCCGAAGGCGACCTCTCGAAACTGAATTACAATATGTTCATCTATTTCGGAGTCAATTGTGTATTTCTGCTGTTCGCCTATCTCCTTATCTATATATTCGAAAAGGCCTTCGGGTTCATCTCCACAGTCACGCTGGTCGAATTGTCCGATGTGAACAATCCCATATTGAGACAGTTATCCGAAGAGTGCCCCGGAACCTTCCAACACTCCCTGCAAATCTCCAACTTAGCGGCCGAGGCGGCCAATAAAATAGGAGCGAAGGCTCAATTGGTTCGTACCGGAGCCCTTTATCACGATATCGGGAAACTCAAAAATCCGGCATTCTTCACCGAGAATCAATCGGGATTCAATCCGCACACACCGCTCTCCTTCGAACAAAGCGCACAAATCGTCATCTCCCATGTGAACGACGGACTTAAAATGGCCGATAAACTACGATTGCCCCAAGCTATCAAAGACTTTATCTCCACGCACCACGGACACGGGAAAGCAAAATTCTTTTACAACTCCTTCTGTAACAAATACCCCGACCAACCCGTAGACGAATCGAAATTCACCTACCCCGGTCCCAACCCGTTCACGAAGGAAACGGGAATACTCATGATGGCCGATGCCGTCGAAGCCGCTTCGAGAAGCCTCAAAGAATACACCAACGAAAGTATCTCGCAACTCGTCAACCGCATCATCGACTCGCAAGTCGCCGACGGTCTCCTGCGCGATACCCCCCTCAGCTTCCGCGATGTGGAGACGATCAAAGCTACCTTTATCGAGAAACTCAAAACCATCTATCACACCCGCATTAGTTATCCCGAACTGAATAAAAACGGGAAAAACGAGGAGGAAAAAACAGACAAGGAAACAACAAAAGCAGACAACAATGCTCCCTCTCCAACTGAAATAAAGAAATAATCGATAAAAATTCTATTCCTCTTTAACAGGCTGTCAAAATATCATTCTCGTTAGACGAACTTATGAAAATAAGCAAATGATAGGAACAACATATAATCCATGAAACAATACGAAGCAGTCATTGAAACATTAGATAAATTAGGTGGTGTAGCCACATTGGGAGACTTAAACTCAGAAGTTTTTAAAATCCAAGAATGTGAATGGAAAACAAAAACTCCATTCGCATCAATCAGACGCATAGTTCAACAAACTAAGGGTATTTATAAAATCAAACCCGGATTATATGGCCTTGAAAAATACCGAAAACAAAACGAAGAAAGAGGAATTATTCCTGAAACAGAAAAGAACAAAGACTCCGAAATACAAAGATCGTTCAATCACGCTTACTATCAAGGGCTACTGGTGATAATAGGTAATTTGCGTAATCTGAAAACGTTTATTCCAAATCAAGACAAAAATAAAAAATTTTACGATGGGAAAACGCTTCAAGAACTCTCTACACTCAAAAAATTACCCAATTACTCCTACCCCGCATTAATAAATCGAAGTGCGATGATTGATACCATTTGGTTCAATGAACGCAATATGCCTCATTCGTTCTTTGAAATAGAACACTCGACAGATATCCAAAACTCGCTCTTAAAATTTAATGATTTGCAAGATTTTTACGTCAGAATGGCCATAGTGGCAGATGCCAAACGAAAATCTGAATTTGAAACCAAACTTTCATATCATGCATTCGACGAGTTACGGTTAAACAAGCGCGTCTCTTTTTTAAGTTATGAAGCTCTTGTTAAACAATATGAAATGGAAATAGAGAAACAATCTCTTGATTTTATACTATAACATTAGCCATACCATAGAAATCACAAAGCCATTATCGTGTGATACACCTTTTCGATAAAAAGCTCGTAATCGTTAAATATCACACCATTCCCGAAATCATTATAGTCATGTTCTGTTAATGACAAAGAAGGGTTCAACCTCCTATAATAATCCATATACTCCCTGCTGGTAGACAAAGAGTCGTTATCAGGAATATGCACGACATAAATCAAAGTTTTGTTAGGTGTATGGAAATAGATACTAGCATCATCTTGAGAAAGAGTAACATATTTTTCGGCATTATGAGCTGTAAAAGTCTCCCACCGGCTCAATTCTCCAGATCGTTGATAATACGGTAGTTTATCAAGTATGATGAATATTTGAAAATACGGACAATTCCCACATCGTATATTGGCAGTTTCACCCAACATGTTCTCAAAATAATTGTTCGAGTTTTGCGAGTAATTCTGCATAACGAATTTAACCGCCAAACCGGCTACGGCACGCTCCCCTTTCTTCACTGTAATATCCACAGCCTTATTGACATAACGTCCCCTTATCTTCGTCTCTTTACCAATTCCATACCCCTGCGAAAAAACGGTATAATCCCGGCCTAACTTTTCTGCCAAATCTCGTGCTATTGCACCGTGTAACGGTTTAAGTTTTGCCGTGCTCCGAGATGTACCCTTTTCGATAAACTCTTTGAACGAATTAGTAAGCACTCTCAAAAAGTCCGAGTTGCCCAGTGGATAAGTTATCTCTTCCCTTTCCATATTCCAATTGTATCTTATAATTTATATATAGTTCCAAGTCTTTCGAATTGAAGGTATAATATCCACCGCTTTTATAATTTTTGAGTAGCGAAACGTAACGAATAAATTCCTCGTTTCTAATAATCCTATCGAGCATATCGAATGTAACCCCCTTATCAGGCAATATATACAAACCGCTATACAGACCACACCCCGGCGGAACCTCCGTCAATTTAATACTCTCAACTCCTTTGATACAAGTGTTAACGGCATACTTCAAAATACAAACATCTTTCAACGCCTGTGTACGCCCATACAAAAACCAATCGGGTGTCTCACTTCTTTTTCTTCCTTTCAGAAGCTTTTCCGCATGATCCTCTAAATACCGACATACACTCTCGCTCTCCGACAAAAGTTCATACGCGAGAGGAGACCCTTTTTCATCATAAGGAAAAAAAGCCCTCGACCATTTTCCTGTCGAGGCCTTCAATACCGGAATCGTATACTCCATAAAAGGCAATTCGCCGATAAACACATCGTCGAATAACGTAGCGAATCCATTTTTCACCCGTACATATGAATCCGAAGCAGACAGCCTTATCCGCTTCAACAGTTCCAACTCCTTCTTACCAGAAAGATAAAACTTGCGATTTATTTGTATCTCGTCGTATGACAGCGTGTCTATGTGCCGTATTTTACCCACCCGTTCGTCATAGACATTATAATCTATCCGATCATTATCTTCGACTTTTTCAAACCGGGAAATCAACGTATAGGTAGTAGCCTTGAAAGGTTGAAAATGTCCCATATCCACTACTCCTGTCAAATACTTTCTCAAAACAATTTCACGACGCATATTCTCACCTGCCAAGCTATTCAGCCACGAACTCGGCGTAATATAACACAATCGTCCACCTGCCGACAACATACGAAGACCTAATTCGAAAAACACCAGAAACAAATCCGTCATTCCCCCATTGGCAAAAGTAAACTGTTTGACATCTGTATAATCGGTTTCTAAATTATGAACTCTCACATACGGGGGATTACCCACCACAAAATCCATTGCCCCGTCATAAATTTTGATTTTCAAAGCATTACCTTCGATAATATCCCAATCCACATCGGTTACACCGAACTTCAAAGCAACAAGATTCAAATTTTCTATGCACCGTTCATAAGTCCCGGCATCGATTTCTATCCCATGTATATATGTCTGCAATTCGTCTTTAAGGAGAGCGATATCATCATTCCCTGCACGAAAAGCCCGGCAATAACGGCCGACAATTTCGCAAAGAAATGCCCCCTCGCCACAACTGTTATCGATGATGTGCTTTCCCAATATGCGGGGAGATTCCACATAACCGCAAAAATCCAATATATCGGCGACCAAATAATCGGGGGTAAATACTTGCCCGCTATGTTTTATCCGTAAACTTCCCATGAATTGCAAAGATAATATATTTTCCTTTTTTCCTGCCCATCACCTTCCAAAACATCGTTTCGTATCACCCTGCCATAAAACGGGGTGGAAGCGGCATTTCTTTTGCAGAAAATTGCAGAAGAAATGGGGATTGTATTTCATCACGAAGAGATTACGGTCGAAGAGAACCGACAGAGAAACGAATACCTGCGACGGTACTATAACCCCGAGACGGGAGAGGGTAACGATACAGGCGACCGCTGGATATTGCGGCTGCCCGATGCTCCCATACCGGTTCAATATATTCCGAAGGCTTTGTTCGAGAACGAAATAATGGCGCAAAGACTCGTCGAATGCGGGAGTCTGGCGGTGTATGCCGAACGATACGGTCACGACAAAATAATCGCTACCGACGAAGCAGGAAGAAACCCGAAACTCGCCGACGGCGGGGATGCCACAGAAGAACTATGGAGGGAGTGGATACGGGTGCGAATTCGGTACGATTTCGAATTTTGGGCATTCAGCTTTGTCCGTATCAAAGATAAATTGGGAGCCGAAGACATTCCATTCCGTCTGAACAGACCGCAACGGCGCATATTGGGGATGCTCGAAGATATGCGCACGGCGGGAAAACCCATTCGCCTCATCTTGCTCAAAGCCCGGCAATGGGGCGGTTCCACTCTCGTACAAATCTATATGGCATGGATTCAGCTGGTGCACTGCCGCAACTGGAACAGCGTGATTTGCGCCCATCTCAAAGAATCGGCCGCCAACATCAAGGGCATGTACAGCAAACTGCTCGCCAACTATCCCGACTGGCTGCTCGACGGGGAGAAACCGAAGTTCAAACCGTTCGAGCGCATGGCGAACACATCGGTCATCGCCGGGCGGGAGTGCAGGGTAACCATAGGCTCGGCCGAGAGTCAGGAATCGGTGCGGGGTATCGACGCGGCGATGGCTCACCTCTCGGAGGTGGCTTTCTGGCGGAACAGCCGCATGAAATCGCCCGAACAGGTGATGCGCTCGATATGCGGGTCGATCATGCTGCTACCCTGTTCGATGGTGGTTATGGAAAGCACGGCGAACGGGACGGGGTCTTATTTTCACCAAGAGTGCGAACGAGCCAAACGGGGAGAGAGCGACAAACAGTTCGCTTTCGTCCCGTGGTTCGAAATAGAGATGTACACCCTGCCGATCGACGACTACGACTCGTTCATCGGCAGCCTCACCGACTACGAACGCATGCTATGGCACAGGGGAGCCACGCTCGAAGCAATCGCTTGGTATCGGCAGAAACGGAAAGAGTATGCCCGGCATGCCGACATGATGGCCGAATATCCCAGCGATGATATAGAGGCATTCTGCTACTCGGGCGAACGAGTGTTCGATCCCACGTTGGTGGAAAAGTTGCGTCGCTGCTGTTGTCCGCCGCGGTTCGAAGGCGACATTCACGGCAAAGAATCCACCGGGAAACAAGCCTTGCAAGAAATCGAATTGGAGACCCGACCCGAAGGGCCTCTGAAAATATGGGAATATCCCGCCAAAGAATGCGAAATGCGGGATCGCTATCTGGCAGTAGTCGATATAGGCGGACGCTCCGACACCTCGGACTATTCGGTCATAGCCGTGTTCGACCGTTATTGGATGCTCGATGGCGGCCCCGCCGAAGTCGTGGCGCAATGGCGGGGACACATAGACCACGACTTGCTCGCATGGAAATCGGCTCAAATCGCCGCATACTATCAGAACGCTCTGCTGGTGATCGAGAGCAACACGCTCGAAACCGAGCACGACGATAGCGAACACTCGGCCTATATCCTCGACACGCTCTCCCGATATTACAACAACCTGTATGCCCGACAGTCCCCTCCCGACAGCATAGGACAGAAACCGCCCTCCCGTTGGGGATTCCACATGAATCGAGCCACCAAAGCACTGGTTATCGATGCCCAAAAGAACGCCCTTCGGGAAGGGAGCTATATCGAGCACGACACACAAGCCTGCTACGAACACGATGTATATGAACGCAAGCCCAACGGCAGCTACGGCGCTATGGAGGGTCATCACGACGACATACTCATCACCCGTTGTATCGGGAACTATATATGCAGTCGGGAATTGCCGTCCGCTTCATCGAAAGGTCATCGGAGCGAAAGGATCGTTAACGAGTCGTCTATATAAAAAACGTTTTCCGTTACCCAAACGCACCTTGTCGCAACGAACCCCTCCGTCACTACGTGCCACCTCCCCTATATTTTGCTATGCAAAACACAGAGGAGGAGGTTAATACTTTCCGACATATTGTGTTTGTCCTTCTTCCCTGCCGTGTACCGTAGCATTACGGGGTGTTGCGTTAGCCATGTAGAGAAGGTGGTACGTAGTGATAGAAGGGTTGAAAAACACCATCTTATCAGTCTGTTTATATCAGATATTTAACCCCCTCGCCCTACGGGCACTCCCCCTATCTCATCTGCCATGAGCAGAGGGAGAGGAGACCTGAATCTGTCACCTCCACGGCCGGTATTTTCTAACCCCTCCGGCACTTCGTGCCACCTCCCCTATCTCGGCTCATCGCCGAGCAGAGGAGGAGGTGAAAGCATCTTCCTTTACAAAGGTTAGGGAAAACGGCACTACTTGCCATACTCTGCAATACTGAGAGATATCCCTCAGTACAAAAGACGGTAGACCATACATTTTGTTTACCTCTATCGAGTTTTGCCAAACAGCCATAGAAAAATTTTGATTTGGCAGATAGATATTATTTAGAATTGATATAAATAAATTTTACTATTTATTTTCATTCCAAACTAACATATTTCCATAATATCACAAATAATAAAAAACTTTTTGAAATAATAAAAACACATACTACATAAAATAATTTTTATTTTTGTTTAAAATCATATCAATCATTCAATTTAAAATAATTAGTTTTGCACATCGAAAACAGAATAAAGGACGTTCGACAGGTTTATACATTCGGTGAAAACGAGAATAAAGCTCATAGGATTTATCTTACTACTTGGCTTGAATTTTCAAGGCATGGGACAGCATCGTTCTCATGGAGAACCTCTACGGAAGGGACGCATCAGTCTGAAATTGACCGTACGCGATTCCCACAATCGTAACGCCGTAGAGTATGCCACTCTTTTATTGAAAAAGGGTAAAAATCGGCAATTCTCAGGTATCACCGACGAAAAAGGTTCTCACACCTTCTTATCCATTCCGAAAGGAGACTATGAACTGACCGTCACTTCCTTAGGTTACAAATCCCGGACAATCGACCTGCATGCTCGCAGAGATACGACTTTGACAATCTTACTCTTGTCGAACGATATCGCCATGCAAGACGTGGTGGTGACAGCCTACGAATCGCGAGGAGCAACCAGTGCATCGCGTATCGACCGAAAAGCGATGGAGCATCTGCAACCGTCGAGCTTTACCGATTTGGTAGAACTGTTGCCGGGAAACGTCTCGAAGGATCCCTCTATGGGCTCGGCCAACCTGATAAAACTACGCGAAGCCGGTGGGACAGGGCCGAGCGACTACGACGTGACCTCGTTCGGGACTTCGTTCGTTATCGACGGTGTCCCCCTCAACAACGATGCCAATATGCAGTATATCTCCAACAGTTGGGAAACGGGACGTAATACGACCGGCAAAGGGATAGACATGCGTTCCATCTCCACCGACGACATCGCCAAAGTAGAAATCGTGAGGGGAATCCCTTCGGTAGAATACGGCGACCTCACCAGCGGACTGGTCAACATAGAACGGAAAAAGGGAGGGAACGATCTCGAAGCCCGTTTCAAAGCCGACATGCAAAGCCAACTGTTTTATGTGGGGAAAGGGATAGAACTGACGGATAAACAATTTACGCTCAATACGGGTATCGACTACCTCGATTCGAAAATAGACCCTCGCAACAACCGAGAAAACTTCAAACGGGTGACCGGCTCGATACGGGCCGAAAAACGATGGACGAACGATCATTGGCGATGGACTTTCAACTCCAATCTGAATTACCGGGGGACTTTCGAAAATGACAAAAACGATCCCGACCTCACTCCGTCGGGGGCAATAGACTCTTACGAATCGTCGAACAACGCCCTCTCCCTCGCCGGAACCCTATCGCTCAACAATCGCAAAAAGGGATTTTTCCGATCGCTTTCCTTGACGGCATCGGCCAGCGGTTCGTGGGACAATATCCACCAAGAAAAAACCGTCGTGCCCAGCAAATTGTCGGTCGTGCCCACGGCCACGCAACCGGGCGTACACGACGCCGAGATTCTGCCTTCGACCTATCTCGCATCGCTCGACGTGAACGGCAACCCGTTCAACGCATTCGTCAAAGCGATCGCCACATTCAACTACAATTACCGCAACTGGTTCAATATCATCAAGGTCGGAGGAGACTGGCGCATGAATAAAAACTACGGCGAAGGACAACTCTACGACATGAGGCGTCCCATCAGCATCGATATGACCACCCGTCCCCGACCGTTCAACGACATACCGGCCGAGCACAATCTCGCCTTTTTCATCGAGGAAGCCTCGAAGTTGCGATTGGGAAAACACCGCATCGACATTACCGCCGGCCTACGCAGCGCATCGCTGTCAAATCTCGATAACCGTTACGTCCTCGACGGAAAAATCTATCTCGACCCTCGTGTAAACGCAAAATGGGCATTGCCGCGTATCGGCGAGAGAAAGCCGTTGAGCATAGAACTATCGGGCGGAGTAGGCTGGCACACCAAAATGCCCGACATTTCGAAACTTTATCCCGACCTTTTTTACTACGACCTTATACAGCTCAATTTCTTTTCGAACGAAAATCCGGCAGTCAATCGCATGAACGTCCGCACATTTGTCGACGACCTGACCAACTACAACCTGAAAGCCGCCCGAAACATGAAATGGGAAGTGCGCGCCGATTTTTCGATAGACGACCACCGGTTATTGGTAACCTACTTCCGGGAAAAAATGACTTCGGGATTCCGGCAGGGAAAATCCTACACCCGGTATATTTATAACCGATACAGTACCGAGGGGCTGGACCCATCGACGATGACAGGGCCGCCCGACCTCGCCGACCTGACGTTTACCCCCGACACGATACTGAAAGTACAAAGCGTCCACACCAACGGAAGCCGAATTTTGAAAGAGGGCGTGGAATTTCAATACTCCTCGAAACGATTTCCGATAATCCGCACGAGACTGACGGTAAACGGAGCGTGGTTCCGCACGACCTATAACAACAGCCAGCCGGTGTACAAACGTCCCTCTGTCGTTATCGACGGTCGACAAATCAGATACATAGGACTTTACAACGAGGACGACGGTTATATTCGAGAAAGTTTCAATACCAACTTTACATTCGACACCGATATACCGCGGCTCAAACTGGGATTCTCCACATCTATTCAGTGTATGTGGTTCACATCGAGCCAAAGCATGTGGGAAAGCGGGGTTCCCATCGCCTACGTCAATATGGAGGGCGAACTCCTTCCCTACACCGATGCCGAACGAAACGACATGATATTGCAACACTTGGTGGAACCGCACTATGAAAACAACTTCAAAAAACGTACGATTCCCATCGATGCCAATATAAATATCAAGGTCACGAAGAAAATATGCCGGGATAAAATCGCACTGGCCTTATACGTCAATCGGTTGGTAAGCTATCACCCCGATTACACGTTGTTCGGGAACACAATCCGCCGGACTTCCAACCCCTACTTCGGCATGGAAATCAATTTCAGATTATAGAACCAATTAAAAATCAAGTCATTAAAGAGAGAACAGATTTACAAACGAATTTAATATACAATAAACATTCAATAAAACCATTATGAAACTGAAAAGATTTTTTTCATTCCTGTTGTTCGCCACTGTAATCACGGCGTTCACCGCTTGCGACGAAGACGAAGACACTTCCGTTCCCGTCGACGTAACCCTCAACTTTACGGCTCCGTCGGACACGATCACCTCGTTCACATGGGCCGAAGGCAAGGCCACTTTCACAGACCTCAACCGTGGGAAAGAATACGAGCTCGACCTGTCCCAAAGTTCCGTCATCACACTTTCTTCGGGACTTTATAACATCACGGTCGAAGGAGCCATAGCCAGTACTTCGGGCGAAATCCTCTGCAATGTACGCAGCACGAAAGACAACGTACAAATCTCTGCCCCATCGACTTCGATCGCTTTGGAGCTATCGATCTACACCCCGAGCAACTCCCTTATTCTCAAAGAGATTTATGTAACGGGGACAGCCAATGATAAAGGGACTTCCAGTCTCTATGACAAATACTTCGTCATCTACAACAACAGCAGCGAAACCGTCTATGCCGACGGAGTGGCCTTGCTCGAAAGCACTTTCGGGACGACCGAGAAATACCAATACAACGACAACCCGCAACCGATGACGACCACGTTTACCGCAGCCGCCATCTATGTCATTCCGGGTAACGGTACGGAACACCCTCTCGCTCCGGGCGAACAACTCGTTCTCGCAGATCAAGGCTACGATTTCACACAGACCAAAGCCGATGCCATCGATTTGTCGATCGCCGATTTCGAATGGTATGACGAAACCGAAAAAGGCATGGACCCGGATATAGCCGAAGTTCCCAATCTCGACAAATGGTATAGCTACTCGGCTACCATCTGGATGCCCAACAACCAAGCAAACCGCGCTTACGCTATCGCCCGCATGGGAGTGTCGAAAGACGAATTCCTCGCCAACTATTACAAAGAATATCATTATACGGCCACGAACGGTAAAGAGATGACCAAAAAGGGTTATGACGTACCGGTAGCATGGGTTCTCGATGCCGTCAATCTGGGAAATACCGGCTTCGAAAGAATCGCTACCCCCGCAGTGCTCGACCGCAGTTATGCTACTACCGGAATCGCCGGGACAGACAAAACCCGTTTCGGACGGTCATTTATCCGCAAAGTAGCTTCTTCCACAGGCAGCTATACGGTTTACCAAGATACCGACGACTCGGCCAACGATTTCACCTTTACGACTCCATCGTTGAAGAAATAATCTTAACAGACATCGGTCGTCATGAAAATACGTTTCTGTTCTTTTCTAACCATAGCACTCTTTCTGCTCCCTGCTTTGCAGGGGGCGGAAAGAGACTCTTTGTCTTTGCTTCGCACGATTGCCGAGTATGAAGCCTTGTCTGCGAAATGGATAGAAACGGTTTATACCAACCCAGCCACCCGATATTACCAGCATTGTACTTCTCTGACCCGTATCTCCTTAAACGGGGTTTACGGAAAAGAAGACGAAGCTGCCCTCTTGCAAGCCGGCGACGGTTATCTGAAAGGAGCAGCCGACGTATCGTCGTGGATAAAGCTGAGCGATCGCACCCGCCTATGGGGTAACGCCCGCTATACAACCGGAAAAGAAACCGGTGTCGTATGGAACGAAACAGCAGACTTCGAACTGCTCTACCCCTACGTCATGGCCGATTCCATCGGGGGAGACCTTTCCCTGCAAGAATATGCCTTCACGGGAGGATATTCGGGTCGAGCCGGAAAATTCACATGGGGTATCGAAGGGAGCTACCGTGCCGCACTGGAATATCGTAACCGGGATCCTCGTCCGAAGAACATCGTCTCGGACCTCGATTTTGCCGGCGGAGGTTCCGTGCGATTGGATAAATATGTCGTGGGAATATCGGTCATGGCACAAATATACAGCCAAGACAACACGCTCGACTTTTATGCCCCGCTGGGTAGCGCCTATATCTATACGATGACCGGGCTGGGAACGACCTCGGTACGATTCGGGAAAGGCGACGTCACCGATACGAACTACAAGGGCTACGGTTACGGAGCCGGCATTCAACTGCTTCCCACACAAGGAAGGAAGGGCATATACGCCGCAGCGAACTACCGCAAATATAGCGTGACCCAACATCTCGACGGGTACAACAACCTGCCTTTAACCGTACTCGACCGCACTCTGCTCGATATGACCGCCGGATATTCGACAAAGCAGGACATGCACACAGTCGGGATTCAAGTAAAAGGAGTACTCTATAACCGTAAAGGGACAGAGAACACCTTCGGCAGTGCCGCCGGCAATAATTACGACCAAATAGGCAGCACGACCCCGTACACCTCCGACCAAATGAAAATACAAGGTGAATTGCTGTACGGCATAAAGGCCGGGAAAAATTTTAAAGGGTACATTCGCCCCTATTACCTGTGGTTTCACACCGACATTCGTCAAAAAGAGAAAGAGCATAGGCTAAAAATCAACAGCAGCGAATATGGACTGAAAATAGATGCAAGCGGCATATTCGAAAAATCTCTACTATCTTTATCGGGAAACATAGGAATTCGAACCGGCGGCAATGGGGAATTGTCCATACCGAACGTACAGAAAGACTGCGTGCGTGAAATGCTGGAACATAATTTCGTCCTGTTGAAGACCCGACGAACAAACTACGGAATAGAATTGAAATGGAGCCGAATATTCTCGGGCTGGGCTTTATCGGTCGCCGCCGACTGGCAGCAGAGCCATTACGAAAAGCACGGCACGGCCAACTATGCCGGAGTAAATATAGGATTTAATTTCTGACCGAAAAGAACAAACACATATAGCTTTTTATATGGAAACAATCATCAAATGCTCGAACCTCACCCATTACTACGGGTCGAGAAAAATATACGAAGACCTCAACTTCGAAGTCCCCAAAGGGAGGATTTTGGGGTTGCTGGGGAAAAACGGTACAGGGAAAACGACCACGATCAATATTTTAATGGGTTACTTGAAACCCCGCTCGGGCGAATGCCGTATCTTCGGAGAAGACATACAGCGAATGCAGCCGGTGACCCGCGAGCGTATCGCCCTGCTCATCGAGAACCATGTGCAATACACGTTCATGAATATCGAACAGATAGAGCGATTTTACTCGGCTTTTTATCCGAAATGGAACAAAGAAGCCTATTATGAACTCATGCGCAAACTGAAAGTCGCGCCGAAACAAAAAATCTCCCGCATGTCATGCGGACAAAGGTCGCAGGTGGCTCTGGGTCTCATTCTCGCCCAAAACGCCGATTTGCTGGTACTCGACGATTTCTCGATAGGACTCGACCCCGGCTACCGCCGACTCTTCACAGAGTATCTGCGCGAATACGCCAAAGCCGAAGAAAAGACCATCTTCCTTACCTCGCACATCATACAGGACATGGAACGGCTGGTCGACGACTGTATCATCATGGATTACGGCCGCATATTGATTCAGAAGCCTGTAAAGGAATTGCTCGACACCTTCACACGCTATACCTTCAAAACATCGTCGCCCGACAAGCTCCCCCACGACCCGTCGTTATACAGCACGGCGGCCATACGGGATTCTGCCGAGACCTACTCGTTCGAAAACGAAGAACGTATCAAACAGATATTGCAAGAGCAATCGATACCCTATACCGATTTCAAATCCGAGAAAATGAATCTGGAAGATGTTTTCATCGGATTGACCGGAAAATACTAATCCTTTTATCATCGGAATTATGAATAAAGCTATATTTTTCAAAGAGTGGATCAAAACCCGGGGGCTGTTTTTCATCGCCCTGCTGGTATCGCTTTGTTTCGCCGGATACGTCATGATGCGCATCAACCGGGTCATCACTTTCAAGGGGGCCGACCACCTGTGGGCCATCTTGTTGAGCCGGGATACCGTGTTTATCGAGTTGCTACAATACCTGCCGCTCATCATAGGCGCACTGTTCGCTTCGTCGCAGTTTATTCCCGAAATGACGCAGAAACGGTTGAAACTGACTTTACACCTCCCTTATCCTCAACAACGCATGATTCTATTGATGTTGTTGGCGGGAGTCGCGCAAATCAGCATCGTCTTTCTGTTGCAAGCCGCTTCCTTGTGGATTTACCTGCAACAACATATCGCCTGCGAAATGGTCGCGCGCATATTGCTGACAGCGGCTCCGTGGTATATCTGCGGTTATACCGCCTACCTGCTGACGGCGTGGATATGCCTCGAACCGACGTGGAAACTGCGCATCGTCAATCTACTGATCGCCGCAGGTATCGTGCGAATCTTTTTCCTGCTCGACAAACCGGAAGCCTATAATTCGTTTCTGCCGACGCTTATTATTTTCACCATTCTGTGCGCATCGCTTTCTATCCGGTCGGTTGTCCGATTCAAAGAAGGTTGCCAAGACTAATTTCAAAAACGGTATACTACAATGAAAAAATTCAGCAAAATATTTTTCTACCTGACGGCAGTCGTCCTATTGTCGTGGTTATTGCCGTGGCTTTTGCAATTCGCAGCCTCCAAACCGGGAAACGATCCTTTCACGTTGTACAGTTGCGTAACCAAACGGTTCGCATACATACAATCGAGCAAGGATAACGGAGTAAAACGCTACGACGCGAACGGAACGGAATATACGGTAGCACAATTCGACTCCATATTGCCTACCTTTTATTACAGACAGCTGTTCTCGAAAGACCGGCTGCCCGACACAATCAACGGGAAAGAGGTGACCCCGAAAATCATCGCTCACGGAAATTTCACATTCAAGCAGTCGGCCCGAGACGTGAATGTGACGAAGCCCGCATTGAACATGATTATGGAATCGATGCCGGACCGGATCGACCTCGAAAACCCCATCGAAGCTTTCCGCACGACCGATCGTATCACTTTCATCGATATGCGGGACAACACGGTCAACGAAAAAAAATCGGCTTTGTTCGACAAAGTCATGAAACAAAAAGGGTTTGAATTTCCCATGCGAACCTTGTCGGGAAACCCGACGAACCGGAAAGAGTATGACGAGGGGTATCTGATGGTAGACAACAACCACCGAGTATTCCATGTGAAACAAACCAAAGGACTGCCCTACGTGCGTGAAACGGGTGTGGCTCCCGAATTGGGTATCGAGCATGTAGCCATCACCGAATTCAGCAACCGCAAAACTCTGGGATTGTTAACGGACAAAGATAACAACCTATATGTATTGAACCGGGATTACACGTTGCACAAATTGCCGATAGACAAATACGACCCCAAGACCAACACCCTGACCATCATGGGCGATATCTTCTACTGGACCCTAAAAATAAGCGACGAAAAGGGCGTGACCACATACGCCGTCGACGCTGACAGTTATGCTTTCGCCGACAGCCTGCGCTATGACTACCCGGAGACTGCTCTCGACAAATGGTCGAAATATATTTTCCCGTTCGAACTGTCGTTCACATCTTACGACGACCAATGGGTAAAACCGCGTGTGAGCATGGGATCGTGCTGGGTACTGATTTTGAACTTCGTTTTGGCCGCTTTGCTTTATTTTACAGCATGTAAAGGTAGCACATGTAGCCGCCGTCAAAAATTCATAACGACCGTAGCGACCATGATATTGGGCATATATCTGTTTATTCCGCTACTGGTTTGCAAACGGGCATAACCCGACGATTCGTTTATAAAATATTTGCTATCTTTGTCATAACAAAAATAAAGAAAAGATTTACAAACATTTAAACTACAACAATATGAAAAAATCCATTTTTATCCTTGCAGCCGTCGCCTTGCTCGCTATGGTGAGCTGCAACAACAAAGCTAAGGAGAATCAGAATCAAGAAAGCGCCGCAACAGTGGCTCTGAGCGTAGACGACATTTTAGCCGAAGGGGACAGCCTCGTGGGAAAAACCGTTACCGTAGAGGGTGTGTGCACCCATATCTGTAAACACGGCGGCAAGAAACTCTTCATGATGGGAACCGACGACACCAAAATGTTGCGTGCAGAGGCTTGCGAACTGGGCAGCTTCCCCGCTGAGGTTGTGAACAGTCTCGTATCGGTGACGGGAACTCTCGAAGAAGACCGTATCGATGAAGCTACCATACAGAGAATGGAAGAACAGGACAAAAATCAAAGCGGAGAGAAACACGGTGACGGAGAAGCCGGATGCGAAAGTGAAAAGAAAGCTGCCGGACAAGCCGACATCAATACATTCGAAGGTCGCATACAGAACTTCCGAGAACGCCTTGCCAAAGCCAAAGAAGCCGGTAAAGACTATTTCGTGATGTCGTATCACATCAACACGACCAGTTACGAAATTAAAAATTAACTCATAGAAACCGAACATGTCGAAAGAAAAACGTATATCGGGGAAATTCAGAAAATGGTGTCACATTCTGCATAGGGATCTCTCGTTCTTTTTTGCAGGAGTCATTCTCATTTATGCTTTCTCTGGCATCATGCTGAACCACAAACGCGACTTTAACTCCGATTACAGTATCACACAGAAAGAATACCGAATCGCAGGGAATTTTCCGAAAGCGAAAGCAGACTTTTCCAAAGCGTACGTGCTCGATTTGCTCGATGACTTGGGTGAGCGTAACAACTATACCCAACATTATTTCCCGAAAGAGAACACCATGAAGGTGTTTATCAAAGGCGGCTCGTCGCTGACAGTGAACACCGAAACGGGGGAGGCTTATTACGAATCGGTGAAAAAACGCCCTATATTGAGCAGTCTCAACCGATTGCACTACAACCCGAACCGGAACTGGACGATCTTCTCGGACATTTTTGCCGTGTCGCTCATCGTCATCACCCTCACGGGGCTTGTCATGCTTAAAGGGCGTAAAGGCTTCTGGGGACGGGGCGGTATAGAATTTGCCGCAGGCATACTCATTCCTCTGGCATTCATTTTACTGTAAGACCGTTCGATTGCCATACGAAGATTCCGTGAAGGACTGCCGCCTTTCACGGAATTTTTGTATGATAAGAATTTCTAATAATCTGAAAAATAGCACCCCGAGAAACAGATTCATGCTGTAAAGCGAGTATCTTTGTAGCCTATCGTGGAATAGACCGTATCTATTTCTGCTTCCTCGCCCACAGGCCGGCCCTTTCCTATGATGAAGTATACAGCCTGTGATGTCGCAAGGTGCGGCAAGAGGGAAAAAATCGGCGATATTCGCTCTCTTGTCAGTATGATGCAGCCACGATTTTCATTTATTTCCAATTTATAAAACCATAAAGATATGAGAATAAAACATGTAATAGGAATAGCCTTCACCTGCATGGTGTTCATCTTTTCGTGCCAAGCCCAAAGCTCCACCGAGAGTCATGCAGGAAAAAACAAGCAAGAACAGAAAATCAAGCCCCGCCACTTGACCAAAGCGGAATTTCTCTCGAAAGTGGCGAACTATGAGAAAACGCCCGACAAGTGGGAGTACTTGGGCTCGAAGCCTTGCATTATCGATTTTTACGCTACATGGTGCGGGCCTTGCCGAAAGTTGGCTCCGATATTGGAGGAGATTGCCGGAGAATATGCCGGGAAAATCGATGTCTATAAAATAGATGTGGATAAAGAACCTGAACTTGCCGCCGCCTTCGGTGTACAGAGTATCCCTACATTACTATTTTGTCCGATGAAGAATCAGCCGCAAATCGCTGCCGGATTCATGGATAAAGCGACCTTACAGAAGGCTATCAAAGAGGTACTGCTCGTAAAATAACAACTCGCCGAAAGTTAGCGATATTCAACTCACCCGGCTCTACGTAGCATCACGCCCTGCGTTTTGTCTTAGTGGAGAGTTCCTCTGTTAGGGATATTTCTTTAACCCCTCCGTCACTTCGTGACACCTCCCCTATATTTTGCACTGCAAAACACAGGGGAGGAGGGTAATACTTTCCTGTGTATCGTGTTTGTTCTTCTCCCCCTATTACTGGGCGACACCCCGTAATACTATGGGACACTGCAGGGAGGAGAGTAGAAATCTTTCAATACATCGCTCCACCGTTGTTTTAATCTTCCGGCTCTACGAGCCTTCTCGCCCAATCGCACATACGTGCGCAGAGGAGGAGGAGTGTGTGAATACCCTACAATACCGCAGGGTATAGGTGAGGGGGTTAAAAAGCATTCTCCTTTTTGGGTGGAGAGATAGATTTTACACTTCTCCCCTGTGTTTTGCAACGCAGAATATAGGGGAGAGACCGAAGAAACAATAGTTTCTGAGGAGAGGGGTTGAGGAAGATAGCATATAAGATTTTTGATTGTAGAATTTAACCCCCTCGCCCTACGGGCACTCCCCCTATATTCCCTTACGGAAACACCCCGTAATGCCACGGGACACGGCAGGGGGAGAGGATTGAAACGTTACTTTGAGTGGCCACCCATTCCGGCTCCGCATAACATCTCCCCTATCGAATTTCACTGACCTCATTCGGGACGAATAAAGTTCACAAAGTTCAGTAAAAAACACACGAGCGGTTCGGTAGGATAAAAAAGCCGAACATACAACTACCCATATCGCACAAAGAGAGAATATCAAGTGAGAAATACCGCACCTCATTGCAGTCCAACAAAAAAGTTTCATTCGTAAAGAGTTATGAATGAAACTTTTATTATATTTATAGCCAAATACAGTTAAGAGAAAACGATAGAGCATATCTTATATGAAATATTACATTGAGCTTTTTACCTTATTGTTATTTGTCGGATGTATACCAAATAGATGCTATACAATCTATCAAATCGATAACGGTGAAGACTATCTACAAGACGGAATGCGCCGCATTGTAGACAGGCAAGGGCGTATAGGGTATGTAAATGAAAAGGGTGCAATTATCATCAAACCTCAATTTGCTTTTGGTTTTCCTTTTAAAGACGGACGTGCAAAGGTTACAAATAGAGGAGAAAAAAAAGTAGTACCAAATTCAAAAGGAGAATATCATTATTGGGAAAGTGATAAATGGTTCTATATAGACAAGAGGGGAGTATCACTTCCTCAATTTAGCGTTATGGAATGGATCCCGACGCAAGTTGTAGATGATAAAGAAAATAGACAATATCGGATTGGTTTTATAGGATTGGCCAGATGGTTCTATTTACCTTATGACAACTCTAACGATTGGATAATAGTAAAGATAAAGGAGGCCATCGAAAATATTTCGATGATAGAAGTCACACTGTTAAACACAAATACCATTATTGACGTTCAACACAGCTATAAAGAATGGCCAAACAGCCTTCTTATAAATAATCCCTCACTATAAGAAATCACTGTAAATTTTATTCTTTTTTGTCTTATAAAAACTAAGGATAAAGAGAGGTCTTATCTTCGCTTCATACCCCCTCGTCCTGCACCTCCCCCTATCTTATCTGCGATGAGCAGAGGGAGAGTATTAAAATGTCACTTTGAATGGCCTTTCTGTGCTTTCTTTTTGCTTTGTGAGTACTTTCTATTCCTTTACAGAAACATAGGGAGAGAGTGTGTGATGCTTTGATATGCCTCCTCTGCTAAGGATATTTTTAACCCCTCCGTCACTTCGTGACACCTCCCCTATATTTTGCACTGCAAAACACAGGGGAGGAGGGTAATACTTTCCTGTGTATCGTGTTTGTTCTTCTCCCCCCTATTGCTGGGCGACACCCCGTAATACTACGGGACTCGGCAGGGAGGAGGTTCAAAATACCATTCCAATAGTGTCACACCAATCCATCTCTGTTTTAAGAGAGGAGGGTGAATATCCGGCGCTACATAGATACGAGAAAGAGAAGAAAAGTATTTTCCACCATTCGGAGATATATAGGTAAAAAATAAGCGAACGTATCAAAAACGACATAGCGAACGTTTCTTATTCTTCGTCTCCCCACAAACGGAGGGCAATGCGCGCACAGCCTTCGGCATCGGCAAGTGCATAGTGATGGCGGTCGAAGGGAATACCCAAATAGGCACAAACCGTGGGTAGCCGGTAATTGGCAATGGACGTGCGGGGAATAACCCGACGCGCCTGTCGGAGGGTACAGAGAAATGTCCCGTAGGTATAATCGATGCCATACATGCGACAGGCAGCCCGAAGCACCCGTTCGTCGAAAGCCTTGTTATGGGCGACGAAAGGTAGCCCCTCGACCCACGGAACGATTTCGCTCCATACCGCGTCGAACGTGGGAGCCCCGCAGGTATCGGCCGGATAGATGCCGTGTACTTGTTCGGAAAAACGGCGGATATAGTAATCGGGTTCGGGACAAACCAACCGATGCATGCGTTGCGTTATTTCCCCGCCACGAACGACCACAAGCCCCACTGAACAAATACTCGTAGGCTCGTAATTGGCGGTTTCGAAATCTATGGCGACAAAATTTTTCATGCGATTATTCTTCGGGTAAAGATACGGAAAAAACAAGATTATCGCATTATCGAAATTTCTTCCTGCAAATTTTGTCATGCATGAGATATGCCCTACCTTTGAAGCAGGAAACGGATTTGCCCTATTCCTACTCCCTAATTTAAGAAAAACGAATATGAAAATAGGTATTATCGTAGCCATGCAAAGCGAATTGGAATGCGTTCGCTGTTTACTCGAAAATCCTCGGGAAGAGCAGCACGGTTCGTCTCTGTTCATTATCGGCACGAATGGGAAACATGAACTGATTCTGACACAAAGCGGAATAGGGAAAGTATCGTCGGCCATACGGACTTACGAACTGATAGACCGATATGCTCCCGACTGCATACTGAACACCGGTGTCGCCGGAGGTATAGACCGATCGATGCATGTCATGGATATAGTGGTGGGCAGCGAAATCGTTTACCACGACGTTTGGTGCGGAGAAGACTGTGCATGGGGGCAGATAGACGGACTTCCCGCCCGGTTCCACAGCGACCCGGCATTGGTGGAAAAGGCTTTGAAAGTATCGACCGACTTGTCTCTCTATAAGGGATTGGTTTGCAGCGGCGACCGTTTTATCACCGATCCGGCGGAACTTTCGCAAATCAAAGGGCTTTTCCCCGAGGGCATGGCCGTAGATATGGAATCGGGGTCTATCGCACAAGTATGTTACTTACGTCACATTCCTTTCCTGAGTTTCCGTATCATTAGCGATACACCGGGTGTCGACGGCCATATAGACCAGTATAACAATTTCTGGGAAAATGCGCCTCATCGTTCTTTCGAGATTTTAACCCAACTCATCAATGTGTTGTAAAACAAAAAACAATCGATATGAAAAAGATACCGAGCTTTACCATCGACCATATCCATTTATTACGTGGCATTTACGTTTCCCGTAAAGATTATTTGGGCGACCACGTCGTAACGACTTTCGATATTCGAATGAAAGAACCCAACCGGGAACCGGCCATCGGTTACGGTGCGTTGCACACGATCGAACACTTAGCCGCCACATTTTTGCGTAACCACCCGGTATGGGGCGACAAAATCGTATTCTGGGGCCCAATGGGGTGCTGTACAGGAAATTATTTCCTAATGCAGGGTGACCTCGAATCGAAAGACATTGTAGAACTAATGCGGGAGACATTCCGATTTATCCGCGACTTCGACGGCGAAGTGCCGGGAGCCGCTCCGCGCGACTGCGGAAATTATCTGCTGCACGACCTGCCTATGGCTCGATGGGAGGCAGACAAATATCTGCGCGAGGTTCTCGACGTTATCGAGGAAAAGAACTTGGTTTATCCTACTATCGAAAAATAGTGGGGAGATTGTAGATTTAACCCCCTCGCCCTGCGGGCACTCCCCCTATCTCATCTGCGATGAGCAGAGGGAGAGGATTAAAAGCGTTGCTTGTCACAATCCGGCGAGTTTTCTATGCAACAAGACAAAACATTCTAACCTTCTCCCCTGCCGTGTCCCGTGGTATTACGGGGAGTTGCATTAGAAATATAAGAGAGACACCGAAGATACAGTAGTTTCTTAGGAGAGGGGTTGAAAGGATTTCATAAAATTTTTGGCTGTAAAGATTAACCCCTCCGTCCTGCGGACACCTCCCCTATCTCATCTGCGATGAGCAGAGGGAGAGGATTAAAATGTCACTTTGAATGGCCTTTTTGTGCTTTCTTCTTGCTTTGTGAATACTTTCTATTCCCTTACAGAAACATAGGGAGAGAGTGTGTGATATTTTGATATGCTTCCTCTGCTATGGATATTTTTTACCCCTCCGTCCTACGGACACCTCCTATATTTTGCTATGCAAAACACAGAGGAGGAGGTTAATACTTTTCTGTGTATTGTGTTTGTTCTTCTCCCCCGCCATGTCCCGTAGTATTACGGGGAGTTACGTTAGTAATATAGGGGAGACACCGAAGATGCGGTAGTTTCTTCGGAGAGGAGTTGGGGATATGACAATCCTATCTGATTTCCTATCGGGCTGGTATTTTTATAAAAATTAGCCTCTTTTTCCTTATTATTCCACACAAATTGAGTATTGGACGACCATAAAATCCCTATAACTAGGTATTTCGAAAGCTCGCCGAAAGTCGTTACTTTACATCGTGAAAAATTAAAGAATAAAACGATGAAAAAAATTGGAATATTTTATGGTTCTTCCACAGGTACTACCGAGAGTGTAGCCCATACAATCGCACAAAAGTTGGGTGTCGCCTCGAACGACGTACACGATGCTTCCAAACTGACCGGAGAAATGGTAAAGGAATACGACGTATTGGTATTGGGTACATCGACTTGGGGCTGCGGAGAGTTGCAAGACGATTGGTACGACGCTGTGAAGGTGTTGAAAAAGGCTGGCCTGAGTTCGAAAGAGGTCGCACTCTTCGGGTGCGGGGACTCGGAGTCGTACTGCGATACGTTCTGTGACGGAATAGGCGTACTGTATGAGGAGCTGAAAGGGACGGGCTGTAAGTTTATCGGTAATCACGTACCGACGGGCGATTACAACTTTTCCTCTTCTACGGCAGTTGTAGACGGTGAATTCGCGGGGCTTCCCCTCGACGAAATGAATGAATCGGACAAGACCGAAGGTCGCATCGATAACTGGGTAAAAAGTTTGAAAGATTAACCTTTTACAACCGGCATCCCATGATTACGTGCAATGCCTATCCGGCCGAATTGAAAGTGTTTCTGAACCACGTGTATGAATACAAGAAGGGTGTTCGCAACATGGTTCTTTATACGACGAACAAAAAATATGAAGAGTTTGCCGTCAGTCGATTGAACAGCCAAAACATAGATTATTGCATTCAACCGATCGGCTGTAATAAAATCAATCTGTTTTTCGGCCGCAGGGAGTGCATCGAAGTGATTCAATCCATGACTTCCCGACCTTTGAACGAACTGACACCAGAGGAGGATTTCATATTGGGAGCCATGCTGGGTTACGATATTTGCGGACAATGCCTCCGCTATTGCAAGCGCAAAGCCAAATAAAATAATTATAAAATCCCCCAAAAGCCAGATCTAATTCGCGGGGAAAGAAAAATCCAAAACATTGGAGTTTGTTTTTAGTTAGTAAAGAAACACCGCCCCGTGAGGAGCGGTGTTCTCTGTTTTTATCGAATAGGTATCTGTATCTTCCTAAAAAGGGATTCAGGTCTCAGGAGGACATCAGAGGAAATTTTCTTTTTATACACCTCCAACCCCTCTCCGAAGAAACTACCGTATCTTCGGTGTCTCCCCTATATTACTAACGTAACTCCCCGTAACGCTACGAGACACAGCCGGAGAGAGGTTGATATCCGCTTCTGTTTCCTTTTCTGCCAGTATTTTTTTCAACTCCCTCGCCCTACGGGCACTTCCCCCTATCTCATTTACGACGAGCAGAGGGAGAGGAGACCTGAATCTGTCATCTCCACGGTCGGTATTTTCTAACCCCTCCGTCCTGCGGACACCTCCCCTATATTTTGCTACGCAAAACACAGAGGAGGAGGTTAATACTTTCCTGTGTATTGTGTTTGTTCTTCTCCCCTGCCGTGTCCCGCAGCATTGCGGGGTGTCACACAGCGGTATAGGGGGAGTGCCCGAAGGGCGAAGGGAGCCCCCGACAACAGTAACAGAACTGTAAACAAACTCTCCGGAAAGACTGGAATGTGGTTATCGACAAGAAATTCATCGCTAACCCTTTTATTTTTCTACTGAACCGGATTCGGCGGGTCTTACTTCAAACGGGCGAGGACTTCTTTCATACGGCGCATGGCTTCGGTGATATTCTCCTCGGAAGTGGCATAAGACAGACGAAGATAATCGGGAGCCCCGAAAGCATCGCCCGCCACCGTTGCGACATGACCTACTTCGAGGATATACATCGCCAAATCGGAAGAGGTGTTTATCTTGCGTTCGCCGTCGGACTTCCCTAAATAGTGGCTGACCTCGGGGAAGAGATAGAATGCTCCCTGCGGATCGTTTACTTTTAAGCCGGGTATTTCTTTTGCCAAACGTACGACCAAATCGCGACGGTGTTGAAATGCTTGTCTCATGGTTTCTACGCAACCTTGCTCTCCGGCAAAAGCGGCAGCCGCGGCTTTCTGTGCGATAGATGATGCTCCCGATGTGTATTGTCCTTGCAATTTGTTGCAGGCTTTGGCAATCCACAACGGAGCAGCGATGAACCCGATACGCCAACCGGTCATCGCATAGCCTTTGGAAACCCCGTTGATAATGACTATCCGCTCCCGAATAGAGGGGAATTGCGCCAGACTTTGATGGGCTCCCACATAATTGATGTGTTCGTATATTTCATCGGAAATGACGAATACCTGCGGGTGGCGTTCCAAAACGGAGGCCAACGCTTCCAACTCTTCACGGGAATAGACGCTGCCGGTAGGGTTGGAGGGCGAACAGAGAATGAGCAGCTTGGTCTTGGGCGTGATAGCGGCTTCGAGTTGGGCAGGCGTCATCTTGAAATCTTGTTCGATGCCCGTCTCGATAATCACATTCTTTCCTTCGGCGAGTTTAACCATCTCTACATAACTTACCCAATACGGGGCGGGGAGGATTACTTCGTCTCCCGGATTGACAAGGGCAAGAATCGTGTTACAAATGGATTGTTTGGCTCCATTCGAAACGACAATCTGTTCAGGAGTAAAATCGAGTCCGTTTTCGTTTTTGAGCTTCGCACAAATGGCTTGCCGCAAATCCATATATCCCGGAACCGGCGAATAGTGCGAAAAATTATCGTCTATCGCTTTTTTCGCGGCATCTTTAATATGCTGGGGTGTATTAAAATCGGGTTCTCCCACACTCAGATTAATCACATCTACTCCTTGTGCTTTCAGTTCACTACTTTTTTGTGACATCGCAAGCGTTTGCGAAGGAGCAAGAGCTGCCAAACGATCGGATACTTGATTCATGAGAATTATTTTTTATATTGTTACACTATGCAAAGATAACGCAAAGATGGACAGTAACCAATTTATCCGGCCATACCGAATGCTGTCTATTTTGCTTCTTGCGCAAAGATACGTAAAGGAAACCAATTCGACAATAATTAACGACATTCTATCGCAAATTTCTTTCCCAGAATAATTTTTCGGAGCAAATAGCCAGAGCACCCACAGGGCTAAGGGGTTAGATTTTACAATAAAAAATCCTATACGCTGTCTTTTTTTTAACCCCTCTCTTCGGCGCTTTCGCTCCTCTGTATCTCCCCTATATTTTGCATCGCAAAACACAGGGGAGAAGGTTAAATACAATCCATCTCATTCGCTAAAACAATGTGACAGAAAGTCATTAAAATCTTTCCCATGCCGTGCCCCGCAGCATTACGGGGTCTTTCCGTGTAATATAGGGAAGAAGAACAAACACGATACACAGAAAGGTATTACCCTCCTCCCCTGCTCATCATAGATAAAATAGGGGGAGCACCCGATAACAGTAACAGAACTGTAAATCAAACTCTCCGAAAAGACTGGAATATAGTTATCGACAAAGGTTTCATCGCTAAAATTCAGGTCTACCCCACGGATTTTCTACTGACCCAAAACCGGACTTACTCAACCGAATCATAAAAAACTCCCTCTATTCGAAAATTATGAAAGCCGAACAGAGGGAGCCTAAAAAATACATTAATTCAGTAGCATGTCTCTTGGTTATTATTCTAAATAACTTGAAACAAAGAGTCTATCTTACGATCATTTCTAATAAAAAAGTAGTAGTATAAGTAGTAAAAAATCCGTTATGTTCCAGAAGTCACTAACGTTGCGATTGTCTTTACGACCTCGCCCTCATAACTCATCGGAGACATAACCGGCTCGTAGTCAAACGGTATAAATTCAGAAACTTGTGCTGTCGCAAAATTATGATCCGCATCGATGAATAAAGTCAATTTTGCCCCAGCCTTGTGGCCTACCGCCCGCTGTAACGTATCGATAGATTGAAAATTACCCGACTCTACCATTTGTTTTAACCGTGAAACTTCGGCGCTTTCGAAAAGTAGTTCATATTTTTTCAACACTTTTCCAGTAGCCCGACAAACAGCTATCCTATTCCCCACTGCAACTCTTATCAATCCATATATAAGGAGTCCCGCTCCCAACATAATCAAAAAAAGTTTGAGGGAGGACTGTGTATCGGAAACAGCAGATGAACCTACAAAAGCGAGTATAGCAATTACCAGTGCAACAATACCATTTACAGAAATTTTCTTTTTCATTTCAATATAAGGATTTTCCATAAATTTAGAAGAAGCAGTTTCCTTTTCTATATTTTCCATTTGATGATAAAACTAATTGAATCGTAATAAAAATTGGTAGTTAAAATTCCATGAAACTATTTTGATTGCTTAAATCGACAAATCGCAAAATAGTTCCTAAGTGCCGAACCTCAGATAGTACAGATAGTATATGGAATCAAACCGAAAAGACGATATCTCTGCCGGATTTCAAGCCTCTGAATCTGCGAGCTATCTCTTTTCTATCGCATTACAGCAAGACAAGAATATAAATATAACAACTCCATACAGCCAGAGAATCGTATCATCGGGATACCAGACTATTCCTATTATATGTATATGCAGGCTCTTTCTCGCCACACTCATACATGCGACAAGAAAACCGGGTGAGGCACTCGACTCCCCGTGAACAACAGCTACCCGCCGTTATTCCTCTAAATCAACATTTTACAAAGGGAATATAGATAATGTCCGTCGTAGCACAACTGTGCCTTATATTTATCATAACAATCACCGACGATCTTCTCCCGAAGATCTACTAACTGACAATATAATTGCTGCTCATATAAAAATGCGATATTTCCTCCTACTTTCCCTGTTATCGGAGAAGACGGAAAGCGTGAAACATTCACACATAGCCCTCTTTCTACCGGAATAATCGCTGTAAAATTCTGTATAGGCAGGGATTGTGCCCGAACATCGATAAGACTATAAGGATAAGAGGGGTCTTGCGGTTTCACAAACTCATTTTCGCCTCCTGCGGACAAAAAGATGGCAGAAGTAAGCCCGAATATAGTGGCAAATAGGAAAACTACTATTTTTCTCATGAAACCTTTCATGTGACAAACGTATAAAAAATCTTCGAGATTCACAAGAATCGGTTCTATGATATATATTTACATTAACGCACGTGTAATCAAATGACATGACTAAACGGGCGATCGGTATGGTCGAAAAGGAAGAAAACGGAGTTTAATACGGCTCTTTCTATTGACTTTGAGACTGCCCCCCAAATCCCAACCGAAAGGTTATCTTTTCAAAATTGAATTTCACCCCATTGCAAGAATATCCTTTTCTTGCCTCTCCAATAAATATTTTCTCCCATAACCATGCGATATATCCTCGCAAGCGGGCTTCTCGACAGAGAGCACACCGTGCAGCATCATATTTTCAAGATATGCGAGCCTGTCGAAGTGGTTATACGCACAATGCGCATAGCTCCTTCGGGGATATGAACAGGCTCCACGGGCCGATTTTTCCTCTTTAAAACAGTACCGTCGACAGCAAACACCTCTACACAAACGACTCCTTCACCGATAATAGCGATACTGCGTGTGAAGGGATTGTAAATATAGGGCACGGTGTTTTTGCTTTTCGGTAGCTCTACCCCTGCCAACAGCGACTCCATACCGGTTTTGGCATCGATGTGAGATCCGGGGGAGCCGATGAGCTTTCGCACGTGATCGAAGTCGAGCCGAGGATTGGCTTGCAACCACAATGCCATAATGCCGGTGACTACCGGCGTCGCCATCGATGTCCCGCACATTGCCCCCCAATAATTGGTACGCCCGGGAATCAAGGCATCGACCTCGGTATAAGCCAAGTCTTCGCGATTTACATTATAAGATGCCGCATAATTATTAATCGCCGAAATTATGTGTGCACCCGGTGCAAGCACATCGGGCTTATCGCGTCCATCAAAT
Organism: Barnesiella intestinihominis YIT 11860; assembly: GCF_000296465.1. NCBI lineage: Bacteria > Pseudomonadati > Bacteroidota > Bacteroidia > Bacteroidales > Barnesiellaceae > Barnesiella > Barnesiella intestinihominis. Next base: position 954,847 of record NZ_JH815203.1, read on the forward strand.
GCGGGACCCATACCGGAAAGGGGATACCTCTCGCCCACAGTCCAATCGGAACTTCGTTCCGTACCTTGTAAATTGGTAAACTTGTCTCGCGACACATAAGCACCCACCGATATGGGAATTTGCCCACAAGCGGTCGCCGCCATCGTGCTCGCGTTGGAGCCGTTATCAAGTTCTCCGTAATCGCAACATGCAATGTATTTTCCGGCAGCGCCCGTCACTGAGAGTTTCCATTTCTGCCCGTCTTTCAACGGGGCATAGAGGTTGATGCTCACACCGCGCTGCAAACCATCGGCATCTTTCATAGGGGAAAGCGTGACGAGCGAATAGTCTTTTTCGCCGGTTATATTCTCGTGACTTACCGATTCGGAAACATCGGAGCTAATCGAAGTTTCAAAAGCGACTCCATCGCTACCTACCAACGAGAGGGTCACTTGAAATGCAGATGTGGTCGAACACCCGATAAAGATATTTTCGCGCATGTGCGATGGCGGAGTAAACGATGTGTTAATCACCTCACCCTGCCCCGTGGCCTCGGTCACAATCGTGGAGTTGCGATGCCCCTCGTTACCGGCCGCAATCGCCATAAGGCATTTTTTGCCGCTTTTGTCGAGCAGCTCGTCAATCATCGACGCGATAGGATCAGTCCCATCTTTGAAGCCTATGACCGTACCCATGCTGAGATTTATAGCCATCGGTTTCTTCTCTTTCTCGGCATAATCGAGCAGATAGGCAAGGGCATCTATAATTCCGGATTCGCTCTTGTCGGTCGCCACTACCACAATGTCGGACTCCGGCGCCATACCTTTATACACATCGGCCGAGGAGGCTGCAATCGCAGCCACATGAGTACCATGAGTGTCTCTCGAAACATCATGAGCCGCAGAGCGAATCAGTTCCGGGGTATCGAATACCACACCGTATCCCATAGAAGAAGCGTTTCCGTTCCTACCGCTCTGATCCCATACATGAATAATGCGACTATTGCCCTCGGCATCGCGAAATGCAGGGTGCATGAAATCAAAACCCGTATCAATCACTCCTATCAGCACGCCCTTTCCCGTGAAACTGCGAGGGAAATCGGGAAGACCTACATGAAGAGCATCCACATGAGAATATTCCCTCGCAAGATCGGTCATGGCTTTCACACTGTTTCCGGCATCAACATTCTCGACATCGGGATCTTCGGCGAAATCCACCAATGCGCTCATCGGGATTACTGCCGTAGCCAAGTTACCCGTCACCACATTGAAAGCCACTCCATAGTCCGCAGCAAGCCTGTCGAGGTCGGCCTCGTCGCAAAGTCTCACTATGGCATGTATATTCTCATCGGAAGCTCGCAAAGCCGATGCTGTCCGATGAACACGGGTAATCGTGGAAGCGGTGAGCTTCGAAGGGTAATATATCGATTGAAACGGCTGCGCCGAAGCCATAAAGGCCAACGCAGCCGCAACCATACATGTAATTTTTTTTCGCATTATCATAAGTCGATAATATTATAATGCAGAGAGCGCAAGGGGAACCGATAGCATGCGATTCCCCTTCACTTTCTCGTTACTTTTTAGAACAAAAATTTACGGGTCGTGCAATTACCACCGTCTGTAACAAGCGTGGCTATACACACTCCCTTACTGGACACCGTAATGCAATCGCCATCGGTGACAACAGTCGTCACAATCGCTTTACCGGTAATATCGTAAACACTGAGGCGGGCTTTTTCACCTGTTGCCGATACAATCACCAAGCGGTCGCCCTCTTTAACAATCTCAATTCCAGCTGTCGCACCGACAGACTCGATACTGCCCGTTCCGTCGATTTCCCACAGAAGAGCCGGGAAGCCGTCGGCCCCTACCCCCCACGCATTAGCAGACAGATTGGCATTAAGTTTAGCAATCATATCGGCAGCTTTCATTTCTTCCTCCGTAACAGCGGTCACACCGGTCTGCTCGCTCAAAGGCTTACAGCCGGTGAGCGCTTCGACATAGTAACAATCGGAAGCCGAAGATTTTTCCAATTCTGCACAAATGGGGCTTTTACCGGGCAAGAAAGACGAACCGACTTCCGCCTCGATGGAACCGATAGCATAACAGTTGTAGACTGTGGATTGCTCGGCCCAACCAACAATACCAGCCACCCAATAGGCCGATGGGCACGAAATTGTAGCCGAAGAATAACAGTTTTGAACTTTCGATATACTGACAGTCCCAGCAATACCACCAGCAAACGAATGCCCTACCAACCTACCGGTATTTACACAACCAGAGATTGTCACAGTCGTCTCGGCAACACCCACGATACCCCCAGCGTTCATACTGCCCCCGTTCACCAAACCCATGAAGCGGCAATTTTCCACCTTGCCACCCGAACTATAACCGATAAAACCGCCTACATTGTCGAATTCACTACCTTCAACGGTAACACCCTGCCCGAGAGTGAGATTACAGATGTGGGTTTCGGGATAAGAGACTGCAAAAAGTCCCACCCCACCGAGATTGACATCGGCATTATTATTTACGATTGTGAGATTATCGATGGTATGGAAATCGCCATCGAAAGTTCCACGGAATACTTTTGACTCTCTGACCAACTCGGGATTCTCTTGTGTCGTATAGTCATTATAGTTACCAATCGAAGGCATTTGCTTGCCACCCATGTCTAAATCGGCTGTCAAGCGGAAAAATTTTCCTTGATAGGTTTCACCGGCTGTCACCGTTTGCTGCAAATGCGACAGTTGCGCCTCGTTCTCTATCAAGAACGGATTTTGTTCCGAACCATCGCCCTGTGTCCAAGCAGTTGCATCACCGTTCCATGCGGCATAACTTGAAAGAGAGATGCCCATAACCATTACAAACGATAGCTTTTTGTAGAAATTTTTCATCATAATTTAAATTTAGTTTATGTATAATATTTGTAAAAATATAGCTCAACAAACTATTTGATTCTTAACCAGCATTTTAGATAATATCAATTTGAATATCAATATTTTATATTCGAATTTCTAACAACTTTATCGGCCTATATCAAATTATGGAATAAAGCCAGACCGATCTTATTTTTATAAGCGAAGGCAAGTTATATAAAATAATATTAATATACAAGAAAGAAAACGAAAGTTTTATCATTATAATAATATATAAATATTGCTTTTATTTTTCAAAAGCCAATCTTAATAAATACTTTGAATAAAAATCAAAAAAGTTTTCTGTGGAATTTATTTTATCAACGACAAGCCATACGAGTTCCATATCCACCCACGCACAATTTCTACTTGCCCTGTATTACAAAACGACAAGACACTCCACAACAGAATATTATGGATAAAACGGCTTTACCGGAAGGGACATACAAAAAGGTAATCGATTAATCTCGAAATGAGTGATGCCGAAGAGGTTACCGAGAGGAGGCTCTTCGGCGTATCTTTTCCGAAACGTTTCAGAATTTCTGCATATCGACCAAGCGTTTATAATAGCGGTCGAGTTTTATCAATTCGTCATGACGACCCCGTTCCACAATTTCGCCTTCGTGCATGACGCAAATTAAATCGGCATCTTTTATCGTGGAAAGACGGTGAGCTATTACCAGCGTAGTGCGATTACGCATAAGGTTCTCCAAAGCCTCCTGTACCAGCCGTTCTGACTCGGTATCGAGAGCCGAGGTCGCTTCGTCGAGAATAAGGATAGGAGGATTTTTCAGAATAGCACGGGCTATGCTCACACGTTGTCGCTGCCCTCCCGAAAGACGGCTTCCCCGGTCGCCAATGCAAGTATCGTATCCTTGTTCGGTCGCCATGATGAAATCGTGCGCATTGGCGATTTTTGCCGCTTCGATGACTTGCTCCATCGTCGCGTTTTCCACCCCGAAGGTTATATTGTTGTAGAAAGAATCGTTAAAGAGAATGGCTTCTTGATTGACATTTCCCATCAATCCCCGCAAATCGTGCACTCTGAAATCTTTGATATTGATTCCGTCGATGTAAATTCCCCCTTCATTCACGTCGTAAAAGCGTGGTAAAAGGTCGGCCATCGTAGATTTTCCGGAACCGGACTGCCCTACGAGAGCGACCGTCTGTCCCTTTTTAATGGAAAGGTCGACGTGCTTCACGACATTTTCGGTACTATACCGGAAAGAGACTCCCCGATATTCTATCCCCTCTTTCATTTCCTTCAATTCTACCGGATTCTTCGGGTCTTGTATGGGATTCACCGCCGACAGAATAAGATCGACCCTCACCATAGATGCTAACCCTTTCTGTATGGAGTAAGCGGCTTTGGACAAATCTTTCGCCGGATTGATAATGCTGTAAAAAATAACCAGATAGTAAATGAACGAAGCGGCATCGATACTGCTCGTTCCCGACAAGATGAGCGAGCCGCCATACCAAAGGACGATACAAATGGTACACGTGCCTAAAAATTCGCTCATGGGATGCGCCAACGACTGCCGGCGGTTGATTCGATTGGATATGCGATAAAAACGATTGTTATCGTCGTGAAACCATTTTATCATTTTATCCTCGGCATTGAAGGCCTTGACAATGCGCAACCCGCCCAAAGTCTCCTCTATGATAGACATCAACAACCCCCATTGATTCTGCCCTTCGAGAGAACGACGTTTCAGTTTCTTACCCACTTGTCCCATAATGTATCCTGCCGTAGGAAGCAGAATCAAGACAAAAAGAGTAAGCTGCCAACTAATGGCGAACATGGTCGCCAGACAGACAATAATCATAATGGGATTCTTGAACATCATATCGAGCGATGCCATTATCGAATTTTCTATCTCTCCTACATCTCCCGACATACGGGCCATGACATCGCCTTTCTTCTCACTGGTGAAAAAGCCGATAGGCAGACTCACTACTTTTTCATACACATAATTGCGAATGTCGCGCACGATTCCCGACCGAAGCGGTATCATGAAATAGGAGCTCAAATAGGTAGCGGCTGTCTTGAAAAAGGTCATCACCATTAAAAAAACGCCCAATATCAGCAGGGCGAAACCGGCTCCTTTTTCATCGATTATGGTTGTAATGTAATAATAGAAATTATTTATCGCCACATCTTTAATGGAACCCGACCCCCATTCCATAAAAGTATAAGAGGCCTGTTTGAGCTTGAACAATATTTCCAATATAGGAATGATAAGGGCAAACGAGAAAAGCGTCAAGACCGACGCCAAAATATTGAAAAAGATGTTGAGGGCAAGGTAATATTTATAGGGGGGCACAAATCGCCGGAGTATGGAAAAAAAATCTTTCATGCTTCACATATTGAGCCCGGAAAGGACCGAGCAGTTTACGGCTGCAAAGATAACACAAATACAAAGATAGCAGAAACAGGAGCTCAAAAAGTTTCCAACCGACCCGACAAAGAGCATTTTTCCGGGGAATAGCTATTGTACTTTTCTTTCGGAGACACCTCGAAAGGGGAAGAGGTTAATGCCTGTCTCTGTTTCTACTGCGGGTATTTCTTTAACCCCCTCGCCCTACGGGCACTCCCCCAATCTCATCTGTGATGAGCAGAGGGAGAGGAGTCCTGACTTCTGCCACCTCCACTGCCAGTATTTTCCAACCCCTCCGTCACTGCGTGACACCTCCCCTATATTTTGCATGGCAAAACACCCCCGTAAGGCTACGGGACACGGCAGGGAGGAGGTTTTAAATACCACACCAATGATGTCATTCCAATCCCTCGCTATTCTAAGGAAGGAGTATGAAATATCCAGCAATGCCACAATACAACAAGGAGAAAAGATTAAAATGGTAATTCCCATTTCGACACAAGGATAAATTTTACACCTCTTCCCTGTTTCTTTAACCTCACCGGCTCTACAAGTCACCTCTCCTATCACATCTACGATGAGCAAGAGGGAGAGGAGACCTGACTCTGTCACCTCCACTGCCGGTATTTTCCAACCCCTCCGTCACTGCGTGACACCTCCCCTATATTTTGCACAGCAAAACACAGGGGAGGAGGATAATGTAATTCTTGTTTTCTCATTTCAGAAAGATGAAATATATCGTTCTTCTTTATAAGGCAATAAATCAATGCCACGGCCTTCGCCTCTATGAAAGCACTTGTTTCCGATTCTTTCGAAATAAAATCTTGCACAGGCAAAATTATTATAATATTTTTGCACGGATTGCGAAAATAGGCTTATCGTCACATCAAAAGACGGCCAAGCCGTCATTTTCGTTTATCTTATTTTTACCGATAGCGAATTATGGGCGAAGCCGTGCACACTTTATCGATTATCATTCCCGCATATAACGAGGAAAAGACTATTGCAAAACTGCTGCAACGGGTACTCGATGCCGATCTAGGGACCGGCATCGAAAGGGAGTTGATCGTGGTGAACGACTGCTCGACCGATTCGACAGAACAAATCGTCGAAGATTTTATCGCCCGCCATGCCGACGCTCCTATCGTTTACTTGAAGCACGAAAGGAATTATGGGAAAGGCATGGCCGTCCGCACGGGCATACGAGCCGTAACGGGCGATTATATCGTCATGCAGGATGCCGACCTCGAACTCGATCCGAACGATTTCAAGAAAATGCTTCCTTTTCTTTTATCGGGCGAATACCATGTGGTATATGGCTCCCGATTTTTAGCAGAGGAAAATTCACATACTTATTTCAGTTATCAACTGGGCGGGAAATTTTTATCGGTAATGACCAACATTCTTTATCGTCAGCACATCACCGACGAACCCACTTGTTACAAAATGTTCACCGCCGATTTGCTGAAATCGATTCCTCTCGACTGCGAGGGATTCGAATTTTGTCCCGAAGTGACGGCAAAAGTTTCGAGACTGGGCTACAAAATCAAAGAAGTGCCCATTCGTTATTATCCCCGCTCTATCGAAGAGGGGAAAAAACTGCGTCTGAGCGACGGTTTGAAAGCGATAGGCACGCTGTTGAAATATCGTTTCTGGAAAATACCCGAATCATGAAAAATAGCACCACAAGCAAAAAAAACACACCTTCCACCAAGAAGGGTACTGCAACGCCTCAAAAAGAGGGAATCTCTTTTTCATGGGTAGCAAAGAACATTTTTGCCGTTGTCATCGTCCTGTTTCTGCTAAACAAATTCGTCCTCGACGTACAACCGGGTTACAACTGGGCATACAACATGCTTCAAAAAAACTTGGAGACTATACGTCATTACTCCCGTACGACGACAGACAACCGCTTTGAAATGAAGCTGGGACTTTCTCATGTGTATCTGCGGTACGTGAAAGAGAGCACTCCCGAAAACGCCGTTATCTTGTTACCGGGAAAAGAGGCTTTTTACCCCGAAGGAGAAGAACGTATATTCTCGGGCGAACCTTATAACAAACTATGGGCTATCCGGTTCTTATATCCGCGCCGAGTCATTATCCCATCGGAGTTGGGTAAAACTCCTTGGAGCGAGAAAATCACCCATGTAGCTATCGTCAACGGTCGCGGATACGAATATCTCGACTACGAGGTTGAACAAAAAGCGCCTCATGCCGTATTGCCCATGCACCTAAAACCGTAACCATCATGTTAGTAGTATCAGGAATCATATTGACTTGCCTGTCGGGTCTTTTATTAACAGGAGTCATCGGGACGCGTTTTTCGTGGACCGAACGCATAGGATTGTCTTTCCCTCTGGGTATGACGCTGCAAACCGTCGTGATGGCTTTGCTCGACTTAATGCATATTCCCCTGACCAGTTTTTCGGTTTTATCAGCAGGAGCCGTAACATTCGCCCTATTGATGTTTATCGTAGCCCATTACCGAGGATTCGAAAGTTTCCGTATCACCTCGGCTATGCTCGATGACTGGAAACAAGCCAACTTGGTATGGGTATTGCTCATCATACTCATCGGTTATTGCGAATACATGAATTTCTCGAAATGCATGTTTTTCCCTCCCAGCGACCGGGACAGCCTCGCGGCATTCGACACCTTAGGTTTCGTGGCGGCACAAGACCACACGTATATGCGCATGAGCTTGTTCGATGCCGATTACAATCCCTCGATACACCGCGCCGGAGGTAGCATAGCATACGCTCCTTTCGTACAAATGAGCTATGCATACGTCTATATATTAGGAGCCGAAACATCGAAGTCGATACCGGCGTTGATGTATTTGTTCTTTGTCATTGCTTTCTACGGAATTTTGAGACGAAATACCGGGAAAACCGTCGCCGCACTGTCTACTCTGTTTATGATGATGGCTCCCGAAATGCTCGCATTCTCGTCGTTATCGACCACCAACGTCATGCAAGCCATTTTCGCAGGGCTGGGTATCGCTTATACCGCCAGTTGGCTACGCAGCCGCAACGACGACGAATTGTATGCAGGGGCGTTATTGTTGGGCTCCAATATGTGGTGTCGAAACGAGGGTATCGTATTCATCGGCGCGGCTTGTGTGATATTGCTGATCGATTGCATACGCCGCAAGAGTTACCGAAAAGGATTGTACTTTACCGGATTGTCCCTGCTCCCGGCCATTATCTGGTTTATTTACATGAAAATCGGTGGCTTATATACCGAAGGCATGGCTATTACCCGCCTGTTCTGGGACGGGGAGAAAGCGGGATTGATCGTAAACGGCTTTTGGGCTCTGTTTACCAATCCCATATATTATGGCTGGACATTCTCGGTATTCGCCATTTTTATTCTCGGGAACAGCTGGTTCATGATTAAAAGGAAAGACAACCTCGCTTTATTGGGAATGATTGTACTGAGCATCGTATTCTACGGACTCGTCGTTTACCACGTGGACTACGTATGGGATTCCATACAAAACGTATTGGCCTATTCGGCAAAACGATTCTTTTTCTGCTTCGTACCGATGTGCTGGTATTTCGCTGCCACCACACAAATAGCCCGAAAAGGTTCGGAATACATAGAGCGATTTCTATCGCTAAAATAAGACACGGATTTAAGAAGCTGTTTTAAATTTATTGAGAATAATATTATCATTGCAAGCAGGTATGTTCCGGCCATATTGAGCCCCTGTCTCGCATCTTGAATCCCTTGATTTTTGTCAATAGCCCGCTATTGACTGCATATCTCGGACTCCAATCTGCTTCAAACATAGGTCTCAATCTGTCTCGGAATAAATTTAAAACATCTTCTAAATATTAGCCTAAAAAATGTAAAAAAGCGAGTGGGCATTTAAACTTTGGCGGGGTGTCAAGGTCTTATAAACGTTGTGATCAATAGATTGATTTTTTTTAAGATGAATAAGAGAGGTTTTATTGCCCTATTTCTGTGTATTTTTTTATCGTCCATCGCGCAGAGCGTAGCGGCACAATTTACAATTTCGGGTATCGTTAAAGACAAAAACGACAATCTGCCATTACCACAGGTGAGTATCCGGTTGTTATCGGCGAAAGACAGCACATTCGTTACTGGGATTTCCAGCAAAGACAACGGAACATTTTCTCTGAAAGTCCCGAAAGCGGGGAGTTATATTGCCGCATTTTCGTTCTTGGGATATAGAACCGCATACGAACCCGTGCAGCTATCGAAAGGGCAGCCCCGAAGAAATTTGGGAGATGTTCTATTGGGTAGCAACGATGTATTGTTGCAGGAAGCCGTAGTGGTGGGTAAAGCTCCCGAAGTGGTAGTTAAAGAAGACACTGTGGAGTTTAATGCCGACTCTTATAAAACACAGCCCAATTCTGTCGTCGAGGATTTGTTGAAAAAACTGCCGGGCGTCGAGGTGGATAGCGAGGGAAAAATAACCCATGCGGGAAAGGAAATTACCAAAATATTAGTGGACGGTAAAGAGTTCTTCTCGGACGACCCCAAAGTGGCTACCAAAAACCTGCCCGTGGACATCATCGAAAAGCTGCAAGTCGTAGACCGAAAATCGGACCTAGCCCGCTTGACCGGAGTCGATGACGGGGAGGAGGAAACTGTTATCAACCTGACTATAAAAGAGGGTATGAAACACGGTTGGTTCGGTAATGTAACAGGCGGATACGGTCTGGACGGACGATATGAGGCCGGGGCTATGCTCAACCATTTCTTCGGTGACAACCAAGTGACTATCCTTGCAGGTTCGAACAACACGAACAATATGGGATTCACCGATATGGGCGGAAGCCGGTTTCGCCGATTCGGGGGCATGAACGGTATCAACACCAGTCACAATGTAGGGGTAAACTTCAATGTCGGTAAGGGAGATGCGTTCCGAGTCGGCGGAGATGTCAGTTACAACAACAGTAATCGAGACGTTTTGCAACGCACCGAACGGCAAAACATGTTCGAAGACAGTACCTCGTATTACAGCGGGTATAACAAAATGAAAGACAACGGGCAAAACATCAGAGGAAATTTCAGACTACATTGGGAAATAGACTCTCTGAATACACTCGAATTCCGTCCGAGATTTTCCGTGGCTCTTTCCAAATCGGACAGCTATGATTCGGCTCTTACTACTGCCGGCGACATAGCCCGCAGTAAAGTAAATTTCAGCGAAAGCGACAACCACAATAAGGGTACAGGGTATGATTTATCGGGCGAATTGATTTATAATCATAAATTCCGTAACCGTCCGGGACGCTCGTTCAGTATACAAGCGCAATATAGTTATAGCGACACAAAAGAGGACGGGTGGACCAAAGCCCTCTATAAATATTACATGCTCGACAAAGACAGTACGCTCGACCAAATGGACGACAATCACACGTGGAGCAATGGCTACGGTGCACGGTTTACTTGGACAGAACCGTTGGGCGACGTGAAGAAAGGACGTTTCCTAACATTTTCCTATCGGTTTCAAGCCAGTTTCAATAATGCCGACAAATATACTTATGACATCTTGAACGATCCTTTCGCCATACCTTACGACACGGTGCGAAACGATGAGCTGAGCAACAGTTTCCGTAACGATTACTATTCACACCGAGCACAAATCGGATTCAAGCAAGTGACGGCCAATTATACCTACGATATCGGGGTGGCTGCCGTCCCTTCGAGTTCTCAATCTATCGACTTGATAAACAGCGACCGTAATATATCCAAGCGCACGGTATTCAACGTAGCACCCTATCTGCGTTACCGCTACAAAATGGGAAAACAACGCTCCTTGCGTATCGACTACCGGGGCTACTCGTCCCAACCGTCGATGAACCAGTTGCAACCGGTCGAAGACCGTTCGGATCCCTTGCGTATCGTCGTGGGTAATCCCGAACTGAAACCGGCTTTTCAAAACTGGTTCCGCGCCCGTTTCAACGACTATGACGAGAAGACCCAGAGAGCTATCATGGCTATGGTCAACGGAGGATTCACGACCAACAGCATCATCTCGGAGACTACGTATGATTCCCAAACCGGAGGACAACGGACAACCTATCGCAACGTAAACGGGGTATGGAATGCCGCCGGAATGTTTATGTATAGCACCCCTTTTCGAAACAAGCACTGGCAATTAAACAGTTTCAGCAGAGTCAGTTACAGTAACAGCGTAGGTTATAATAACGGTGTCCGTAACGATGCCGGTTCGTTCAATGCCGTAGAAAATTTAGGATTGGCATTCCGATCGGATTATTTCGATGCCGAACTTCGGGGAAACTATCGTTATGCTTTGGCAACCAACAGTATGCAAAGTCGGAACGATCAAAGCACCCATAATTACGGAGGCACATTCAATGTAAACGGCTATCTGCCGTGGTCGATAACATTAGGAACCGATATAACTTACAGCGGATCTGCCGGATATTCTGCCGGATACAATACAGAGAGCTGGTTGTGGAACGCACAGGCTTCTTATCAATTCCTGAAAGGGAAAAACGCCACCATCGCTTTGAAGGTGTACGACATCTTGGGACAAAGGAACAGCATACGACGAACCGTCACGGGTAACTATATCCAAGATGTGGAATATAACACACTCGATACTTATGGATTGATAACCTTCACCTATCGATTCAATACATTCGGCGATAAGAAACCCGATATGGATCGTTTCGACCGAGGGCCTCGCGGATATGGACCACCGCCGGGACACCCGGGTCGTCCGGGAGGGAGACGTTGGTAAAACGGCTCAGTAGAAAATCGGTGAGGATAAACATGAATTTTAACGATGAAATCTTTGTTGATAGCCATGTTCAGGTCTCTTAGGAGACGGGGTAAAAAAGATAGAAATCTTTGATCGTAGAATTTAACCCCCTCGTCCTGCGGGCACTCCCCCTATCTCATCTACAATGAGCAGGGGAAGAGTGTCGATACCTTGATGTGTTTTCTCTGTTGTGGATATTTATTTAACCCCTCCGTCCTGCGGACACCTCTCCTATATTTTGCTGTGCAAAACACAGAGGAGGAGGGTAATACTTTCCTATATATCGTGTTTGTTCTTCTCTCCTGCCGTGTCCCGTAGTATTACGGGACACGGCAGGGAGGAGGGTATATGTGAAAGTAATTTTTTCATATATACTTCTTACAAAATCAATTACACAACCGATTGCCTAATGTACAGTAACCATAGTCGCTCCGAAACCATATTCCCGGAACGAGGCATCCTGACAAGAGCAGTTCTTGTACTTGTCGCGAATCTCTTTCAAGAGAGCATTGCGTAATACGCCTTCACCCTTGCCGTGAATGAAAACGATTTTACGCCCCTTTGCATGGCGATATTGATCGAGGGTCTCCCTGACTTTCCCCAACTGGTAGTCGAGTATTTCGGAACTGGTAAGCCCCGCTGTCGTATCAAGAAGTGCGGAGGCGTGGAGGTCTACCTCCACAATAACCGTTTTTTCGGCATGTTTGACAACCGGTTTACGAAGGGGCATATCGGTACTCTTTTTCATCTTCATGGCTCTTTCGAGGTCAGAAGCATCGAACACCACAGGACGCACGGGCATATCGTTCTTCACGATATCGAGCGTCCACGAAGGCTCATCGAAATAGAGACTCTCGCGGAACGTGTGCAACTTGTAAAATTTGGTAGTATCCAAACGATACTCCACAGCGACAGGACTTTTCAACGAGAAATGCTTATCCTTTTTGAAAGCGATGTATTGAATACAGATACGTTCGAGCGAATTGACATCTTCCTGTCCGAACTCTTCGAGCATAACTTGTATATTCGGCTCTACCATACCGGCATAACGGGTACGCCACCCCTCATCGTCCCGGCTGAGGTACGAGAAATAGAGATAGTAATTACTGTCATTTACCAAATAACAGGAAAAGCGGGTCGTATTGAGATGTTTGCTTTCGTCGGGGATATAGGCAAGAGCTATATTCAACTTTTCTCCTTCGGGTCGTTCCTCCACAGCGAACAAATCTTCATCGTCTTCCTCGGGAGCATATGCCTTTTCTACCGAAGGAACCGTCACGACTTTCGAGGCTGGAACAGAAGCGGCTTTTTTCACAGGTTCCGCCGGTTCCACAACGACGCACTCCCGTGCCAGTACGGGAGTCTCAAACCCGTCCTCATCGACATAAGCTATATCTTTCGCTATTCTTACCACGACTCCGCCCCCAACAGCATTGAGGTAACGGACTCTATCGCCAACTTTTACCATAATTTCATCATTTTAATATCGACCGCACCGTTGTACCGACATGCGATTTCGCTGTGGCAAACCGTGCTATATTCGGCAAAGTTGCTTATTTTTGCACGATATTCAAAACAGATTATGCAAAAAACTCAGAATATTCGTATCGAAGATTTCAATTATCCGCTACCCGACGAACGTATCGCTAAATTTCCTCTGTCCAAGCGAGACGACTCGAAATTGCTGGTTTACCGAAAAGGAGAAATCGAGGAACACCGATTTCACGAACTACCGAAGGTATTGCCGGCGGATAGTCTGCTGGTATTCAACAATACCCGGGTGATACAAGCCCGCTTGCATTTCAGAAAAGAGACGGGTGCGCTCATCGAGGTGTTCTGCCTCGAACCACTCGAACCGCACGAATATTCCCTCTCGTTCCAATCGACCGGCTCGTGCTCGTGGCTGTGCCTCGTGGGAAACCTGAAAAAATGGAAAAACGGCGTGCTGACCCAATCGGTGAACATCGATGGTAAAACCGTAAACTTCCGTGCCGAACGAGGATTGCCGCACGGTAATGCGCACGAGGTGCATTTTTCGTGGGACGACTCCGATGTAACCTTCGCCACACTGCTCGACCATGCGGGAGAATTGCCCATTCCCCCCTATCTGAACCGGGAAACGGAAGAGAGCGACAAAACGACCTACCAAACCGTTTATTCGAAAATAGAGGGTTCGGTGGCCGCACCGACCGCCGGACTACATTTTACTCCGGAAGTACTGAACAAACTGAAAGAAAAGAACATACCCACTCTCGAACTGACTTTACACGTGGGAGCCGGTACATTCAAACCGGTAAAAAGCGAAACTCTCGAAGGGCACGAGATGCACACCGAATATATCTCGGTGAGCCGCAACCTCATCGATGAGCTGAGCCGTACCGACCGCCGGGTGATCGCTGTGGGAACCACTTCGGTACGAACGCTCGAAAGCCTCTACTACATCGGGAAAATGTTGGAACATAACCCGAACATTTTACCGGACTCTCTCTCCGTGGGGCAATGGCAACCATACGACGGAAGCGAAGAAATAGACTCGCGACAATCGCTCCGCAACATCGTCGAATATCTCGACCGCCGGAATATGGACCGATTGGTAACTGCCACCCAGATTATCATTGCGCCGGGATACCGCTATCACATCGTGCAGGGAATGATCACCAATTTCCATCAACCTCAGAGCACTTTACTACTGTTAGTCTCGGCATTCGTAAACGGACGATGGAGAGAAATATACGACTATGCACTGAGTCACGATTTCAGGTTTCTCAGCTACGGAGACAGTTCGCTATTACTGCCATAAGCCAGTTCCATAGAGTGCAAACACAATAAAACGGGGGAAAAAACGTATCTATAATAGATCGGTACAGGATAAAAACGGACGAAAGGCCGTCCGCTTATCGTCGGTTGTATTCAATAAGATACATGAAAATAAAAACGGTACTTTGGGGATTGGCGACAGCCGCATTGCTGGTGTCATGTTCGGGGGCGAAACTAAGTGTCGCCAACGAACAGTATGCCCGGGGTGAATTTTATGATGCCGCCCAGACTTACCGTAAAGTATACAGCAAGACGAATCCCCGTAAAGAGCGGAAACTGCGAGGAGAAATCGCCTTCAAAATGGCCGAGTGTTACCGCCGCATCAACATGGCTCCGCGAAGTTCTGCCGCCTACCAGAATGCAATCCGATACGACTACCCCGACAGCATGGCTCTGTTTTATTTAGCCCGCAGCCAACAGTACGAAGGGAAATACAAAGAAGCTATCAAGAATTACCAAGCCTATTTGGAAACGAATCCGCAAAGCAGTCTCGCCAAAAACGGAATACGGGGTTGCAACTTAGCCCAGCAATGGAAGAAAACGCCTACACGGTATGTCGTAAAAAAAGCGACCATGTTCAACTCTCGACGGAGCGATTTCGCACCGATGTTTTTAGGAGAAGATTTCGACCAAGTTTATTTCTCCTCGTCTACCGAAAAGGCATTGGGCAAGAATAAAAGCGGTATCACCGGAACCAAAAACTGCGATCTATTTTTCTCTAAAAAAAACGAGCGGGGAGCTTGGCAAAAGCCCGAACCCATAGAGGGTGACGTAAACACAGAAGACGACGAGGGTGTAATCAGTTTCAGTCCCGACGGTACGACCATGTATCTGACCAAAGCTCGTCGCGAGCCTAACGCCGACACATCGGTAGAAATCTATACTTCCACCCGCACCGGCGCACAATGGAGCGCCCCGCAAAAATACGAAATAACGGCCGACACCCTATCGGCATTCGGCCACCCGGCGGTATCACCCGATGGAGAATTCCTTTATTTCGTGTCGGACATGCCGGGCGGTTATGGAGGGAAGGACATCTGGCGTATATCGTTAACCGAGAAAGAGGGTACTCTCGAAAATTTAGGTGTACAAATCAATACACCGGGCGACGAAATGTTCCCCTATATCCGGTCGAACGGCGACCTTTATTTTTCATCGGACGGTCACCCCGGTATGGGAGGACTGGATATTTTCAAAGCGAGAATGAACGACTCGGGCTTCTGGCAAATCGAGAATATGAAGGCTCCCATCAATTCGCAGGCCGACGATTTCGGCATTACTTTCGGGGAAGAAGAAAGCGGATTTTTTTCATCGAACCGCGGAGACGGACGCGGATATGACAACATATACAGTTTCGAGCTTCCGTCGATAAGCGTATGGATAAGCGGCACAGTCATCGACAAGGACGATGAACCCGTGCCCGATGCAATTATCCGTATCGTGGGTAACGACGGATCGAACCAAAAAGAATTTGCCCGAAAAGACGGCAGTTTCCGCTTCAAACTCGACCGGGGAGTGCACTATGTCATGCTGGCCAGCTGCCGAGGCTATCTGAATTCAAAACAAGAATTTATCTCGGACAACGAAGAGGCCGATGCCGAATACGGTGTTAACTTCGTACTGGCATCTATCAGTAAACCTATTCTCATCGAAAACATATTTTATGACTTCGACCGAGCGACTTTACGTCCCGAATCGGAAACTTCGCTAAACGAATTGGTAAAGATGTTGAACGACAATCCCAACGTATCTATCGAATTGGGTGCACACACCGATTTAAAAGGGTCGGAGCAGTACAATTTGCGATTGTCGGACCGCCGTGCCCGCTCGGTAGTAGACTACCTTATCAAATCGGGCATTAATCCCGACCGTCTGCAACCGAAAGGCTATGGGGAAAGCCGTCCCAAAGTCATCACTAAAAAACTCGCCACACAATATCCGCAATTTAAAGAAGGCGATGTACTCGATGAAAAATATATCAACGGGCTCTCTCCCGAAGATCAAGAAATAGCCAACCAGATAAACCGGCGTACTGAGTTTCAAGTCCTCTCTATTACGTGGAACTTATATTAGAAGCTGTTTTAAATTTATTGAGAAATAATATTATCATTGCAAGCAGGTATGTTCCGGCCATATTGAGCCCCTGTCTCGCATCTAGAATCCCTTGATTTTTGTCAATAGCCCGCTATTGACTGCATATCTCGGACTCCAATCTGCTTCAACATAGGTCTCAATCTGTCTCGGAATAAATTTAAAACAGCTTCTTAATTTCACAGTCCTCTTTAAGTTCAGCAGAAAATCCGTGGGGTAAACCATGTATTTTAGCGATGAATGTGCTTGTCGACAAATACATTCCGGTCTCTTCGTGACACCTCCCCTATATTTTGCGCTGCAAAACACCCCGTAATACTACGGAACACGGCAGGAGAGGAGGTTTAAATATCTTCGATAATGAGAACTGAAATACCTCGTAATGCTACGAGAAACGGCAAGAAAAGAGTATAGAAACCATTCAAAAACACTGCTATACTGTTTTAACCCCTCCGTCACTTCCGTGACACCTCCCCTATATTTTGCGTTGCAAAACACAGGGGAGGAAGATAATACTTTCCTGTGTATCGTGTTTGTTTTTCTCCCCCTATTGCTGGGCGACACCCCGTAATGCCACGGGACACGGCAGGGGGTGGAGTTTCATACTTTTGTTCTACTATTGTGTTTAACCCCCTCGCCCTGCGGGCACTCCCCCTATATTCCCTTACGGAAACACAGGGGGGAGAGGATTGAAAGAGGCATTTTATGTTTTGGCATAAGGATAGTTTTGTGCATTTCTCTTCTATTGTTGCACGACACTCCGCAATGCCACGGGAAACGGCAGGGAGGAGGGTAAAAGAGTTGCTTTGAACAGTCCTTTGGGGGTTCCTCTTTGTTTCGTGGGGTTCCCCCTATATTCCCCCTTGCAGAAACGGAACCTATCGAAAGTCATTCTCCCTCTATACGAATTTGCAATCCTTGTTATCCAACAGGAAAAATGACAAAGGAAAGATTTCAACAGACATTTATTAGCGATGCTACCGAAAATATATGGTAACAACCCGAACGAGGGACACTATTCTTTTATCGGACTACAATAATTTTTACGGTCGATTTCGCATGAATAGCAATTAAATTGTATTTTTGTTCTCAATCACAATAGAAAAACCACTATGCTGAAACTCATATCTTGGAATGTCAACGGGCTACGTGCTTGTTACGACAAAGGATTCACCGATATATTCAGGCAATTGGATGCCGACTTCTTCTGTCTGCAAGAGACGAAAATGCAGGCGGGACAACTGGATTTGCAATTCGACGGTTACCAGTCTTATTGGAACTATGCCGAAAAGAAAGGATATTCGGGAACAGCTGTCTTTACCCGACTTCAACCCATCAGTGTCAGTTACGGCATGGATAGAACAGAACACGACCGTGAGGGCCGTATCATTACTCTCGAAATGGAAGATTTCTTCTTGGTAAATGTCTATACTCCCAACTCGCAAGAAGGATTAAAACGACTTGAATACCGTATGACATGGGAAGATGATTTTCTGCACTTCTTGAAACAACTGAAAACCCAAAAGCCGGTCATCGTATGCGGCGACCTGAACGTGGCTCACCAAGAAATCGATTTGAAAAATCCCAAAACGAACCGGAAAAACGCCGGATTTACCGATGAAGAGCGCTATAAATTCACCCAACTACTGTCTGCCGGATTCACCGATACATTCCGCTATTTCTATCCTAACCAAAAAGACATCTATTCGTGGTGGTCTTACCGATTCAAAGCGAGAGAAAAAAACGCCGGCTGGCGTATCGATTATTTTCTTGCCTCCGCATCGCTCAACGAGAAATTGTGCAGTGCGAAAATACACACGGAAATTTTCGGCTCGGACCATTGTCCCGTGGAGTTGGAAATCGATTTATAATCATACATATACCTCTAAACAACTTCTCAAACGATAGTGAATGTCGCATTTACTATCTACCGCAGTCGCAGAGTATCGCCCACCGAAGGGGTATAATCGTCCGGGAGTTTGTTCATCTTATAGAGATTTTTCAACTGGATACCGTATCGTTGCGCAATGGTGTGCATAGAGTCTCCTGAACGGACGATACAGAAGTCATAGCCTTTCTCGGCTTTCTTCTTTTTCTTTTCGAGATAGACAATGTCGCCGGCCTCCAACGGATAGTCTTTGGGAACTTCGTTGTACTTCGCCAGTTTTTTCACCGAGAAACCGAATTCCTTCGCTATGGATTCGAGCGAGTCGCCGTCGCGAGCCTCGACATAAAGCAATCCCCACGAACGATAAACGGGATGCGGATTGGCTACGATAACGGGTAAAAGGTCTTTCGCCCGAATAGGCTTGAAACTACGGCGGTCGTATTTATAAAGTTCGTAAAGCTCGATGGTCTGAATCAACTTATTGGCATACGACTTATCGGTGGCATACCCGCAGCGCTTCAAACCTTTCGCCCACCCCCGGTAATCGGTCACTTTCAATTCGAAAAGAGAAGCATAGCGAGCTCTCTTTAAGAAACGGGCATGATCTTCAAACGAATCTTCCGGTTTATTATATTTACGGAAACAATCGTCTTTCTTATCATCGTCGTAATAAACCCTCTTCCCCTTCCAATCGCTATGACATTTGATACCGAAATGGTTGTTGGACATACGGGCCAATTCGCTACGACCGGCTCCCGATTCGAGCAACCCTTGTGCCAGTGTAATACTGGCCGGTATGCCATACTGCTTTTGATGTTTTACCGCTAATGAACTGTATTTCTCGATATAATCGAGATAGGCCTTATTTTTACGTTGTGCCGAGAGTTGCGAAAACGAGAGAGTCAACGCAAGCAAGGATATGATGAATCGTAGTTTCATAATTCGCTCAATACTTAAAAATAAACGACAAGAAATCCGGTTCTCTCAAAATTTGTTTTTTATTTGCCTCTGCACTCACCTTTCGCTATATTTGTAAACACAAATATAGAACCGACTTAATTACAGTTATGGAAAACCGGAACATCACCACAAAGATAATCGTTTGTTCGTATGATGAGCTAAACGAAGAGGAGAAAAAGTTGATCGACGCCGCCAAAGAGGCAACAAACCGGTCTTATTCGCCCTACTCTCGCTTTCAAGTAGGTGCTGCCGCCCTATTATCGGGAGGAACCGTCATCACGGGAAGCAATCAGGAAAATGCCGCTTACCCGTCAGGAATTTGCGCGGAACGGACTACTCTATTCTATGCCAACTCTCAATATCCCAATTTGCCCGTAGAGGCGTTGGCTATCGCCGCTCAAACCAGCGGGGATTTCATCGACCACCCCACAGCACCCTGTGGTGCTTGCCGGCAGGTAATTCTCGAAACAGAGGAACGCTACAACCAGCCGATGCGCATTTATCTCTACGGCAAAAAAGAAATTTATATCGTAGAGTCCATACGGAGTCTGCTGCCTCTCTGCTTCGGGAAAAGCGATTTGCCGGAATAGGGTACGGAAAAATTTTGTATATTTCAAAATATAGAGGGCAACTAGGTATGAAAAATAGATTTGTTCATTTTATCTTGCCTTCTTCTTTTCCTATATTTGTAGAATATATAAGATATGGTTCGGCATAATCAATCCAGAAATGTGATTTCCGTTTGCCTCTGCGCTCTCCTTTCACTATATTTGTAGAATATCGGATGCGGTTCGGCA
>NZ_JH815203.1:975452-1217791 GCF_000296465.1 Barnesiella intestinihominis YIT 11860
CTCTGCGCTCTCCTTTCACTATATTTGTAGAATATCGGATGCGGTTCGGCATAGTCAAGCCGAAAATGAAATTTTCGTTTGCCTCTGCGCTCTCCTTTCACTATATTTGCAAAAGAACTTAGAAAATCTATATGGACAATTATATCGTTTCGGCACGAAAATACAGGCCATCGACGTTCCGTTCGGTCGTAGGACAAAAAGCATTGACTCAAACTCTGAAAAATGCGATCGACTCGAACAAACTCGCTCATGCTTATTTGTTTTGCGGCCCTCGCGGCGTAGGGAAAACTTCGTGTGCCCGTATTTTCGCTAAAACAATCAACTGTTTCCACCCGACCGAATCGGGAGAAGCCTGCAACGAATGCGAATCGTGCCGAGCTTTCAACGAACAACGTTCCTACAACATCATCGAGCTCGATGCCGCCTCGAACAACTCGGTGGACGATATACGCACGCTCATCGACCAAGTGAGGATACCGCCTCAAATAGGCAAATACAAAGTGTTTATCATCGACGAGGTGCACATGCTGTCGGCTGCCGCTTTCAACGCTTTCTTGAAAACGCTGGAAGAACCGCCGCACCATGCTATTTTCATTCTGGCAACTACCGAGAAGCATAAAATATTGCCCACGATTCTGTCGAGATGCCAAGTGTACGACTTCCAACGGATTACCACTACCGACATAGCCGAACATTTACAATATGTGGCTTCACAAGAGGGTATCACCGCCGAACCGGAGGCCCTGAACATCATCGCCCAAAAAGCCGACGGCGGTATGCGAGATGCTCTCTCGGTATTCGACCAAGTCGTCAGTTTTTCGGGCGGACACATCACCTATAAATCGGTTATCGAAAACCTCAACGTACTGGATTACGAGTACTATTTCAGATTAGTGGATGCTTTCTTGCAAAACAACGTACCGCAGGCGTTGATGATATTCAAAGAAATACGGGACAACGGTTTCGAAGCCCAATTTTTCATCGGCGGACTGAGCCGTCATTTCCGCGATCTGCTGGTCAGTAAAGACCCGGTAACCCTCCCCTTGCTCGAAGTGAGCGAATCGGTGGCCAAACGCTATGGCGAACAGGCGGAAAAATGTACCTTACCTTTCTTATACCGTGCGATGGAACTGAGCAATCGTTGTGATCTTGACTATCGCATAAGCAACAACAAACAATTTTTGGTGGAGTTGACTCTAATACAGATTTGCCAAATCACAAACCCTGTTACTAGCGCTCCCGAAAATCCCCCGTTGCAGAAGATAACGCCGGCTCCCAACGCCGGACAAACGGTAAGCCCAACGACCCAGACACCAAACACCACGACCTCTCAACAAACGGCAGGAACCACATCGGGAGTTACCCAGACTGCCGAACCTCAGGCTGCATACCGAGCCGCAACCATACGGCCTACAACTTTTAAACGGGATATTCCGGCAGCTCCGACGCAAACAAGAAAAGCGGCTCCCCCGACTCGTATCTCTATACATCAGAAACCGGCAGAATCTGTCGCAGAGGAAAACACATCGACCGTACAAACCGTACTCGATACACCATTCACAGCCGAAGCCCTTACCACAGCTTGGCTGGAATACGCCAAAACCATACCGACAGAAGTCGTGCTCGTCAATACGATGCAGAGTTGCCGCCCACAGCTCGTCGACCCCAAGAATTTCGTAGTGTCGGTCGATTCCCAAATTCAAGTGGACCACATCAACGAGCATTTCCACGAATTGATGTCTTTCCTACAAAATGCCTTGAAGAACAACCAGTTCTCCATGCAATTACGTATCAACCAACCGGGAGAGAAAGAAATTATTTTCAGTCCGAAAGATGTACTGATGAAGATGATCGAAAAGAATCCCGATATAAAAAACCTATACGACACGTTCGACCTCGAAATCGCTTGACCGTTTACGAGCAAAAGATACGGAAAGGAAAGAAAAAGGCAGCGGGACAACTCATGGAAAAATTAAAGCGGAATGCCATACTCATGCTTCACCTCGTCCATGACAAAAGTACTCATGAGCGACCCCATGCTCTCTATCGTACCTAATACATTGATAATAAACTCCTGATAATATTTCATATCGGGAGCATGTATTTTGAGCAGGTAATCGTAATCGCCCGAAATGTTGTAACACTCGGTCACTTCCGGGATTTCCCGGACGATGCGGGTAAACTCGGCGGCTATGTCCCGATTGAGCCTACGGAGCTTGACGCTACAAAAGACGACGAAACCCCGATTGAGCTTCGCAGGATCGAGCACTGCCACATATTTTTTAATATACCCGTTGGCCTCCAAACGTTTCACCCGTTCAAAGACAGGTGTAGGCGACAAATTAACTTTTGCCGCCAATTCTTTGGTTGTCAAGCGAGAATTGTTTTGTAAGACTCGCAATATCTGCAAATCGGTTTTATCCAATATTTCCATAGAATAGTATTCTTTCGGGGAAGTCCCCAAGATTACAAACGATATATTTACTCTAATAATATCGGCAAATATAGTTATATTTTCCATATTTATAAAAATTCTTGTTCGATATATCTACAATATATAGCTTTGTACAGGACAAACAAATAGATATTTCAATAAAAAAACGAACGATAATGGCACAGAAAAAATTGCATTTCGAGACCTTGCAGCTTCATGTAGGACAGGAACAACCCGACCCCACAACCGATGCAAGAGCCGTCCCTATTTATCAAACGACTTCTTATGTATTCCATAATTCGGCTCATGCCGCCGCCCGATTCGAATTGAAAGATGCCGGCAATATCTATGGCAGATTAACCAACCCGACCCAAAATGTACTGGAAGAACGTCTCGCCGCACTGGAAGGCGGAGTGGCCGCCCTTGCCGTCGCTTCGGGCGCAGCCGCCGTCACTTACGCTTTTCAAAACATTACTTGTGCCGGCGACCATATTGTCGCTGCCAAGACGATCTATGGCGGGACCTATAATTTGCTGGATCATACCCTACCTGCTTACGGCGTGACGGCAACGTTCGTCGATCCTGCCGACTTGTCGAATTTCGAGAAAGCCATACGTCCGAACACGAAAGCTGTTTTTATCGAGACTCTGGGTAACCCCAACTCGAACATCATCGACATCGATGCCGTAGCCGAGATAGCCCACCGCCACAACATACCGCTCATTATCGACAACACGTTCGGTACGCCCTATCTGATACGCCCTATCGAACATGGAGCAGACATCGTCGTACACTCGGCGACGAAATTTATCGGAGGCCACGGCACATCGTTGGGAGGTATAATCGTCGATTCGGGCAAATTCGACTGGACGGCTTCGGGTAAATTTCCCCAATTGAGCGAACCCGACCCCAGTTATCACGGTATCCGATTCACCCAAGCCGCCGGAGCAGCCGCATACGTCACCCGCATACGCGCCGTTATCCTACGCGACACCGGAGCAGCCATCAGCCCCTTCAACGCATTCCTGCTTTTACAGGGATTGGAGACCCTCTCCCTGCGCGTGGAACGTCATGTAGAAAACGCCTTGAAAGTAGTGGACTTTTTGTCCCGACACCCGAAAGTAAAACGGGTAAACCACCCGGCTTTGCCCGACCACCCCGACCATGCATTGTACGAACGGTATTTCCCACAGGGAGCCGGTTCGATTTTCACTTTCGAGATAAAAGGGGGTACAGAAGAAGCCCATCGTTTTATCGACAACCTGAAAATCTTTTCACTGCTCGCCAATGTCGCCGACGTGAAATCGTTGGTCATTCACCCGGCTTCGACTACCCATTCTCAACTTACCGACCAAGAAAAAGAAGAACAGGAAATTTTCCCCGGCACGGTGCGCCTCTCCATAGGAACCGAACATATCGACGACCTCATCGACGATTTGAAACAAGCGTTGGAAAAAGTATAATTATAAATCAAAATCATAACGCGCCGAAACGTCCCCGCCCGATATACGGGCAGGGACGTTTCAAGTCTTATATCACCCCTTTTCACGGGTATCAATCACACACCTTCACTTAAAAACCGTTCTTATTTTTTTACGAGAAGTATCACACAAGCAATAAATATGTTATCTTTGTAGTAAAGCCAAAATATTCTATCCCATACAAAAGGGGATAAAAATGTCGCTTTAAGTTTTTGAAAACACAAATACCGTAATCGATTCTTCACAAACCTATCCTCTTTTCGAGTTATGCCCGCTTTATATAGTTATCACAAAACACAGTTTAAAGAATAATTTATTTTAGAATCTACCGATATGACAAAGAAATCAATCATTGCAATAGTCGCAGGGATAGTCTTTCCCCTTTACGCCATAGCCGGACAGCCCTCAGCCCAAATTACTCACGGCCCCTATTTACAGAATCTGTCCGAAGATGAAGTAACAGTCGTGTGGACCACCGATAAGCCTTGCAAATCGTGGGTGGAATTTAGCAAAAAGGAGGCCGGGAAAAGTTTCTACTCCCAACCGCCACGAAAAGCCTATGCCTCACAAGACGGGTTATATTGTGTCGACACGCTGCACCGGGTGACGGTCAAAGGACTCGAAAAAAATACGACCTATTTTTACAGAGTATTGTCGCAAGAAGTGAAAGAATTGCGGGCCTACCGTCCTGTTATGGGTTCCGTAGTATCCACCGACATCTGGAAAAAACCGTTGACCTTCACGACTCTCGACAACCATCGAGAAACCCTGTCAATGGTTATGGTCAACGACATACATGGGAATAACGAATTGCAAAAGAAACTACTGGGCATGGCTCCGCCACAGGACTTCGACATGGTACTTTTCTGCGGAGACATGTGTAGCCACATCAACCGGCAAAACGACATATTTACCAGCTTCCTCAACACCTCCATCGAGTTGTTCGCTACCCAAAAGCCATTCGTGTACGCAAGAGGCAATCACGAAACCCGCGGAGCATATGCCCGCAACTTCTCCCGATACTTCGCCGGCCCCAACGGTAAATTCTATTATGCTTTCACCTATGGACCCGTTCGCTTCATCGTGTTGGACTGCGGTGAAGACAAACCTGACACCGATGTGGAATACTCTGGACTGATAGACTTCGACAGTTATATGCTCGAACAAAAGGATTGGCTGTCTCGGGAGATAGACAACCCAGAGTTCAAGAACGCCTCCTACCGTGTGGTTATCTCACATATGCCTTTCACGAAAGGCGGTTGGTACGGTTCCGAACGGCTGCGGGAACAACTACTGCCCTTATTGGAACAGGCACAAATAGATCTAATGTTGAGCGGTCACGAGCACGCATTCGGATTTACCGACAAAGGAAATGCGGCCTCCTTCCCCATCATCGTGAACTCGAACAACTCGGTATTGACCTTGTTTGCCTCAAACCATTCATTGAAGGTTCAAGTAAAACAGGAAGACGGAAAAATCCTGTTAGAAAAAGAATTTCAGAAACAATAATAATATAGTCATATAAATCAAACAGCCGGGGAAAATTTCCCGGCTGTTTGATTTACGTAACAGAACCTTTATTGCTGATTGAGCAAAAAGTGCTTGAAAGCGTTGAAGCCGACCGGCATAAGGATACTTTGTTTTTCGCCCTGCATAAAGACTTGCAGTTTTTCGGGAACCGAAATCGTCTCGCCAACAGCGGATTCGACCGTTTCGAGAAATTTAGCCGGATGTGCCGTTTCGAGACAGATACCTGTCTCGCCGGGCTGTAATCCGTCGACTAACGCCTGATAACCACAGGCTCCATGAGGATCGAGCAAGTATCGTTCGTTACGGAAAGTTTCGCTCATCGTTCGACGAATCTGTTCATCGGTGTAACTTACCCCGCTTACCTCGGCACAAATCGCATCGTGCGAGCCTCCGTACAAATCGAGTATTCGCGCGAAATTACTGGGATCACCCACGTCCATCGCATTAGCGATAGTGGCGACCGAAGGCCGCGGCGTATAAACTCCCGTACGCAGGTATTGCAAAAATACATCGTTGCGATTGTTGGCCGCAATGAACCGTTTCACAGGCAGTCCCATGCGTTTAGCCATCAAACCGGCAGTAATATTGCCGAAATTTCCGCTGGGCACACTGAACACGACTTCTTCGGGCTTCCCGACTAACCCGCACAACTGCGCATAGGCGTAAAAATAATAGAACGACTGGGGCAGGAAACGGGCCACGTTGATAGAATTGGCAGAGGTAAGATAGAGTTTCTCGTTCAGCTCCTTATCCATAAAGGCATTCTTCACCAATGCCTGACAATCATCGAATGTACCGCTCACTTCCAATGCCGTAATGTTGCGACCGAGTGTGGTAAACTGCTTTTCCTGTATCTCGCTGACTTTCCCTTGCGGATAAAGCACGAATACTTTTACACCCGGAACATCTAAAAATCCATTTGCCACGGCACTGCCCGTATCGCCAGATGTAGCTACCAACACATTGACCTGCCGCTCGCCCTCCTGTTTATTGAAATAGGCGAGTAACCGAGCCATGAAGCGCGCCCCCACATCTTTAAATGCCAACGTGGGTCCGTGAAAAAGTTCCAAACTATACCGGTTATCGGCCACCTTCACCAACGGAATATCGAAGTTGAGCGTCTCGTCGACAATCTCTTTCAATTTACCGGCTTCCACATCTTCCCCGAAAAAGGCCTCGGCCACGACAAAAGAAATTTCGCGCAAGGTCATCTCTTTCATATTTTGGTAAAATGCCGGGGGAAACCGGCGAATCACCTCAGGCATGAAAAGCCCCCTATCTGCTGCCAATCCTCTCACCACTGCTTCGCGGAGGGAAACCGGCGAAGTTTTTCTATTCGTACTGTAAAATTGCATCGCTCTTTTCTATTTTAATTTTTCCGAAAGAACTCTTTTATAAACTGCTCTCCTACCAGCACCCCATAAGCGCCGCCGGCTACATCGGACTCGCTGTACCGGGTGACTCCGTCGGGCTCCACCCCAGATTTGTAAATCACAAACGGGACAGGCTCGGCCGTGTGAGTGCGCAACCGGCAAGGGGTGGGATGATCGGGCAACAAGGCTATCGTCACCGAATCGTTCATTCGAGATACGGCATCAATGAGCGGTTTTAAAACCCGACGATCGAGATATTCGACCGTGCGAACTTTCAAATCGACATCGCCTTCATGCCCGGCTTCATCGCTGGCTTCGATATGCAAATATACAAAATCGTGCGTATGTAATGCCTCGATCGCCGCTTGAACTTTACCCTCGTAATTGGTATCATACAAACCGGTCGCTCCCTCGACTTCGACAGGCCGCAGACCGGCATATACCCCGATACCCCGAATAAGATCTACCGCCGAAATGACAACGCCGCTCTTTATCCCATAACGCTCGGCCAGTGTCTCCATACGGGGCTTATAACCGGGAGACCACGGCCAGATGCTGTTCGCCGGATCTTTACCTTCGGCGACACGCTTCCGATTGACCGGATGCGACGGCAGAATCTGTTGCGAACGCAATATCAACTCGTTCAGACGATCGGCTGTCGGAACGGCTTCGGGAACGAGGGAACGAACCATTACCTCACGAAAAAGCGTACCGGGAACATCGTGCGGAGGAGTACAGTCTACTCGCTTGTCTCCGCCTTTCAACTTCAACAGATGCCGATACGAAACGCCTCGAAAGAAATTGGCATCCTCACCTCCCAATTCTTTCTGTAAAAAATCGATTAATTCGGCAGCTTCGGCCGTAGAGATATGTCCTGCCGAATGATTCTTGATACGACCGTTTTCGATACAGACGAGATTACAGCGCATCGCCATCTCGCCCGACTCTATATCGACTCCCATACTCGCCGCTTCCAACGAGCCTCGACCCTCGAACACCCGGTCGAGGTCGTAACCCAATACCGACAAATTGGCGATTTCGCTACCGGGGTGATAACCATCGGGGACTGTCTTCAACAAACCACAACGACCATGAGCTGCCAACCAGTCCATAGCCGGAGTATCGGCCGCCTGCAAAGGCGTTCGTCCACCCAATTTCCCGATGGGTTCGTCGGCCATACCGTCGCCCAAAACAATGATATATTTCATAGGCCCTTTGTTTTTTATTTATTCTCATATATCTGCGACAGTCTTCCATTGTCGTTCCACTCGCCGTACATCTTGTTTCGACAAGTAAACCGGATAAATTTGTCCAAACGTCGCCGATACAAATCCGAATTATTTCTTTTCATTTGTATATTTCCTATTTTCACCCGCTTATAAAGCTCCGGAAACCGAGAGAAATTATCCATCGCCACAGGGTGTTTCCGCAGCTCTTCGACGATAATATCGTCTATCGTAAATTCCGTTTCAAGCAAATAGGGAAAAACCGCCCTTCCCGCATCAGTCATCGTCCCTTCCCGTTCGAGATACCTGAAACGAGCCTTGTTGAGCTCGGTCCAATTGCTTCCTTTTTTACGGGGAGTGAGCCGTTGCAACATCTTGTCGCCGACCCGCTTACAAGTAGAATCGATCCAGCCGAAACATAGCGCCTCATAGACAACGTCCAAATAGGGTAACCCGCAAGTGTGCACCCGATCGGAACGACAACACACTATCCAGACTTCATCGCAAGAATCGTGATTCTCGCTCAGCCAAGCCCGCAGCTGCTCTCTGGAACCGACATTCAACTCATTACTTATTTCCATGCTTCGCACTCGTTATAACCCTTATCGAATGTTGGCAATACCGATAATATCGGCAAAGACACCGGCGGCTGTAACTTCGGCTCCCGCACCATATCCTTTGATGACCATAGGATATTCCCGGTAACGCTCGGTAGTCAGCAATATGACATTGTTACTCCCTTCGAGATGGAAGAACGGATGAGCCGAATCGATTTCACGCAACCCCACCTCGACATCGCCGTGGTCGAGCGTGGCGACGAAACGGAGAACTTTACCCCGATCGGCGACTTGTCTACGATACTGTTCGAACTCGGCATCGTATTGCGGTATCGCTTTCCAAAAATCAGCAAGGGA
Source organism: Barnesiella intestinihominis YIT 11860 (assembly GCF_000296465.1). Classification (NCBI taxonomy): domain Bacteria; kingdom Pseudomonadati; phylum Bacteroidota; class Bacteroidia; order Bacteroidales; family Barnesiellaceae; genus Barnesiella; species Barnesiella intestinihominis. The sequence goes on from NZ_JH815203.1 coordinate 984,411, forward strand.
ACCTTTGAAATAGTCATCGGGGATAAAGAGCTTTTTTTTCACATCGCTCTGCTCTACCCTGTATCCAGCCTCGCGCGCCAAAATCACCAACTTGCGGATAACGTCCTGTCCGCATAAATCGATACGAGGATCGGGCTCGCTGTATCCGGCTTCCTGCGCCATACGCACAGCCCGGCTCAACGGGACATCGGCTCCCACCACATTGAAAATATAATTGAGCGTACCGGAAACCACTGCCTCGATTTTCAAGATCTTATCGCCGCTGTTGATGAGGTTGTTAATCGTGTTGATAATGGGTAGCCCCGCTCCAACGTTCGTCTCGAAAAGGTACTTCACATCACGCTTGCGAGCGGTCTGCTTCAATTCCCGATAGGAATCGTACGACCCCGAAGCAGCTATCTTATTGGATGCCACTACCGATACGTTGTGGTCGAGCAAAGTCTTATAAAGCGCGGCTATATCGGGACTTGCCGTACAGTCGACAAACACCGAATTGAAGATATTCATTTTGATAATTTCGTCCTTGATTTTTTCGGGCGAAGCAACCATTTCGGAACGATCGAGCAGCTCTTGACAATGCTCGACGTCAATACCTTCCCTATCGAAAAGACACTTACGCGAGTTGGCAATGCCCACTAACCGAAGCTGCAATGCCTTCGTTTCGAGCAACCGTTGCTGTTGCTTGCTGATTTGTTGCAACAAGTCCTTACCTACCGTACCCACACCTACAACAAAAAGATTGAGCACTTGCGACTCGGAGAGGAAGAAAGAATCATGTATGACGTTGAGCGCTTTGCGCAGGCTACCAAGTGCAATTACAAAAGATATATTGGTTTCAGAAGCCCCCTGCGCACAAGCTATCACGTTGATACCGTTACGACCCAAAACGTTGAACAGTTTTCCGGCAATACCGGGCGTATGCTTCATATTCTCGCCCACGATAGCTACGGTGGCAAGATCTTTCTCGGCTTCGATCGCACTGATTTCTCCGACAGCCATATCATGGCGGAACTCTTCGCGCAATACTTTCACCGCCAACTCGGCATCGGCATTGCGCACGGCAAATGTCGTATTGTTTTCGGAAGATGCCTGCGACACCAAAAAGACACTGATACCCGACTTTGCCAGCCGGTTGAATATACGTGAATTGATACCGATGACACCCACCATGCCCATACCCGACAAAGTGATGAGACACGTGTCGTTGATAGACGAAATACCCTTGATGGCCTTCCCCTCGGCATGCGAATTGTCCTCGGATATGAGGGTTCCGGGAGCCGAAGGATTAAAAGTATTCTTAATGAATATAGGTATATTTTTGTGAAATACCGGATAAATGGTCGGAGGATAAATAACCTTTGCACCGAAGTTGCACAATTCCATCGCTTCGACAAACGACAACCGCTCGATGACATATGCCGTATTGATTACCCGGGGGTCGGCTGTCATGAAGCCATCGACATCGGTCCAGATTTCGAGCTGCGAGGCATCGAGAGCGGTAGCCAAGATAGCTGCCGTATAATCCGATCCCCCACGCCCCAGATTGGTGACATCGCCATTGCTCTTGTCAGAGGCGATAAATCCCGGAACGACGGCTATACGAGGCAATGGATTAAAACCGGCTTTCACCAACCGGTTGGTCTCCTCGAAATCGACAATGTGTTTACCACACTGCATCTGCGTCTTAATGAACAGACGGGAATCGTAATGCTCGGCCCCGTCGATAACCCGGCTGACAATCAACGAGGAGAGACGCTCGCCGTAGCTGACAATCGTGTCGAGGGTCTTTACCGACAAATCTTTAATGAGAGACACGCCTTTGAAAATATTTCCCAACTCATCGAGCAACGGCTCTACGAGCGACAGAAGTTCGTCTCTCTTGCGCGAATCGACAGCACCATGTATCATGGCAATGTGCCTATCTACGATTTCACGAAAACCGTGTTCATAAGCATTACCGCCTTCCACTGCGATTTTGGCCGTGCCAATGAGTTTATCGGTTATTCCCCCCAGCGCCGAAACCACTACAATAACAGGCTCCCGACAACTCTCGACTATATGTTTGACACTCGACATGCTCTCTACCGAGCCGACCGACGTGCCTCCGAATTTCAATACTTTCATATCTGGTGAATTTCTATCGGTGTTACCTTCCCCAACCTATGGGGAATCATACACAAAGTTACAAAACTTAGTTAAAAGCCATACCCAATTACGGTAAATCGAGATAATGAAATAACGTCCTCCCCCCTAAGGGGTAGTACCCATAGCCGTAACCCCGAAGAAAAAATATGTTCTATATCGTAACCTTGTCATCAATATTATCATCTTTAAATCCTCTCAAACATGCAACAACCGAGGGATACAACCAAACTCTATCGACTGCCGCCCGATGTCATCTATTTTCTCTTTTATTGCAAAAGTAATCTATTTTTTATTTTTTGAATAAAAACAAGCACAAAATGATTTATAAAAATATCATTTCTTTTACAATTTTGTATTTTACAGACGTTTTTAAACGGCATTTTGAAAATGTCTTTTTGCCACATGAAAAGGGAGATAGCCGATAATAGGGAATATTTTGCCAAACAAAATGATATTTTCCCCCGCAAATGACTATTTTTGTACAACCAAACAAAAAAATGTGGCATACCCGACGCAACCGAATCCTATTCGTTTCAGTCCGTATCCACTACTTTTTGTAAAGAAATAAATCATTGATGTATGCCTGAAAATATAACATCGGTCCTTATCATTTACACCGGCGGAACTATCGGAATGGTAGAAAACAGCAAAACCGGGAGCCTCGAACCTTTTAATTTCCATCACCTTCTCGATAAAGTTCCCGAATTGCGACAACTTGGATTCTCTATCTCGACGGTACAATTCGAGCCCCCCATCGACTCGTCGGAAATAGAACCGGACTCGTGGGTAAAACTGGTACACATCATCGCCGACAATTACGACTTATTCGATGGATTTGTCGTCTTGCACGGAACCGACACGATGGCATACACAGCATCGGCTCTCAGTTTCATGCTCGAAAATCTGAACAAACCGGTTATTCTCACCGGCTCGCAACTTCCCATCGGCATGTTGAGAACCGACGGCAAAGAAAACCTGATTACCGCCATCGAAATAGCTGCCGCCAAGAATACCAATGGCGATCCTCTGGTCCCGGAAGTGTGTATCTTTTTCGGCAACCATCTGCTGAGAGGGAACCGTACAACTAAAATAAGTGCCGAAAGTTTCAGCGCATTCGTATCGACCAACTATCCTCCGTTGGCACAGGCGGGGGTACACATTCACTACGACGAAAACCAAATCGCCCGCACCACATCGAAACCTCTGCGTCCGCACTATTTGATGAATACCAACATCGTAGTACTGAAACTGTTCCCCGGCATATCGGAACAAACCGTGCGCTCCATTCTAAACATTCCGGGATTGAAAGGTGTCGTGCTCGAAACGTTCGGATCAGGAAACGCTCCCGTGAAGGAGTGGTTCCTCTACTTACTGAAAGAGGCCGTGGACAAAGGCATCGTTATCGTCAATGTGAGCCAATGTATGGGAGGAAGCGTACAAATGAGCCGATACGGAACCGGTTGCAAACTCGAAGACGTGGGCGTAGTGAGCGGTTATGACAGTACAACCGAAGCCGTACTCACCAAACTTATGTTCTTGTTCGGTCACCGCTATTCCGCCAAAGTCGTAAAAGAAAATATGAATCGCTCGCTAAGCGGGGAAATCACATTGACGTTGCATAATTAGGCCAAGTAAAAAACACCGAGACACAAGACAACCGAATCAAAAAGAAGCAACAATCATCGGCAATCGGTTTCAAGAAAACCGTTCGAATTTTTTGGACATAACAATAATTATGAACGGTATGGCAAGAGCGATAAGTAGCAACACACAGGTACTCAGCTCTATGATTTGCGCCACAGACAGCGTAATATAGAGAAAGAGCAGCATAACGAGGTTCTTGATATGACCTATCATACCCGACATGAGTTTGTATGCACCTGCCTTATCGGTTATTTTGCAGGGATAGTTATACCATTGAGGCCGACGTTGCAAAAGGGTGAGTAATCCATACAACGCCAAAGCGATGACAGGAAGAAGAACGATCGTCCACGTGTCGCCCCACGAATCTATCTCGCCCCGGACATTCCAGTGCAAAGGGACTTCTTCCTTTCCTCCGGTCATTACCCGAATGGCTACTCCAAAAGAAATCATAAGGAAGAGTATCGAGGGTATTTCTTTTATCTGCTTTTTCATGGCTTCAAGAGATTATTCTACCGCTCTATCTTTTCCCGCATTCCGGGCGTTGCCCAATAATCTATCCGGGTAGTATCGCTACCGTTTTGATAGAGAAACAGAGCCTCGACCCCCGGCAAAGAATCGACCAATGCCTTACTGCGTTCCAATCCCATAACCATAAAAGCGGTAGCATATGCATCGGCAGTCATACAGTCGGGAGCCATTACCGTCGCACTCAACAACGTGTGTTGTACCGGATAACCTGTTACGGGGTCTATCGTATGTGCAATCCGTTTTCCGTCCACCATACGATAATTGCGATAATTACCCGATGTAGCCAATCCGGCATCGGTTATCTGCACGATTTCTTCGATCGTTCCGGCTTCGCCATCGGCAATAGTGGGACGGTTCACCCCCACTCGCCACATTTTTCCTTCCGGATTTTTTCCACGGGCGAATACCTCGCCGCCTATTTCGACCATAAAATCATCGATTCCCTTATCGAACAATAACTGTCCTATCACATCGCAGGCATATCCTTTGGCTATGGCCGAAAAATTGAGAGTAATACAAGTATCGGACTTTAATACCCGATGATTTTCAAGAGCCAATTTATTCATACCCACTTGCCGCAACAGGCTATCGACCTGAACAGAATCGGGAATAACCCCTTTTTTAAAACCGAATCCCCATGCATTGACAAGCGGAGATACGGTAGGGTCGAACGTCCCACCCGTGCGTGTGTATATACGCTGCGAAGCATTGAACACATGCTCGAACCACCGGTCGGTCTCGACCGGTTCGTTGCGATTAACCCGCGAAATAATAGAAGTATCGTTAAACGGAGAAAGCGAAGCGTCGAATTGCAACAACCGGTTCTTGATTTCTTCGGACAACGATTCGGGATATTTATAGGTTATGTGGTAAAAAGTGCCGAATATCAGCCCCTCGTCATATCGATATGTGTTCTTGCCACAACGACGTATGGTACTTGTCGACAGAAACACGACCAAAAACAGAACGACCGCCCACCACGAACGAGCATATCTTTTATCCATAACCTCCTAAAAAAACAAATGTTCCAACAAGATTTTCACGCCTATCCCTATCAAGATAACTCCCCCGACGACCTCGGCAAAGTTATGTATACGGCGACCGAACTGACGACCAATATAAACCCCGACCAAAGAAAAGGCAAATGTGACACCGGCAATAACTATCGTGGGCGTAATCATCGTCATGTTGAGAAACGCAAACGAAATACCCACGGCCAAAGCATCGATACTCGTAGCCAACGAAAGACCCACCAACGTGCGCGTATCGGCAGGATCGATGCAACAGGGTTCGGACTCTCCTTTCCGGGGCCAGCCTTCATAAATCATTTTCATTCCCAAAAAGAGTAAAACGCCGAATGCTACCCAATGATCGTAGGCTTCTATATAATTCTTAAACCCAATGCCCAAAAACCAACCGATAAGCGGCATAGCTCCCTGAAAAACCGCCATAAAAGCGGCTATCTTCAAAACACGGGATAACGTAAAAGGCTTCAAAAGGACACCCGATGTCAACGACACGGCAAAGCTGTCCATGCATAACCCGACAGCCAAAACAAAAAGCTCGAATAATGACACTTGTTATTTGATTATGTTTCGGCGCAAAGTTATCGAAAAACAGCGGAATAATCGAAGAAAAATCGGCAATATCTCTATTTCAATATATTTTAGATTTTCGGCGGCTCGATACAACCATTTGAAGAATAAACTTTTAGCGAATTATTTGAAAATCAAAGACAATAATTTATTAACAGATTGAATTTCAGACACTTGAAATACAATACTATTCAATAATTCTTTCTAATATAGAATTAAAATAATTGTCGGGAAAGACAATACCAATAATCGAATTGTTGTATTTCATCTTTGCAAATAGTCCATTAAAAAAGACATAATCTCGCAAATTATAGCGACTTTTGTGATTGAAACTCATTGCATCAATTACAATACAATGGCAAAAATTACCGTTCAAAATACAGATATTAGCATTGTCAAGTACAATGAAGAAGACTACATCAGCCTTACAGACATGGCAAAAAGTCAATTGCAAGAGCATATTATCTTCCGTTGGCTTAGTCTTAAAAGCACTATCGAATATCTTGGCGAATGGGAAATGTTGTATAACCCCGATTTTAATTGTACCGAATTCGGTACAATTAAAAATGCGGCAGGGAGCAACAATTTCGTGCTTTCTGTGAAAACGTGGATAGAAAGGACCAGTGCAATCGGCATTCGTTCTAAGGCTGGTCGCTACGGTGGCACATATGCACATCGGGATATAGCATATCATTTTGGCATGTGGATTTCTCCTAAATTTCAATTACTTCTTGTTAAAGAGTATCAGAGACTAAAAGCAGAAGAACACCAGCAACTCGGTTGGTCGGCCAAACGTGAATTATCTAAAATCAACTACCGCATACATACTGATGCCATAAAGCAAAACCTTATCCCGCAGGAAGTTACACCGGTACAAGCAAATATTATTTATGCAAACGAAGCTGACGTACTGAATGTGGCGATGTTTGGTATGACAGCAAAACAATGGAGGGAAGCTAACCCCGAACTGACAGGCAATATTCGTGATTATGCTACTATCAATGAACTTATCTGCTTGTCGAATATGGAGAATCTCAATGCTGTATTCATCGAACAAGGTATGCCACAGAGCAAACGTCTTGTTAGACTAAACCAAATAGCCATTCATCAGATGAGCATATTGGAAAGTGGCAATAATTACAACCGTAAGTTATTGAAATAAAGAATCATGAAAGGCGACAAGAATTACGATTATACAGATGAATTCAGCGATATAATTCATACTGAAAGATTTATAAGTGCGGCAGAGTTGTCTGAACTGTTCTTTTCTGCCCCCAAATGGATAACCCTTTTGATGAAGTTCCGTAATGTCGTGATGAGACCTTTCGGATTGAAAAAAGAAAGAAAGTTATCGGATTTGGTGCTTATCGAATCCGAGAATATGGCAACGGTATGCAAAAATGATAAACATCTTGATTTGGAAATTGTGTTTATGACCGAGAGCATGGAACGTGATAATCAACGCATATCTGTCAGCACAAAAGTCAGATTCCATAATAATTTAGGGAAATGTTATTTTGCCATAATCAAACCGTTTCACAATTTAATTTGCAAGACACTCTTACAACGAGCAAAAAACAATATTGAAAAATCTCTTTACAGATAAATTATATTGCTTTTAACGAGATAAAACAGTCATAGCTTCACCTTTGCGTCATGGGTGGGTATCTTCACTTCACCCAAAAAGCGGGGGAAGCGCAGCCGTTCAAAGCTACGTTTCCTCCGCCATCACACACATAACACAGTATATATAGAAAACACCTCACGGTGCAGATGGTTCACGGGACCGGTTCGGACGAAGTCAATTTGTAGGTTAATTTATCCAAATCTACCTGCATGAGATAATAACCCTGCGGAGTATATGAGATATTTTCCCCATCGAGTTTCAATCGGCCGGGACCTCCATCGCCATACTGGTCGCCCTGCGCCCAATCGGGCAAAGTGGTTATTTTAAATTCTACCGCAGCATCGGGATTTCCAGCGACCACAAAATCGACATATCCCTCATACCGATTGTTCATTCGATAGGATTGCAGCACGGGTGCTGCCGCAATATCCCAGTTTTGATAATTACCGGGGACATACAGTTTGGGATACACGATAGGTTCGTCATAGGCCGTCACCGTAATGTCGCGAGGAGAAGAAGCGACGGTATGGTCGGCTGTCAACTTGGCTACTACCCTGACGAACAAATCACAAGGTTCTCCCGGTTGACCGTCCAGAATAAGAGTCGCCATATTCAATCGGGCGACAGTCACCGAAACATAATCGGTATTCGATTCGGCTAATTGTATAGGATCGGGAAAATCTTTCCGGTTATCTATCTCCAATGTGTAAACGGGAGCGGCGGGGAAACCATAGTCTCCCGACGACCATGAGAATGTCTCGGCTATAAACCCCGACGAGGCTTCGTTCAACACCAAAGCCGGTTGTGCAAGAGGCGCCAGTTCGGGTGCAGCCTGCAAGTCATATTTGGGAGTATCCACATCGTTACAGGCGACAAGTGCCGACAAGCCTATCCAAACGGATAATTTAATAAAAGAAGATTTCATAATTCTGTCGTTTTTTACCGTTAGTAGCCATAGTTTTGTTGTATGCCGGGGTTGGCAGCGATTTCCTTTGCCGGAATAGGATATAGATTATATTTGGTATCCAGCGATTTACCGGCATATACGCCTCCTTTCCACGGCCACAAATAATTACCGGAGGTGAATTTTTCGAACCGAATCAAATCGGTACGACGATGCCCTTCCCAATAAAGCTCACGCATACGTTCCTGCAAAATTTCGTCGAGTGTGATATCGTCTACCGAATCGTATTGCGGCATGCCTGCCCTATCCCTCAAATAGTTCATGTAGGTTCTCCCCGTTTCCCGATCGGCAGCTCCCCGATATGCGCATTCGGCATACATCAGATAGACATCGGCCAGCCGGAACAAGGGGAAATCGGTATCGGGATAAGATTCGGCACGGCCTGCTGCATTGTCCCAATCGGTAGAGAGCAGATTGGTAAACTTCACGACCGAATAACCGTCCTGATAGGTAGAAAGGTTGGTATTGTTAATACTCGCTCCTTCGCTGAAAAAGGCATAACGCTCGTCTTGCGGAGAGAATGAAAGTACCAGCGTAGAGGTAGAACGGGGGCCGGCCCAAGCATCGTTTACCCCATAATTTCTCGCCGAGATTTTACCTCCATACGAGCCTACGGTGAGATACATCGTACCCCCGTACGAACGAATCGAATCGCTATCAAAAGGAACAGTCATAAGTATTTCGCTTTCATTGCCGCCCCTCGCATAACGGTCGTTATCGCCGCCGAACAAGTATTTATACGTTTCGGCCAATCCATGATTCGTCCCGGTATTGTGCCGAGCGATTATTTTTTCACACTCGGCGGCACACAATCCGTATTGCGGCGTACCGGTATAAACCGCAGCATTGAGATAGAGTTTCGCCCGAATCATATTGACGGCATCGCGTCCTACCCTCCCATACTGAGGTTGTAAAGGAATAGACTCTTCTACGGCATTCAACTCGTCCAATATAAATTGATATATCTCGGCTCTCGACTTCTGCTTGGGAGCCTCCATGATTTTATTCTCCTCAGTCACAAAAGAGACCGCACCGAACAGATCGATAGCATGCCAATAGGAAAGAGCCCGCAACACCCGAGCCTCGGCCCGATAGGTCTGTATCTGAGCAGCGACATCTTCGGGGACATCATTGGCAGCCAGCGCTGTCGGGGTCGTATTGCGTAAAAAGTCGTTACATAAAGCTATCTGAAAAAACACGCGGCTATACATGACATATACAAAACCGTTGGCTGCCGACCATGTGGACATACTCAGTTCGGGTAGTCCAGCATCGTTCCAACCTAACACGGCTTCGTCGGTAGGCAGTTCCTGCAAATTCCAATAGGCCCGCAGGTATTGCGCCTGTCCCTCGTCGAACCCTTGTATATCGGGATTACCGGCAGGGCCCTCTTGCCCCGACACGGCCAAACCGGCATATACTTTGGCTAACAACTGCGTGTAATATTGCGGATTGTCCTTAAAGTCGGACAACTGTATCACGTTATCGTCGATAGGTTTCAAATCGAGATCGCCCAAACAGGAAGACAAAGTCATCGAAAGAGCGACGCTCCCGCCTATAAAACATTTATATATAAAAGACTTCATATTTTTGTATTTTTAGAGGTTAATAGGTCAAAACGACACCCAACGTATAGGTCGTGGGCCGAGGATAAACATTATTGTCTATACCCGAAAAAACTTCCGGGTCGAGCCCCTTGTATTTGGTAATGACAAAAGGATTTTGTACCGCACCGTAAACTCTCAGCCGCAACGCATCGTCCAACAGGTGTTTCCAAGTATATCCCAGCGAAATGTTGTCGCAACGCAGAAATCCGGCATTCTTCAAATAATAATCGCTCATGTATTGCTGGGTTTCGAATTTCGCCCCACGCCGCATGATATTGCTCAGGAAACCTGCGCTGTTGTACATCGCGCTATATATCGAATTTTGAGATAATACGTTGTCATAAACATAATTGCCCAAGTTGGCCCGCAAAGAGATTCCGAAATCGAAATTTTTCCAATTCATGGTCGAGTTGATACCGATAACGACTTTCGGGTCACGGCTGTGGTGAATATATTTGTCCGATTCGTCTATGACCCCGTCGCCGTTACGGTCGGCATACAATCCCTCGATGGGATTACCATCGGCATCATATACTTGTTCATACAATAAATAACTGTATGCCGGATACCCTACTTTATGAGCCTGTACGGTATTGCCCGTACCTCCGCCTATACCTCCTACCGGAATGTAATAATCGGCACTCTCGCTTTTATTCAGTTTGGTTATTTTATTGGAGTTCCAAGCGACGTTCATACCCAAATCCCAAGTAAAATCTTTATTATCGATAACTTTTGCTTGAATATTGAATTCGATACCCTCGTTGCGCAAACGTCCCACATTGGTGTATATCTCGTTCGTAAGGTTGGACCCTGCCGGAACAGGAATACGACTAATCAAATCGTTCGTCTCGCGATAATAGTAATCCAACGATCCCGTAATGCGATTATTCAAAAATCCGAAATCGATACCGGCATTCCACGTCGTAGTCTCCTCCCATTTAATATTGGGGTCATAGCCGTTAGGACGTATCGTATAATAATATTGGTCGCCGAACGGATAGGATGCCGTAGGATAACCGATCGTAAACAACGGCATATACGGGAAATAACTGTCGCTAATGTCCTGCTGTCCCGTAATACCATAGCCCAACCTCAACTTCAATTCGCTCATAAACGAAGTCGCCCGTTCCATAAAAGGCTCGTTGATAATTTTCCACCCCAACGCAACGGCCGGGAATGCGCCCCAACGGTTATCTTTCGAAAAGCGAGATGTCGCATCGCCACGTAATGTGACTGTAAACAGATAGGTGTCCTTATAGGTATAATTCACACGCCCAAAGAAGGAAATCAACTGTAAATGGTCGGTATAGGACGAGACGAACCATTGTTCCTTATCGGGCATCAATGTAGTGCGGGTTCCTCCATCTTTATAAAAACGTTGCCACGAATATCCAGCCATAGCGTCGAGCCTACTATGTATCGACTCGAAATCCTGTTTATAATTGAGATAGAAGTCGAGCAACAAATTCCGTTTGAGTTGCCTCAACCGTTCGTCTTGTCCCAGCCCTGTTTTTTTATTCTCCTTGTAAGTAAGAGGGGAGTCGGGAGTCATGAGATTATGTTGAATACTATGAGAGACATCGTATCCTAAATTCAAGTTGGCATGTAACGCCGGCAAAAAAGGCATTACATAATCGAGCTGCAAGTTACCCACGCTGCGATAGACATCGGCTTTCATGGACCGTTCGTCGATAAGCGATACCGGATTTACGGGTGCGATACCTATAAATTCGTCGGTTCCGGGTTTCAACCATGTAAAATATCCGTTACCGATGGGCAGGTTATCGACCCGTACCGATTGCGACGGGTCGAAGGATACCGCGCCACCGATAGCACCTTCGTCGGCAAAACGGTTGTGCATATAAAAGCCCTTCACATTGGCCGTCACACTCAACGTATTGTCGAAAAATTTGGGATTCAACGTTATCGAAGCCGTCACCCTATCCATAGCAGAGGTTTTCAAAATACCATTCTGATTGGTATAGCTCACCGCAACCCGATACGGCAGAATTTTATACGTTCCACCTACACTCAGATTATAATCGCTACTGACCGACGTCCGCAAAATTTCGTCCTGCCAATTCGTATTGGCCGTCCCCAATAAATTATAAGCCGGGCTCCCTTCTCCGTAATAATCGGTTATCACCTGACGGAATTGGTCTCCGTCGAGTACCCCCACTTTATTACGAGGTGTATTCACATACATATTGGCCGTAAAATTGATTTGCGGTTTTCCCGACTGTCCCCGTTTCGTCGTAATAATGATAACTCCGTTCGATGCCCTCGACCCATAAATGGCCGTTGCCGAAGCATCTTTCAATATCGTGAACGACTCGATATTATCGGGAGAAATCATGGATAGCGAATTGGACATTCCGGTCACTCCCGAATTATCGACAGGAACACCGTCGATAACGATCAAAGGGTCGTTCGTCGCATTGAGCGATGAACCTCCACGAATACGGATATCGGCGCCACCCTCGGGTTTACCGCCGTTGAGAGTGACTACTACACCCGGTGTCTTCCCGACCAACAAATCTTGTGCAGAAGTCGCTAAACCTGCATTTATCTCATCGGGTTTCACCAAAGTAACCGACCCTGTGGCATCGCTCTTGCGGACAGTTCCATAACCTATCGCCACGACTTCTTGCAAAGCCACAGCGTTTTCCTGCAAAACGATCGTTATCTGCGAACGATTGTTTACCGGAACCTCCTGCGTATTGTATCCCAAATAGGAAACTACGAGAGTAGCATCGGGAACCACATCGAGACGGAACCGCCCATCGAGATCGGTCGCTACGCCCGCAGACGATCCCCGAACAATGACATTCGCCCCGATAACCGGCTCTCCCGAACTATCGACTACCGTCCCTTGCACGGCCATACGTTGCGCCGATAGCGACCACGACAGGCAACATAATCCTAACAGCAACCCTGACCGGATTTTCATGTGTAGTTTTTCACAAACTTTTCTCATATCAGATACTTTTGATGGTTGAACTCATAGACGATTGACCCCGATTGCTCCAAAAGAGCGAAGCTCTCCCCACAAGCGTTTGTACCGTCTGTATCTCATAGAACAACACCTTTGCTGTTTTGTTTGCTCGCTAAGATTATTTCCCTTAAAAAACAAAGAACGCTCGGGAATTACCCCGAGCGTTCTTTGTTTCCATACAATCGACTGCCTAACTTTTCCTAACAAGAATATAACAATAGTCTTTATTCAATATGAGAGAATTGTTACCATAAGCCGTCTCAAAACGAGCAATGATCCCGTTATTACGACCGTTAGACTCATACAAATCGAACGCCGCTTGCGCATCGGCCAAGTCTTGTACCTTATCGCCGAAAGCATCGGTCACATACATTTCTTTCAACGTGCCTAACTTATAATCGGCATAGTTTTGCAAGAGGTCTTTCCAACGATCGATAGTTTGTTCGTTTTCAGGAATATATGCCGAAATTTCCAAAACGGTTTCCAATGTTTTGTCGGAATCGAAATTAACCGTATAGTTATTACCCTTCAAATCGATCGCACTATCGAAATAGAGATATGCCATCGCCGTCCCGAAAAGTATTTTATTGCTGATCGCATAGAACTCTTGCAGAGTTTCATCGATATTCGCACCCACATACTTACCCAATGTACTAAAATCGAGAGGTAAATAATTGCGGCACATTTCTACACGGAATTTATCCTTATCCATGATAGGACAACAATACACTTTTTTCTGTATGCCGAATACAGGATATATCAACGTATTGGCTTCCAGAGTCAACAACGGAATCGTCTCTTCTGTGGTTTGTTTGATACCTCCCTCGCCCGTAGCGTAATCTTTAAATTTCGTACCGAGGAAAGTCCCTAATTTATAATCCCGGAAAGAAGATATCATACTTTCCCACACTTCAATCCCTTTGTTTTCGGAACTTCCGGTCAAAACCATTTCTATGGTAGCAATCATCGTTCCATCGAGTTTAAACGTCGCTTTGTATCGATTGCCTTTTTGATCCTGCACATACAGGATATTATTTTCCTCATCTTTCGAAGCATTTCCCACAGCAGCCCATATCTCGCTCACATCTTTGTCAACGTAAGCAGACAAATCGGAATAGGTCGTTTCAAAATAAGTTTTAGTATCCCCCTCAGGAGTTCCTCCTCCCGTACCGTCCCCGGGTTCTTCACCTTTTTTATTATCCTCACTACATGATAATAAAACAAGAGATGACATAAATATACAGAAAAACCAAGCAAATTTCTTTCTCATACTTCTTAAAACTTTAATAATTACTACTATTTTCCTTCTTCTCTTTCCATTATTACATTTTTTTCTTTACTTTGCCGATACAAAAATATAATATTATACTCAAAGTCATTTAAACAAATCGGATTATGAAGAATTTTTATCTTATTTTAAGTTGCTGTGCCCTATTTTCTCTAACGGCACATAGTGAAAATTTCTCAGGAGACGACTTTAACGGAGCTTGGGAAAGCGACGGAGGTAACCAGAAAGTACAACCCGTAGGCTGGCATGCATTATATTCCAATATTAGCGGTTTCACATCGATGAAAGCCGGAACAGTTTCCAAAAGTGGAGACGACACCAATGCCTACCCCACCATCGAAAACACTTTCGCAGGCAGTATTATGTGGGGAACCAAAACGGGTTACGTCATTCCGGGAATCCTCTCATTAGGAACTCCGTGGATATATGTAAACACCACTTATTTCACAGCTGCAACAGGGGACTTGGGTGTAGACGGAGGTGTAGAATTTACGGGACGTCCCAGTAAAATCACCTTCAAAGCCCAATACTACAATGCTCCTACAAGCGACATAGACGATGCTGCCCATATCAAAGTCTATCTATGGAAGGGCTCGGCCGAGTCGACCGATATCAGCGGAGCCAACCATACCGACGAAATGAGCGCTGTTCTCGCCGGGAATGCGGGTGCTACCTTGATAGGGTCGGGAGAATTGACCATCGATAACGATATAGATGCTTTCGAGACCAAAGAAATCTCTATCGATTATACATCACAAGAGATTCCCGAAAAAATGAACATCGTGTTCTGTGCATCCAACTACCTCAGTAAAAAACCGGAAAAACCGCTTGAAGTTGCCGAAGGAAATTATCTGCAAATCGATGACGTTGCAGTCGTGTATAATTCTACCGGAATTGAAAATACCCAAAACGAAAAGTTGGAACTGACGGTTACCAGACAAGGTTTTTCGATAAACGATACTTCCGTTCAACCTATTACTATTTACGAAACAGACGGTCGATTGATAAATCAAGGGCTTGTAAATAACGGTCGATATGACTTCCCGTTTATCCCGGGTAAAATTTATATAGTAAAAGTAGGGAATGCTGTTTTCAAAATTTGTGCCCTATAAATAAAGTTTTATGAATCGAATCTATATTTACGTCATGCTGTTCTGCGGAATCTTATTCCTCAACAGCATGACGTGTTTTGCAGCCAACGAAAAACTATCGGCCTCATCGCGCCAAACGCTCGATCAATTAATTCGCACTGACAATCGATTGGAAAAATTATCCAGACAGGATAAAGATCTGCGACTCCTCGTTCAATGCGATGAACGTACGACCGGAAACGATTTACTGGAATGTGGCGTTTTATCGTATGTGTCATTGGGAAACGGATTCTACACGATATGTATTTCACCGTCGGAATTGTCTCGTTTTTTAGACTCTGACTTCGTAAAAAGAGCCGAGCTTCCTCGAAAAGCATCTTTATCCTTAGATGAAGCACGTACAGAAACGAACGTAGTACTGGTACAAAACGGGGAGTCTCTTTCATCTCCCTATACCGGAAAGAATGTCGTATTGGGGTTTGTAGACTCTGGATTCGACGTAACTCACCCGGCCTTCCGCTCGTCTGACAGCGAGACCCTCCGAATCGCAAGATTCTGGAATCAAATCGATAACAAACTACTGTCGGATAAAGAAAATATTCTTGCCGAAGGGACTGACAACGAAGAGCAAACACACGGAACCCATGTAGCCGGAATAGCCGGTGGCGGTTATTTCGGGACAATAGCGACCTCGGAGTCCACGACACTCGACAAGAATCCCTATTACGGAGTAGCTTATGATGCCGACTTAGTAATGGTAGGATCGACATTGGAAGATACCGATATTCTGAATGGTATTAAATATGTATTCAACTATGCCGACTCGATAGACAAACCGGCCGTAGTCAACATTAGCCTAAATACTTCTTACGGGCCGCACGACGGGACTTCGCTTTTCGATCAAGCCATCGATGCCATGCTGGGAAAAGGAAAAATTCTGGTCGGCTCCATCGGGAACGATGCCAAAAACAAAACTCATGCTTCGATGGAACTCAACAATGCAGAGGCTCCTGTACTGACATTTTTCAAACCATCGGGATATGCCGCCAACACATTCGAAGTTTGGGGTGAATCGGACGGGTTTACCGTTACCGTTTCGTTAACCGACTCGCAAGGCGAAACCGTATGGAGTTGTACCTCGAACGGTACGGACCAATCGTTTTCCGTCCCTGCCGACTTCAACTATTCGGAAGGCGGAGAAATCGCCTACTATACCGAATTGTGGAACAACACGAGGCGCATGTATAGAGTCGCCTTGAATAATCTCAATCTAAAAGGTTACGACATACAAATAGGAGTAACGGGCGAAACCCAACACATCGATCTCTGGACCGACAAAAACAGCGGACAGTTCACCGACAACGGGAAAAGTACACATGTCAATTTCGATGCCGACCGTACATTAGGGGAATTGGGAGGAACAGGAAAGAGAACCATTTCTGTCGGAAACTATACAACCCGAAACGTATGGACAAATTTTTCGGGAAAGAAACAGTCCATGTTGATCGATTACCCGTTGAATAAAATCAACTACACTTCGAGCCGAGGTCCGGCTTCGGACGGCCGAGTAAAGCCCGACGTGACGGCTCCGGGAGGAATGATTTTCAGCGCCGTATCTTCTTACTCCGATTACTATAAGGAGAGTAGCGCCAACACTGTCGCCCGGGCAACGATAAACGGGAAAAGCTATTATTGGGGACAAATGACGGGAACATCGCAAGCCTCGCCCTTTGTCGCCGGAGTCATTGCCACATGGTTAGAAGCAAATCCAGAACTATCTCCCGAAGATATACAACTGATTTTGAAAAAGACTGCCCGCCAAGATTCCCATACAGGAGCATGTCCCAACTCCATTTACGGATACGGGAAAATAGACGCTCTCGCCGGAATCAAAGAGGTGCTTTCACCGAGCGCTATCGACAACTTGTCGACAGACAAACTATACAAACTTTATCGAGACGGAATTTTATTCACATCGCAAGCGGGTAAAATAAACCTCATATTATCGACCCCGGACGGAATCATAAGATACTCCGATAAAACAGATGTCGAGCCCGGAACCCGAATCGAATGGAGAGAACTCGGATTGAATACCGGATTGTATATCCTTCATATAAACGGTTTTTCGGAAAAGATATTTGTACCATAAATAAAAAGAAAGGGAGAAGATCAAAAAAACTTCTCCCTTTCTTCATTATCCTATACATTACATTATTACTCATGATGATGTTTCCCGCCATGCCATTTCATCATGGCTCTCGGGAATTTCATTTGGGCATTTTTGAATTTAAATAATTTTTCATTCGACAGAAAGGTTTTGAACTTGTCGTAATATTCCCGATCTATCTTTGCCAACTTCTCGTCCTTTTCCAGTAAAACTTCGGCCGCTTTTTCATACTCGACATCTGAAACAGCCGTTTCCGAACGTACTATTTTCCGAGCAAAAGTTCGAGCCTCCCTGTCTACCGTCCATTTTTTTCCTTCCATCTCTTCATACAAGGGAAAGAACTGTTTCGCCTCTTGTTCGGAAAGCCCGATCTGTTTCATCATAAAATCCCGACGGAATTTACAGAACCGGTCAAACTGTTCTTTTCGCTGTTGCTTCGCCTTGTCGTTATTCTTATTCTGTGCCGAAACCGAAACGGGCAATGCCCACAATAAAACGGCCGATAATAATAAAATTATTTTCTTCATAACTACTTCTCCTTTAATAATCGCTATCGGTATAGAGCATTTCATAAGCCGTGTAATCATCGACATAATAAGCGATCCACTCGTCTTCTATCGTACTTCCATCTGTCGCCGAAGCCGTCATTTCCATATCAGGAGTTTCTCCTTTTTCCACCGAGAATATTCCCGTAAACATTTTCATCATAAGCCATATACCGGCAAACATGGCTGCCATATAAATCCACGGTCTTACCCGAAGCCATAACGAAGTTTGCACGAGTTCGGGAAATTCCCTTTCCGGCAAACTTTCCGTCATCTTTTCGGTGAAATCGGCAAAATAATTGCCGGGCACTTTCATACCGTGCTTCCTACCGATTTCATCTAACAGGGGAGTTTTCTTTTCCATAGCTTCACCTTTTGTTTGTTAGACACGAAAATAATGAAAAGGTTTAAACATGATCTTGCAGATATTCCTCTATTTTTTTCGCCGCATGGTGATACGATGCTTTCAATGCACCCACCGATGTTCCCAGAATTTCGGACATATCTTCGTATTTCATTTCGTCGAAATAGCGCATATTAAAAACGAGGCGTTGTTTCTCCGGAAGTTGCAAAACCGCCTCTTGCAAAAGCCTCTGTGCACGATCTCCGTCGAAATATTCGTCGCTCTCTACATGAGAGAGCAGGAAATCATCGGTATCGTCGGCCGTAAGATTCCGTCGTTCTCGTTCCCGTGCCAGAAAAGTCAATGCCTCATTCACTGCAATACGATAAAGCCAAGTCGACAATTTGGCATCCCCTCTGAAATACTCGATACTTCCCCATGCTTTTAAGAATGTATTTTGCAATAAATCATTGGCATCGTCGTGCGAAAGTACCATTTTTCGAATCTGCCAATATAACGGCTCACTATACCGGGCTACGACCCGTGCGAATGCCTGCCGCACAGTCGCCGGGTTCTGTAACTGCTCGATAACAATATCTTCGTTATAATCTTGCATATTCTCTCTTTTCAGCGGGTAAAGATACGTAGAGCCAACGGTTTATTCCTAACATATTTCATTCTTTTTTGTTATTTTTATTATTCGGTGAACTTCATAATGTTTTAATACATTACCTTTGTTTCCGAAAAACCACGAAGGAAACGGACAATCCCCCGACAAGAGGATAGTGCGGTTTTCCTTTACGGTTTTATACAATCTCGAAAATATGGAAATAAATTCTATACTCTTGGCATTTCTCCTCACGATGATAGCCGGCCTATCGACCGGAGTGGGAAGCCTCATTGCATTTTTCGCCAAGCGAACCAATACGAAATTTCTTTCTGCGGCATTGGGGTTCTCGGCCGGAGTAATGATATATATATCGTTCATGGAATTGATGCCAGAGGCATTGGGTATGCTCAGCGAGAATTTCAGCCCACGCATGTCTAATATCTACATGCTGATCGCATTTTTCTCGGGGACATCGTTTATCGCATTGATAGACTTCTTGATTCCCGAAGACGAGAATCCACATGAAATCCACCGCGTGGAAGAACTATCGGGACAACAACGATTGCACCGTACCGGAATACTGATGGCACTGGCTATCAGTATCCATAATTTCCCGGAAGGACTCGCTACATTCGCATCGGCACTGGGCAACATCGACATAGCTATTCCCATCGTCATAGCCATTGCCATTCACAACATACCGGAAGGTATCGCTGTCTCCGTACCCATCTATCAAGCGACGGGCAGCCACAAGAAAGCATTTTGGTATTCCCTGCTTTCCGGTATGGCCGAGCCGGTAGGCGCACTCATCGGATTCCTGTTTCTGTTACCTTTTTGGACTCCCACGATTCACGCGCTTCTATTGGCATTCGTATCGGGTATTATGGTGTTCATTTCATTCGATGAGCTGCTGCCGGGAGCCGAAAAATACGGTCATCATCACTACGGCATAGGAGGCGTCATCACCGGCATGGCAGTCATGGCCGCCAGCCTCCTGTTTTTCATCTAACACCCGGATAATATCCCGCCCTCGAAAAATCACTACTATTGATGATTGTAAAGAAAATTTTTCTCTTGTTACTTTGTGCAAAAATTCAAAGAGAGACTCGCTCTTTCAACAGTTAAACAAATCTTATGAAAAATTTTCTGCTCGCGTTCATCTTGGGAACTTTACCATTTCTTGCAACCGGTAAACCGATACCGGCGATTACCGATTCTTTGGGAAACCGCATATATAACCTGAATGCCATTACTATCATCAGTAACCCCAAATGGGATTCGAAACTGTTCGAGTTCCCCGGTTCCATCTCTTATCTCAACACGGGCAATCTCGACGAAATGAATATCCGTTCGGTCAAGGATATTTCTACCATCGTTCCCAATCTGTTTATTCCCGATTATGGCTCCAAACTCATTTCCTCGGCCTACATACGGGGTATAGGTTCCCGAATCAACTCTCCCGCCGTAGGCCTCTACGTCAATAACGTTCCCTATCTGGATAAAAGCACTTTCGATTTCGACTTCATCGATATTGCAAGTATCGAAGTCTTGAAAGGACCGCAAGGGACTCTCTACGGAAGGAATACTATGGCGGGACTCGTGAACATAAAGACTCTCTCGCCTTTGGAAAAACAGGGCTCGAAAATAAAATTGAGTTTCGGGAATTACAACTTATGGGGAGTCGCCGCTACTACCAGCCAAAAACTTACCGACGATTTCGCATTCTCGATAAATGCCCGCTACCGACAGGACGACGGCTACTTCAAAAACGAATATACCCGACAAAATAGCGGAAGTACCCGGTCGGGCGGTGGAAGAGTACAATTAGACTGGCGGGTAAACAGGCATTGGAAGTTGAGTTTCAGCGGTGACTACGAGGGTAGCGACCAACAGGGATACCCATATGCCGGTTATGACAAAACCCTGAAAAAGACCGGCAGCATCAGTTACAACGACGAAGCCTCGTATCGTCGCGATATATTCACGTCGGGTCTGTCGGTTCAATATCTCCACGACCGATTCATCTTCACATCGACGACGGGTTATCAATTCCTCGACGACGATATGCATTTGGACCAAGACTTTACTCTCCGCTCCATATTTACATTACAACAAAAACAAAAAATGCATGCGGTTTCACAGGAATTTGCCGTCAAATCGCACAAAGGCAAACGTTGGGAGTGGGTAGGAGGCTTATTCGGGTTTTATCAACAAACCCATACGAACGGCCCAGTAGATTTCAGACAAGACGGGATAGATTTGCTCATCACCAAACAGACCAACGACCAACTGGCGGCTCTCAAACAGAACCCTGCATTAGCGGGAATGCCCGATATTACAATAGATATAGATAACCGCAACCTGTATATCGACGGCATTTACAAAACACCGACCTACGGTGCTGCCGCCTTCGGACAAGCTACGCTCAATCGTATTTTTATCGACGGTTTATCGGCCACCGTAGGCTTACGAATAGACTACGAACATACCCGCATTTACCATCACACCCATGCGACCGAAGATCTCACAGGGCGTGCCAACGTCACGATCAATATGGGTAATCGCCCCCCGATGTCGATTCAACAGCCTTTTATCCTACCCCTCGGCATCGATGGAAAGGAGTCGATGAACACGATAGAACTGTCTCCCAAATTCGAAGTGAAATACGCTATCGGCAATAAAAGTTTCGTCTACGCCTCGGCAACCCGCGGTTACCGGTCGGGAGGATACAATTTCCAGATGTTCTCCAACTTGATACAATCCCAAATCCGGTCCAGCATGATGAGCGAACTGATGAAGAACATGGGTAGCGGTGGAAACGGAGGTCGTCCCACACCGGGCCGCAGTGCTGCCGGAATGCCTGCCTTCGAAAACACGACCGACGTGAACCAAGCCATCTCGTATAAACCCGAACATAGCTGGAATTACGAAATAGGCGGCCGTTCCCAGTTAATCGACCATCGACTGTTTGCCGATTTATCTTTATTCTACATCGATTGCCACGATCAGCAAATAGCTGCTGTAAGCGGATATGGCCGCATCACCAAAAATTCGGGACGTACCGCCAGTTACGGATTGGAGGCTTCGCTGCGAGCCACCCCGACCAACCGGCTGTTACTCTCGGCGACCTACGGTTACACCCATGCTACCTTCCAAGAATACAACGACGGGAAAAACGACTACAAAAACAATTTCGTCCCTTTTGCACCGGCTCATACGCTCGCCCTATCGGGCGCTTACACCCTGCCCTTAGACAAAGAGACCGACTTGACTTTCGATCTGCAATACCTCGGCCGAGGGAAAATATACTGGACCGAAGCCAACGATGCTGCGCAAAACTTTTATGGGCTGGTAAATGCATCGATTATCCTTTCGGGGAAATATGCCGATTTGAAACTATGGGGGAAAAATCTGCTGAATCAACATTATCAGGCGTTCTACTTCGAGACCATGAATGCCGAGAACTTGTCTACGCCCAACAGCTTCGTACAGTGCGGCCGCCCGATTACATTCGGCGCAGATATCACCATTAAGTTTTAATTCTCCTTAACCCCTCTCCGCAGAACTTTGTTCCGCGGGTCTCCCTCATACCGCTAACGCAACACCCCATGAGGCTACGGAATACGGCAAGGGAGAAGGTTAGATAGTTCCAGCTTGCTGCAAAAAAATAAAGCAAAAAAGGCATCTCCCTCCTCCTCTGTGTTTTGCGACAGCAAAATACAGGGGAGGTGGCCGCAGGCCGGAGGGGTTGGTCTTACAAAAAACTCCTATTCTATCTTTCTCACCCCCTCTCCGTCGAAAACTATTGTTTCTTCTGCTCCCCCCCCTATCGCTATGCGACACAAGGGGGAGAAGCGTAAAATCTATCCTTACATCACAAAAGAGAATGTTTCTTTAACCCCCTCTCACCCATACCCTGTGGCATTGCAGGGCATTCTCACACATTCCTCCCCAGCCGTGTCCCGTAATATCGCAGGGTATTGTGGCAATCGATATAAAAATAATCCTTACTATTCACATACAGAAATGGCTGTTTCCTCTTGAAACAGCCATTTTCCCATATTTTATCTTTCTATTCGGCAAAAGTCAAGCCTTGCAATTTATCCCATTCTCCACGGGTAAAATCGGGTATCTGTACAGGAACGGAGCCGTTGCGAACGGAGTAGTCGGTCAACTCGACCAGACACGACCATTCGGCTGCGTCGTAAACGTCCATATCGAGAGGCAAACCGTTTTTCAAGCAATGAATCAGACGATAATCCATAATGAAATCCATACCTCCGTGTCCGCCCACTTTGCGAGCTTTCTCGCCGATCTCTTTGCAGAAGGGGTGTTCATACACTTTCAGCAGAGAGTCGAGAGTTTGCTGGCTGACAAACTCATGCGCATTGGGTTCCAAAGCGATCCCCGTAAGCGGATATTTCTGAGCGAAACCTTTCGTACCGCTTACCATGTGAATGCGGTTATAGGGACGAGGACTGGTAACGTCGTGTTGTATCATGATGGTTTTCCCTTTGGCGGTACGAATAAGAGTCGTGTTCATATCACCCATATCGATACGTGCCGTATCCTCGCCGGTAATACCATGTTCGGCTGCATAAAGATGCATACCCTTTTGCGCATTAGACATGGAAACCAACGTAGCCATGCGGTCGCCCCGGTGAATGTTCAATATCTGGGCGACAGGACCTAATCCATGAGTAGGATAAGGATTACCGGCCTCCTCTTTCTGGGCTTTTAACCGCCACATGTTTTTATAACCGGTCGCCGTAGTGTCGTAATTATAAGAACGCAAGTCGTGGATATAAGCCCCCTCGGCATGCATCACATCTCCGAACAAGCCTTGTTGTGCCATATTGAGCGTTGCCATTTCGAAGAAATCGTAACAACAATTTTCCAACATCATGCAATGGCGGCGAGTCTGTTCGGCCGTATTTACCAAATCCCAGCACTCGGCTACGGTCATTGCCGCCGGTACTTCCACGGCGACATGTTTTCCCTGTTTCATGGCATAGACAGCCATCGGAGCATGAGAGTGCCAATCGGTGCAAATGTAGACCAAATCTATGTCGTCCCTTCCGCACATCTCTTTCCAAACGTCCTCACCCACATAAATATCGGCGGCAGGAAGTTTGTGCGAAGTAAGTATTTCATTCGCTTTGTTTACATTCACCGAATCCAAATCGCATAAAGCGACAACTTTGGCATCGGGCAGATAGACATACCGTTCAATAGCTCCTCTACCCCTCGCTCCTAATCCAATAAAACCGACTCTCACCGTATCCAAAGGTTCGCAAGCCAACTTCAAAACACTTTCCTGTCCGGCAGGCCTCGCAGGTTCTTCAAACGGATTACGTGGTGTCGTAGTACAAGCACTACACAACAAAAGCGCAGACAGCGCATAAAACATTTTCTTCTTCATGGTTATATTTTTCAGCATAAATAATAAATTTCCATCTCACCTCAAACTCCCAACAGGCCGAAAATAAAAAGATTTATACCCAGCCCTATGGTGTCAAAAAGGTCTTTTCCGCCTTGTTTAGAGGCCAAATCAAAGATAGCGCAAGAGAACACAAGCAAACGAATCTGTTCCTATCCAAAAGCATTCTATCTCTGCATTTTACGCAAATATAGGGAAAGGTGAGCGCAAAGGCAATCAAGAAATCTAATTTCCGATTTGACTATGCCGAACCGCATCCTATATTCTTTTCTACAAATATAAGGAAAGGCAACCACTCAAAAAAAGAACTTGCTCATTTTTTCGCTAAGCCATATCTCATATTCGATAGAGTCAAAGATACATAAAGAAAAACTCATTATGAAAAACGACAACATTTTTTATCTATCGAAAGGCTTCGAAAGAGAAAAATCTCTTAGATATCTATAAGGTTTTAAATCTTTATCAAACTTAAAAAGTCCCCCCGAAAAAACCAACATTTTATTCGACTTTTAATCGTTTCGGTGATAGTATCGCCTAATAAAGTTTTATTAAGGATTCTTTCGAAAAGGAAATAGGAGGTTATGGCTCATTATCCAAGAATATGAAATTCCCGCATGACTTATTTTTTTGTACCGTATTTATATAGAAAAAATGTGATTTCTTTTCGGTTTTTCGATTTTTGGACGGAGGATATTATGTATCGAGAATATATTTTTAGAAAGCCCGCCCCCTAAAATCTAATTTCTATCGAGATGGTTTATAATTGTGAAAATATGACTCTAATTCTAAAAAATAAGTCAAAAGCGAAAAAAAGTGGAAGAATTAGTTTTCGATTTAAAAATAGAACGCTATATTTGTACAAGTAAAAGATGAAAAATAAAACATAAACACTTAAAATAATAAAATATAACACAAACTTTTAACAGCAGTTTTAAACGTTGATTTAAACCACGAAAAACAAGAATCAACCATGATTAATTCAAATAAATTATAAACGAGTATTTACTAACCTTGATTATTAACAAACAAGCAGTATTATGAGAAGACAGGTGCTACTTCTGTTATTTTCCTTATTTGCTATAGTAGGTTTCGCTCAACAACGCACCGTAACGGGGACCGTTGTATCTGCCGAAGACGGACTGCCCGTTATCGGGGCATCGATCCATGTCAAAGGATCCTCACAAGGAGCGACAACCGACTTAGATGGAAAATATTCTATTAAAGTCAATGAAAACGCAAGCCTAACATTCAGTTACGTGGGTATGCAACCGAAAACGGTGCAAGTTGGAAACCAATCTGTCATCAATGTAACTTTAACCTCGTCATCGACACAATTAGACGAGGTTGTCGTAACAGCGATGGGTATTCGGGAAGAAAAGAAAAAACTGAACTTCGCCGTCCAAAGTCTAAATGCCGACGAGGTTACTGCCGGACAATCGGCAAACTTCGTAAATTCTCTACAAGGGAAAATTGCCGGTGTACAAGTATCAGGGAGCGGAGGTTCACCCAATTCCAGTTCCCAAATCATCATTCGTGCGATTTCGTCCATCAACTCAGGACAAAATAACGAACCCCTGTTTATTATCGATGGGATGCCCATGCGTGGAGGCGGTTCGTCGGCCGGTGACATCAACCCGAACGACATCGAAAACATGACCGTATTGAAAGGTGCTGCTGCATCGGCATTGTACGGCTCGGAAGCAGCCAACGGTGTAATCCTAATCACCACGAAAAGCGGTAAAACCGGACAGATCGTCGTGAACGGTAGTGCCAGCGTACAAATCGACAACAGCGTAAGAATCCCTAAAATTCAACAGAAATATGCTCCGGGAAATCTCGGTTTCTATAAAGAAAATTCCGTAAGCGGAGGTTGGGGTCCTCTTTTGAAAGAAGGGGAAAGAACCTACGATAACGTCGGAAACTTCTTGGGAACGGGATTGTATCAAAAATACGATGTGAACGCTTCGGGAGGAACAGACAAATTCACAGCTTATGCATCGTTCAACTACACTTCTACCGACGGTGTTGTCCCCGAAGATTACAAGAATCGCATGGGTGCTTTGTTAAAAGCAACTTTCACCCCTTCGAAATGGGTAAAAATCAATGCATCATTAAATTATATCGATACGAAATCCCGTTCATTCGGCAATAGCATGAGTTCTATCTACACTTGGCCTATCAACAACGATATGCGAGTGTACAAAACGCCATTGGGAAAACCCGTTTACAGCATAGAAGACGGTGGTCGTTACGACAATTGGAATGCCCTTACAGACGCCGATAAAATTGCAGCCGGAGTAAGCCCTTATTGGGGACGTTACGAAGACGGAGGGGAGACACAATCTTCACGTACTATCTTAAACGGATCGATCGAATGGACTCCCATAAAGGATTTGACCTTCACCGGTAAAATCGCATACGACAAAGGATATACAACTTCCGACGCCTACGCCAAACCTCGTTTCGATAAAGACGAACTGGACGAGAGCGTTATTTCCAAATATCTCTACAAATTCGGTTCTTATAAATTCGAACCCAGCCGTAGCGAATTGCTCACGATACAGGGATTGGCCACATACAAAGTAGATTTGTTCAAAGATTTCAGCATGAATCTGTTGGCCGGAGCCGAAATCATGATCAACAAAAGCTATGAAGCCACTATGGCGGGACAGGAGTTCGTATTGGAAGGAGACTATTACAGTTTCAACAATACGAATACCGAAAACTGGCTGAAAACGGGCGACTATCCCATTTCCTACTTCCGCTCCAAGAAAAACAAATACGGGTATTTCGGAGAATTACGATTCGACTATAAAGGAATCGCCCAATTAAGCGGAACAGCCCGCTACGACGGTTCCTCTACCTTGAAACAAGCCGAAAAATCTTCCTACTTCTATCCTTCGGTAACGGCAGGTTTAATTTTCAGCGAATTGTTCCACATCAGTAACGATTGGTTCAGCTATGGTAAAATACGCGGAAACTGGGCACAAGTCGGGAAAGATGCTACTCCCAACAAATTTACCAAAGCCTATCGGGAAGCCTCTACATTCCCCGACGGAGGATATAGTGTCGACCCCACAGCTTCTTACGCGATTACGCTGGAACCCGAAATGACAAAGTCGTGGGAAATCGGAGCCGATTTAAGATTCTTCGACAGCCGCACCCGTTTAGATGTAGCCTACTACTCGACTACGGTAAACAACCAAATCGTAACCGTGAGAGTTTCGCCTTCATCGGGAACTATTCTACAAGTCCGCAACGAAGGTAGTATCGAGAATCACGGTGTGGAAGCTACGTTAAGCCAAGACATTCTTCGCAGTAAAGATTTCGAATGGACCGCCAACCTCAACTTCGGGTTGAATCGGGGTGTCGTAAAATCGTTACCCGAAGACGTGAGCGAAATTCAAGGAACTCAGTTCAGCGATATCTATACTACCGCCTATCTAAACGGTTCGACGACGGGTATTTCAGGCAAGGACTATATGCGTGCTCCCGACGGACAAATACTTATCGACGAGGACGGATATCCCATTATCAACCCGGCCAAGAGCGTATATATCGGTAACCGCGAGCCCGACTTCCTGATGGGATTGAGCAGTACGTTCCGATGGAAAGACTTGACTGTATCGTTCTTGCTGGACGGACGTGTAGGAGGAGACGTATATAACGGAACCGCACGCTCTCTCTTTACCAACGGTATGCACAAATCGTTGGAGAACTACCGTAACCGCGAAGTAGTCGTAAAAGGTGTAGTCGCACAACCCGACGGAACTTATGTACAAAACAACAAGCCTATCATTTTGAATCAGACCAACCTGAATACCTATTTCTATGGCGTAAGCTCCAATTTTATCGAAGACGGTTCTTATCTCCGATTGAGTTACGTCACCGTAGGATATGATTTCACACGGTTCTTGAAAAAAGGGAATCCCTACATTAAAGGATTGAGAGCTTCCATTACAGGCCGCAATCTCTTCCTGTTGACCAAATATTCGGGTTCTGATCCGCAAATTTCAACTTCGGCAGCCTACGGTACAGGAACGATGGGTATCGACAATATGTCTATCCCGGCCACCCGCAGTTTCAATTTCACTATAAACGCAACATTCTAACATCAAGGAACCATGAATAAATATAAAGTTATCATATTATCGTTGTTAATCAGTTTCATGGGCGCAAGTTGCGAAGACTGGTTGTACGACAACGTCAACGAAGATGCCGCTCATGAAGTTCTGCCCCAACAGGTATTGCCTGTCGTGCTGTTCTACTCGGCTCAACTTCAATTCGACCATGCCGAATACGGCGCTTATCTGACCCAAACATTGACTACCGGCGGACGTAACCAAACGTCGAGTTTCGCATACAAATCCGGCTGGGGCGATTTCCTGACGATGAACCGTCACCCGCAATGGCGTCGCCACTTCTACGATATCGGTGTCAATGCCAAAGAAATCATCGACGAGGCTCACGAAGCACAAGCGTGGAATCTGGAACTCATCGGCCGTACCCTTCGGTTAATGTCCACCCAAATGACAACCGACCTGTTCGGAGACATGCCTCGTTCGGAAGCCTATGAATCGAACAGTCCGCACTACGATACGCAAGAAAGCATCTACGAGTGGATGAATCAAGAAATAGAAGAGCTGATAGGCATGTATGAAGATCCCACTTATACCGAAGCCGCGACCAATATACCTATCGATCAATCGATCGACCGTGTCTTCGCCGGAGATCTAAATAAATGGAAACACTATACCTACGCCTTAAAAGCCCGGTTATTGCTTCGCAAATTGCCGAATTGGGAAAACAATGCGGCGACATGCCAAGCCATCATTACAGCTGTCAACCGGGCACTCGAAGGTTGGGAAGATGTACTTTATCGTTTCGACGGCGGTAACGGAGCCCAAAATTCTCCGTGGGGCGAAGCCTTCGGATCGACCGAACAAGGAGGTCTCGGCTGGGAAGGACGTGGCAACATGTTGAATTCGGCTGTTCCTACCAAATATTTCATGGAAAATATATTGGGCGTATTCGAATCGCATAACAACCTGAGAGGCTGGGCGGAAGATCCTCGTATCCTCGCTTTCATGAGTGCACGGCCGGGTCCATCGGGAACAAGCGATTCCGGTACTGAAATGCGTTATCTCGATACCAATATCGGTATGGACGTTTCCTACAAAGTGGATAACTACCCCACCTTGTTCCCCGAAGTCGACGGCAAGAAAGTTTCGGTCTATACGCAAAACACAGGTTATGTTCCCCTCTTCCTCGAAGAAGAACTCCTGCTTATCAAAGCCGAAGCTACTTATTGGAGCGGCGACAAGCCGACGGCCCGTTCATTGACCATGCAAGCTGCCGAAATTAATTTCGACCGATTCAATCTTTCCTCGATTTATGGAAGCAGTTATACCCGCTATCGCAATAACTATTTGGGAAATGAAACCGGAACAGGAAACTACGTAACTACCTACTTCCCTGCCGACGGATTCAACATCGGGCACATCATGCGTCAGAAATATGTTTGCCTCTATCTGCAACCCGAACAATGGACCGATATGCGTCGCTACAATTACAGTTGCGAGGAGAACGGAATACAATATGACAATACCTATGTATACCCCGGATTAAAACGGCCCAATAATATTTATGAAGCTCATTGGGGAGACGATCCCAAAGCATGGATCAACCGTATCAACTACGACCCCGAAACAGAAGAAAAATACAACAAAGCCGAATTGGAAAGACTGGGCGCATACAAAAACTATCAATGGTTGCGCAAACCTATGATCTGGCAATAAATAGAAAAGAATCGAAGTATTACAACAAATAATAACACTCGATATGAAAAACAAAGTAAAAATAGCGTCTCTTCTGCTGGCAATCGCCGGATTATCGGGTTGCGAAATCAACGACCCTGTAAACGATTGGGCAGACTTGGGACAACAAACCGCATACGTTTATTGGGAGCTGAAAGATGCCGTGAACGCCGGTAGCGACCTCGATTTCAGAGTTTACTATTATGCCGACGGCAGTACGATAGAGAAAGCCCAAGTTTGGTATGGAGTGAGCAGTACGATCAATCGTGCCGTTACATGCCCATACATCAGTTACACTTATACCGAAAGCGAGACCGACGAAGTAGTCGCCTCGCATTTGGTGAAAGAGTTCGATCCTCAAACCGTGTCGTGGGACGATGCCAAGTCGTCCTACATTCTCGACGCCACTTTCCCGGTCTCCTCTTCATGGGCTAGCGTGACATGGGCCAGTGTAGGAAGTTCCGATTTTACCGAAACTTTATTCAAGACCTATTATCCCGGCGACTACGAGACCAACTTCCGGGAGGCTCTAACCACTCAAATAGAGACCGATTACCACGGAAACATGAAAAAAATCGTTGTCGATGGATTCATGAAAATGACCGAAGAGGAATATGAGGCTCTCTTCACGAAAACGACCAACGAAGCCAACGAAGAAGTATATGAAATCACCGACGAGAATAAAGCCCGGCTCGATGGCATCGTTGCAGCTCTAACCACGCCCGAACTCATCTTCGACGGCAAAGAATACGGAGTAAACTACAATTGCACCTATACGTTGAGCGCAAAATTCCAAGTAAGCGACTCCAACGGTGTGATAAGCAATACCGATATTAAAAATATTACTGTCAACTAATAGAAACGGAAAGAACAATGAAAGCATTAAGAAATATAAGTTTGACGGTTGTCTTGTTGGCTTCGTTATCTGCTTGTGTGGAAAACGATCCCACTTACAATGTATATCCCAGTGACGATGTAGCGTTTACCTACCACATCACGAACGAAGGATACGAACTCGACTATCTGGTAGGTTCCACCATACAGTTTACCAATACATCGGCCATCTCGGGTACATGTACTTGGGACTTCGGCGACGGGGAAACTTC
Organism: Barnesiella intestinihominis YIT 11860; assembly: GCF_000296465.1. Taxonomy (NCBI): domain Bacteria; kingdom Pseudomonadati; phylum Bacteroidota; class Bacteroidia; order Bacteroidales; family Barnesiellaceae; genus Barnesiella; species Barnesiella intestinihominis. Next base: position 1,015,922 of record NZ_JH815203.1, read on the forward strand.
GACCGACGTTAATCCTACCCATACATACAGTTTACCCGGACAGTACGAGGTAAAATTGACCGTAGGCGACGACTATACGACTCGTCCCTTGCTCATCAACGACATTAAACCTACGATCGTCGCCAAAACGGAAGATGATAAAATATGTGTCATCAACGATGTCGAAGTGACTTTGGAAGTGACTTTACGAAATCCGGCCGCATCGGAAGAACCGGAATATACATGGGTATTGCCCGAAGGAACGACCTTGCTCGATCACCCGGAAATAACAGGTAATACCTATACCGGCGAAAATCCGGGCCGATTAGTCTTCAAAAACATAGGTTCGCAAACCATCACGTTGAAAACCACTCTCGGCGGACGTGCGCTCCAAGATGTAAAAGCCAATGTGCAAGTAGGTACGCCCAATACATCGAAAACGCTCTACTATGCGGTAAAAAGTGGAAACGTAATGGCCTACAAACTGGATTATAATGTCCCTGAGGGAAGTAATAACTCTCCCTTCGACTTAGGCGTAAAAGCGGGAGCTCACCCTCTGAATATGCTGTTCCATAATGAAGTTCTATTCGTGCTCGACTGCGGTACTCAATTCTCGTATGTCAACGATGAAGATGGAACCCGGGGCGACGGCAAAATCACAGCGGTAGCCAAAGACGGGAGCAGTATGGAAACCGTGCTCTCCAACATCGGTAACGCCGCCTTCAACGATCCTTTCTACGGTTGGATAGACAACGAACAAATCTATTTCGCCGACCGGAATACAGGTATCCGACGCATCGGTGTCAACGAACGTAACTTGGCACTCAGCACCAGCGATGCCAAATACGATTATTTCGTTCAGAACAATCGGCTCGAATACTACGGTAACCCGTGGCAATACGGTGCAATGAATGCTTGCTTCGCCAAAGTGGACGGGTTGTGGTATTGGGGCAAAACATACGGCGGAGGCGGTATCTTCCGTTTCGCAGAAAGCGATATCAGCCCTGTGGACATCAGTCGAGGAACCAACCCTCCCTATGCTACGATTTTCCCCGATGAATTCGTGAAATCGTTCGTGATAGATGCCACCAATCAAATTTTATATGCCGTCATTCGAGACAAAGGCCTCTATGCCGTTCCTTTAACAGATATTACGGCCAACGACGCGACAAAGACCAACACGAAAGCCGAGAGCAAATATCTCGTAGCGAGCTTCAAATCGGACAGCGAAGGAAGCGTAGGAGAATATGTCGATGTCTGTCAAATGGTACTCGACAGCTCCGACGGTTCGGTTTACTTCGGACTCCGTGCCGAAGAAGGCAGCTCGGAGACATCGGGAGTAAAACGCTGGAATCCCACGACGAAAAAGCTGGAAACTATCGTATCGGGGGTCAATGTCTACGGTATAGCACTGAACAACGAGTTATCGAACCTATTCTAAAAACAAAAGCCTGATAATTTTCCGCCGGTCTAACCGACCGGCGGGAAAAAATATCTTAACTAATTAGATATGAAATACATCGCAAAAATAGCAATCGTACTGTTTACCTTTTGGTTAGCTATCCCGACAGTCGCTCAAACTCCTAAAAAAGAGGTCAGAGCGTTCTGGTTATCGACCGTATGGAGATTGACGTGGCCGAAAACTACCGTTATCTCGAACACCGGAAATGCGCAAGAAATCCAAGAACAAAAAGACGAGTTAATCATGTTGCTCGACTCGGTAAAAGCAGCCAATGCCAATACCGTTTATTTCCAAGTGCGCGGCCGTTGCGATGCAATGTATAAATCCTCTTACGAACCGTGGTCGAGCGACCTCGTAGCGACACGAGGCATGGACCCGGGGTACGACCCCTTGCTGTTTGCTGTCGAAGAGGCTCACAAACGGGGTATCGAAATTCACGCATGGTTCAACCCCTACCGGTATGAGAGCGTACTGCACCAATGGGACGGAACGCCTCAAAATTATCGGGAATCTCACCCGGAATGGCTCTTAGACTATTCGGACGGTTCTATCTTGAATCCGGCAATGCCGGAAGTGAGAGACCATATCACCGCCATTATTCAAGAAGTCGTACAAAACTACGACATCGACGGTGTTGTCTTCGACGACTATTTCTACATGTCGGGGACGACCGACGACATGGACGACGAATTATACCAGCAATCCAATCCCGACAACCTCTCTCGGGCTGACTGGCGGCGTCAGAATGTAAATAAACTGATCGCTCAGGTTTACCGAATGATTCAATCGGAAAAACCTTATGTGCGATTCGGTATCTCTCCCGCCGGTGTATGGTGCACCGATGCCACGATAGCCGAGCGATACGGCGTTACTCCTACCCCGGTAGGTTCCGATTGGGCGTACGACGATATCTTCTGCGATCCTATGGCATGGATACAAGAACACTCTATCGATTACATATCGCCGCAAATCTATTGGACGATAGGATCGAGCAGCGATTACACGCTTATCGCCGAATGGTGGAGCCAAATCGTAAGGCAATTCGGTTGTCATTTTTATTCGAGCCATTCGGCATCCGATTTGAGCTCGGCCAAAATGCCATCAAAATACGGAAAAACGACAACCGGTACGCTATCGTTCGATTTAAACGGAGAAAAAGTTTCTTCCAAAGCGCTCTCTCCCATCGAACGGAAAACAGCCGAAGAAAACGAATACATAGTCGATGGCGCAACCGCTTCGTTCAAAGGCTCCGAACTGGTCAATCAAATTAAAGTAAACCGCACATATGACAAAACGGGAGCCCCGGGAAGCGTATTCTACAACATGCGCAAGGTAACCCATACTTCGGGAATGCTCTCCTTGTTGCGGTCGGACGTCTATAAATACCCGGCTCTGATACCGGCCATCAGCTGGAAAGCGACCTCCGATCCCGGATTAGTATCGAATATTGCTTTCACTAACGGTCAATTATCATGGACGGGAGCAGAGGGTATGCGATACGCCGTATATGCCGTACCGGAAAATGCGGCACAAACGACCGCTTGCCGGGATGCCCGCTATCTGTTGGGGCTCTCATACAGCACCGACTATTCCATACCGACAGTTTATCGCACGGGGTATACATACGCGGTTTCCATCGTCGACCGTTACGGAAACGAGTATGCACCCTTGTTCATGGGAGCCACGGCAGGTACAAACGAAGCCGTGACATTAAATACTCCGGTAAACAACGGAACGGCCATAGGCAACTACGAATTCACGTGGAGCAGTGTCGCCGATGCGTCCTATTATATAGACATTGCCCGCGACGATTTATTCACCGACCTCATACTCTCGCGGGAAACTACCGGTACTTCTTTCCCTTCGAGCTATCTGCCCGACTTGGAAAAAGGGACTTATTACTGGCGGATTCGTACACGAAAAGCCAACTGTTCGGACGGCATCTCTTCCGTATATGCATTCCAGTCCGGTCCGTTCGAAATAGAATCTCCGACCAAAGGAGCTACCGAAGTGTCTGTCACGCCTTCTATCACTTGGACCGAATATCCAAACGCTACGGAATACCGACTCGAAATAAACAAATACGACGACTTCCGCTCTATGGGTAAAGTTCTCGACCAACGATATAGCGAACACTCCATTACCCTCCCCGAAGGCGTATTGGTGGGAAATACGAAATATTACGCACGCGTAACCGCATACGCAGGCTCGACAGAAAGTATCAGTAAAACGACGAATTTCACGACAGAATCGAAAGAGCCGTCCATACCGGTCATTCTATATCCCACGCAGGGAGCGACGGTCGAAGCCACGTCCTTACAAGTACGCTGGGCAGAAGAACCGTTCGCCAGCACCTTCCGTATCGAATTACACACCAACGACCAGTTTACCCCGATACGAAACGTAAAAAGACAGACCGTAAACGCATTCACTTACGAAACGGAATTCGACAACTTGACCGACGGTACATGGTATCTGCGGGCCCGCTCGGAATATGTAGGAGGCGAAACGGAATATTGCGATACAATATCCTTCACTTTCAAAAATTCATCGGGTATGGAAACTCTCGAAAAGAGGGGTAAATGTTATGTCATACAGGGTGAGAATCCCGCTCTCGTCGTAGGAAACGACGCACGTCACATAACGGTCGATGTAGCTAACTTATCCGGGCAAATTATCGGGCGTTTCGCCGATATGGAAAATCCGGCAGCAGGAGACCGTATCGAATTGAGCGGGCTTGTACGTGGAGTCTATGCGGTCATCGTCCACATCGACGGAAAAAGAGAGATATTGAAATTGATTCACTAACAATCTGATATATTGAATTATGCAATATAATTTTTCATTTATTTATTCATTTAATTTATTTTTATCATGAAAAGATTATTACTTGGGATGGTTGCTGCATGTATGGCAACATCGATGGTCGCTCAAGATCCGGCGACGTATGAAAAAGCAGGTGAATACACATTGGAAAACTTGTGGATGAAAGCTGCCACTACCGGGAATAATATGGGAGTAGCCGATCAGTTAGGTGGAGCTAACGACTCCCGTGGTATGACAGTTAAAGGAGACGAAATGTTGTTTGCGTACAGAGCTGCTTTTACGGGTATCAAAATCTATGATTTGAAAACCGGAGATAAGAAACGTGATGTTCAATTCGACGCAGAAAAGTTTAAAATCACCTACACTTATACCAAAATCGATACTATCGTAAACGCTCCCGGCGACACGACATTCCAACAGACACCAATGGAAGAACAAAAAACGCCCGGATTCCTTTGCAACGATATTCAGGTAGATGATGCCGGAAACGTAGTTGTATTCAACATGTCCACTGCATTGAACGGCGAAGCTATCGGCGTTTGGAAAATCGACATGGCGAGCGGAGAGCCCACCAAAGTAATGGAATTGGCCAACAAAGATGGTCTGCTCGACGGCTATCGTGTCGACTATTTTGCCGTGAAAGGCGATGTTACGAAAGATGCTATCCTCATGTTCCCGGTCAGCAGCGGGAAATATGTGATTCGTTGCGATATTAAAGACGGACAATTAGCCGGACAAACAGGTGACTATGAAGGTTATAATTTCAAAGTTATCGAAATCAAATCCTATTATCCCGCAGAAGCTGTCGATAACGGAACCGGACCTCGTGTTTCAATCATCGATAACGACTACTTCTATTTGGACGGCTTCAATAGTGCAGCATCTCTCTACGACATGAGCGGTTCTTTGATCGAAAGCGTAGGTGATGCCCCCGAAGAATGCGCTATCAAAAACGTAGGAAACAACGGTATCTCTGAATTTACATTGAACGACAAACCTTTCTGCGCATACGTAATTTCCAATACGGCCACGACTCCTGCCCAAGCATGGAATATTATCGAAATGGGCGAAGGTCCTACATTTGCCGGTGCAACTTATTACTGGACATTCCCGCAAGGTGGTATGGGCGATATTTCGAACCCTGTTCGTACCGCATTGCCCCGTATCGCCAAAGTAACCGACAAAAACGGTAAAGAAGCTGCTTATATCGCTGTCTACGCATCGGGTAGCGGAGCTGCCGTTTACAAAATGACTCCCGACGGATATGACAATGACTCTGAATCGGGTATCGCTAACGTAGCTGCCGACAACGTGAAGATATTCGTAAGCGGCGATGCCATTTATTTCTCTGGCATGGCAAACGCTGTCGTTTACAACTTCGCCGGACAAAAAGTAATGGAAGCTGCCGGTGTACAATCTATGGCCGCTCCTGCCGCCAAAGGCATTTACATTGTAAAAGCGATTATCGACGGTGTTGAAAAAGTTCAAAAAGTCGTTGTGAAATAAGCCCTTCGCGCTGAGCGACATTTAAAATCTATTTTTTAGAAGAAGGGCGGTATATGTAAGTTATATATATATCGCCCTTCCCTTTACCCTTCCCTATATAAAAGTTCAAAAAATATTCAATCTGCCTATCGTATCTCAAAAGTAAATGAGACTCCGACAAACGGGAGATTCGAGAATAAGATTTGAAAAAGAAGCTGAAATTCATTCTATCCGTATCGATTAAAACATTTCTAAACCAATCCTTTTGTATTAAACGGTTGCCCCTATGAAAAAGATTTTTACACTTCTCGCAATTTTTGCTTGTTTACCCATACTGCTCAGTGCCAAAGGCCCGGCAGTCATCGGTGGCAGCACCTACACGGCCGATACCCTCTCTCATTACAAAGTAGGCCCCGGAACTTATTACACCGCCATTCATTTCTATGGTCCCAAAGACATGAGAGCCTTTTATTTGGAAATCGACGCTACCAATCCTTATCTCTCTTTCCAATCGGTCTTGGGTCGGGATTCGTTGGTTACGTGCGAAGGCATTACCAACATGGCCGCCCGAAAAAGCAAAGAAGGCAGCCGTTATTTCGCCGGTACGAATGCCGACTTTTTCGCCACTTCGGGAGCTATCGGAACTCCGGTACACGGATGTGCGGTAGAAGGCCAATTGGCGAAAGTTCCCGTATCTTCGGGCCCTCAAACATCTTTCACGACAAACGACGAATGCTTCATCTCGTTCGTCACTTATGCCGGAGAACTCACCCATAACCAAACCACATATACCATACACAACGTAAACGGAAGCCGAAGCACCGATCAATTAGTACTCTACAACCGTTATGTCGGGAATTATACTCATACCAATGCTTACGGATATGAAATACCGGTAAGTCTCGCCGACGGAGAAAAATGGGGTCTGAACAAGACCGTGAAACTGAAAGTGGCAGGTACAGGATCGGCTGCCGGAAACATGGCTATCGCCGAAAACGGAGCCGTATTATCGGGGCATGGAACGTCTGCCGACTTTTTGCAAACCTTGCAACCCGGCGACGAACTGGAAATAAAAATAATGCTCCAACTCGAAGACGGCAGTTATCCCGACATTAATTGCATGGTAGGCGGGGACCGTAAAATATTGGAAAACGGAGAAGTTCTCGAAACCGATTGGGCAGAGCTCCACCCGAGAACGGCAATCGGTTACTCGGCAGACCGTAGCAAAGTGTACATGCTGGTAGTCGACGGACGTCAAGGCGGATATTCCGATGGCGCTACGACCAAACAAATGGCCGACATGATGAAATTCGCCGGAGCCGCCAATGCCATGAATCTCGACGGTGGCGGATCGAGCGGTATGTATATCGAAAAATACGGACAGGTGAACAGCCCCAGCGACGGACACGAACGCGCTGTCAGCAACGGTATCTTCGTGGTATCGAATGCCCCGGACGACAATACCGTGGCCGAAATCTTATGCACTTCGGCCTACTACTCTCTCCCCAAAAACGGCATATTCACACCCCATTTCATGGGATACAACCAATACGGGTATCTGATAGATACCGATTTACAAGGCGTTACATTGCGTTGCGACGAGTCTCTGGGATATATAAAAGGAACCGACACATTCGTAGCTTCGGGTGACGGCAAAGGAAAACTATATGCGACTTACAATGGCATAGAAACCTCCATCGATATAGTCATCAACGAGCCGCAAGGTCTTACGCTTCGACTCGATTCGGTCATCAACGACGGGCTTTATGAATATCCCATCGAAGTAACAGCCATCGTTAACGGAGAGAGTATGCTCATTTCTCCCGATGTATTTTCATGGACCGTTCAAGACCCGACGATATGCGCCGTCACCGAGGGACTTTTAAAGGGCATCGCGAACGGTAAGACCGATATATATTGCCGTCAAGACGACTTTACCGACACGCTATCGGTAACCGTACAAATTCCCGACAGGCGCAACAGAGCGATAGACGATTTCTCGGATGCCTCGTCATGGGACATCACCAACTCAGCATTGAAAGACATATCGATCGTACCGACAGCACAGGGAACAGAATTGCGATATACATTCAGTTCAGGCCGCGCTCCCTATCTGCAAATCGCCAAAGACATTTACCTGTACAGTCTCCCCGACTCCATGCGAATCACGCTCAACACCGGAGCGACCCAAGTGAGTAAAATAGCACTGTCGATGAAAAACAATGCATCGAGTACTTCCACATTGACCGAATTCGAAAATATACCCCAAAATACCGACCATGTTATCTCGATTCCCATGAACGGATATTTCGAAAACTACCGCGACATGTCGTTATATCCCGTGAAATTCCAAAGTCTGAAATTATTTATCCTCGGTTCGTCTCAAACGGCAGGGAACCAATATGCTATCGCACTCAAAGAATTTTCGCTCATTTATGACGGTATCACGGTAAACGTATCGAATCCCGAAATAGCTTCCTTGCTGCGGGTTTACCCCAACCCTGTCGAAGCAGGCGAATCTCAAATACATTTCGTTTTACCCCAAAATGCCGATGTAAACTGTGAATTGTACAACCTCGGCGGGCAGCTTCTAAACCGAGTAGAAATGGGACAAACACCGGCGGGAGAAATTACCCTGCCGATAGGTAATTTGGCGAACGGAACTTACCTACTGAAAATATATCGTAACGGCATCGCCGATAGCGTGAAAATCATTGTCAAGTAAAAAAATCAATATAAAAAAGTCATGAAAAAGATATTCAGCTTCCTTCTTTCCGGGGTATTGTCTCTCTTTATTTATGCTTCGGGAATAACCATCGGAGGCAAAACCTATGCGGTAGATACCATCGTACACTCGCACGATATAGGTCCCGGTACGAAATATGCCTTTTACGATATACCCGCCTATCCGCTTAAATTCCATGTCATGGAAGTGGACCTTACCAATCCATACGTAGACATCGAGACTTGCCTTAGCGGAGACAAAGCCGTCGCAACGGAGACCCCGTCGAGTATGTCGGCCCGCAACAACCGTCCGGGGCACGAAGTCCTCGGTGCGACGAACGGCGACTTCTATCAATACCAAGATCCCATCGAAATAGGAATCCCCCGCAGCGGGCAATACCGTCGGGGCGAATGCGTGACGAATCCGGTAGGGCGCGCCTCATTCGTCCTCACTCCCGATCGGGTTCCTTACATCGACCGTGTAAACTTCGCCGGAACCGTACGTTCCGGCGATAACAGCCACCGGTTACACGCCGTAAACATGCAACGTCTGGAATGGGAAACAGAAACCGCCCCCAACTTCATGCTGCTATACACCAACGCCTACGGTACGGAAACTCACGCCACCACCGGCGGAACGAAGGTCATGCTGCATGCCAAAGAGGGCGAATTGTTTTTCGGGGCGAACAAAAACATCGTGTGCGTTGTCGATTCGGTTTTCGCCAATCCGGGCATATCGCCTATTCCCGAACAAAGAGCGGTCTTATACGGAGTAGGCACAGCCGAAACCTTTTTGAAAAGCCTCTCGGCCGGCGACGAACTGACTGTCTTTTTAGGTACAGATCTTGCCTCGGCTCCGGGTTTGCTGACCGACTTCAAGGAACAAATGGGCGGAAGCGACCACATCATATTGAAAAACGGAGTCCCGGCCGACGTATGGGACGAAGAACACCCCAGAACATGTATGGGTATTTCGCAGGATAAAACCAAAGTCTATCTTATGGTAGTAGACGGCCGTCGGGCAGGATACTCGGCAGGGGCAACCCTCAGTGTATTAGGCGATCTGTTCCTTGCCATAGGCGCATACGATGCTGTCAATCTCGACGGCGGAGGATCCTCGGCAATGGTTATCAACCAACAAATAGTCAATCGACCTTCCGATAATAAGGAACGAGCTGTCGGTAACGGCGTACTGGTCATTTCAAAAGCGCCGATCGACGATGTTACCGCCCGATTGGAATTCGAGCCGATTCACTATATACTTCCCTCCTACTGTCGGTTTATCCCCCAAGTGACGGCATACAACCAATACGGATTGATCGTGAACCCCGACTTCAAGGATTATACGCTTTCCTGTTCCCCCGAAATAGGTTACATAGACGAGAGCAATGCATTCGTAGCTTACGGTAATCCGGGACACGGAACCATCACGGCAACCTACAATGGCATATCGGTGACAAAAGATGTAACCATACAAGAAACCGATTTCGCCATGCGTCTCGACTCCGTAATTTTGGACGGATACGAAGAGTATCCCATCGAAATATCGGCTATAATCGACGACAAAGAATTCGTACTGAATCCGTCGACCCCTCAATGGGAGGTCGCCGACCCGGAAATATGCGGTATATCGAACGGCGTTTTATCGGGTCTGAAAAACGGCGTAACGACTGTAACCGGAAAGCTCGATGATTTTACCGGCTCTTTGAAGGTAAAAGTAGAAATACCGCAAACTCATATTCAACAGGCCGACCAGTTCACCTCCGGCTGGGAACTCACAAGTATCTCGGCGATAACCGACGTGGCTCTGACACCCCATGCGAATGGAGAAACAAACCTCGAATACACATACAAAAGCGGCAGACAGCCTTACATACAAATGGCTAAAACTTTCAGCTTTTACAGTATCCCCGATACATTCAGAATAACGCTCAACACAGGCGACACCAAATGTTCCAAAATAACCATGTCGATGAAAGGCGGACTTATGCCGACCTCGCAAATCATGGAATGGCCCGCAGTGAACCCCAACGAAGACTTCACCTATGAAGTCGCCATGAACGACTTCTTGGACGATAAAGAAGACCTCGGCAATTACCCCGTACAGTTCCAATATCTTAAATTTTTCTTGGATGCCTCCTCACAGACCGCAGGACAAAAATATAAGATTCGCATCAAAAATTTCGATTTGGTATACGACAAAGTCACTTTGAGCGTCCCAAACATTGCATTGGCATCCGCGTTACGAGTTTTTCCTAATCCGGTTAAAGCCGGTGAGACAGACGTATATCTGCAAATCGAAGAACCGGCCGAAATATCGGTACAAGTGTATGACTTGAACGGGAAACTGCTCGTTTCGAAAGATTACGGCAAGTGCGAAAGCGGAGTCATAGCCATACCCATTTCGAGCCTGCAACCCGGCAATTATCTGCTGAACATCAACAAAGACGGTAAAAGCGATGTCGCCAAACTGATTATCAAATAAATCACTTATCCACAAAATCATGAAAAAGGAACTATTCGTTTTCGCCTTATCTGCCCTATGCGGATTAAGTGCCGAAGCAACCATAAACATCGCAGGCGTGGAGAAACAGGTAGACACGCTGGAATGCCGTACGGTAGGGCCGGGCGTTCAATATGTGCGTATGCACATGCCCGAATATCCACTGGACGTCTATACCATGACTATCGATCTGAACAATCCGTATAACGATGTGGATGCTTTCATCGGGAAAAACCATGCCGGAAGTACCGAGGCCATGACCTCGGCATATACCCGATTGTCCACTCCCGAACATCAATCCATCGGGTCGATAAACGGTAACTTCTGGATTGTTTCAGGACAAAATATGGACGACCGCCTACTGGGACAACCGCACAGCGGTTGTATAGTGAACGGAGAAATAGCCACTGAACCGAATGGCTGGAACCGAGCCGGACGAGGAGACGAAATAGAGAAATTGCAGGAGATAGGATTCGTCGTTCTCGACCAAGAAAAAAAAATGTGGATCGACGACATGAATTTCGAGGCGAAAGTCATAAACGCCGCCAACGAAAGTTTCGCCATCGCCGAAGTGAACCGTATCCGCAATGAAAACGAAATTGTACTTTACAACCACTTTACCGGACAAACGACCAGCGACATCGACGGAACCGATGTACTCATCAAACCCGTCGAGGGAGCATCGTGGGGGCTTAACAAGGACGTGGAATGCGTCGTAACCCGTATCGTGCAAAGCAAAGGCGGAACCGAACTCGAAGAGGGTGAATATGCTCTTTCGGGAAACGGAACAGGTGCAGAGTTTCTAAACCAAATGAATGTCGGCGATAAAGTAAAGATAAATACAAAACTTACTACCCGCACCGACAATCTGATTCCCATAGCTGAGCAAATGCTCACCGGTAACGCTCTCGTCATGAGGGAAGGGAAATTGACTCCCCGAAACGAAAACGAAGCATATAACTCGCAAACCTATTCGCGCTCGGGTATAGGCATGTCGCAAGACGGAAAGACGCTCTATCTGATCGTTATCGATTACAAGTCGAGCACTTCGGTAGGGACAAACACGGCGACGATGTGTTACATACTGAAACAAGCGGGAGCTTGGAACGTGGCCAACATGGATGCCGGAGGATCGGCTCAGATGATGTTGAGAGGTAATCTCGTCAACAACCCGGCCGACGGAAAGGAACGTCCGGTATCGAACGGATTCATGATCTTTACCAACGCTCCCGAAGACAACACGTTGAACAGCCTTGCTTTCGATAATTACAATTTGGAAGTTCCTTCCTACTCTTGTTTCGAGCCGACTATTCTGGGATACAACTCATACGGCGTATTGATCGATACCGATGTGCAAGAATTTACATTAAGTTGCGATGCCTCGTTAGGAACCATTTCTTCGGACGGAAAAAAATTCTATGCCTCGCCGAATGCGACTTCGGGTTACCTTCACGTCACTTCGGGAACAGCGACAGGAAAAATAAAGGTAACTGTAAAAGAAACGGATATCGTCATGAAGAACAGTGAAATCATAGCCGACAAGGCTCACCCCTACTCTCTCGAAGTCATTTCTCATATCGGCGAAAACACGTTCACATACGACCCTTCGTCATTGTCTTGGAGTATCGAAGACCCGACTGTCTGCAAAATTGAAAACGGAATATTGACCGGAATAAAAAACGGAACGACGAACATTACCGGCAGCATAGGCAACTTCTCCGGGAACATGAAGGTAACCGTCGAAATACCGGAATCCCCCAAAATCCCGGCCGATGATTTTTCCGGCTGGACTACAAAATCCATCAGCTCCATCACCGATGCCACCGTTACTCCTTCGGGGAACAATCAGGCCATATTGGGATTCACTTACAAAACCGGACGACTCCCATACGTAGAAATGGACAAAGCGATTACCCTTTACAGTATTCCCGATACCTTGCGCATGCTAATCAATAGTGAGATACCCGTGTCGAAAATACAAATAGCCTGCAAAGCCAATGGCGACAAAGAGCAGTATCTCGAATACGAAGGAATAACAGTCAATGAAGATTATCTCATCAGCATTCCTCTGTCCGATATCACCGGAAAAAACAACAGAGGAGGATTTCCCGTCTCTCTGAATTATATCAAATTCTATATCAACACGACCGGGACGATTAGCGGACAAGCCTATAAGATACATATCAAGGAGTTCTCTCTGGTCTATAACGGCATAGAAAGCGGAATAGACGAGACGGTGGCCGGTAACAAAAACATGGTCGTCTACCCGAATCCAATAACGGGCAATACCCTCTTCTTACAGGGGGAGAACATCGTTCCCGGTTCGTCGATACGCATATACGACCGAGTGGGGGCATTGATACTGGAACAACTACTCGACGAAACAGGAATCGTAAACATCGGCGACCAACAGCCGGGTGTATACATCGTGAACGTGCAAAATGAGCTAGGGACCCATGTATGCAAAATCGTTATTCAATAACTTAATTCATTATAATCCATGAGAGTAAATTTAACCATAATCCTGCTAGCATGTATCGCATCGCTATCGGGACAGAATGTAAAAGTTACCAAACATTACGAGATAACCCCTTCGGTCGGACAATCGGCCTTCTATCCGATACTTAGTCCCGACGGGAATCGAATCGTATATACTTCTGAAAATTTTTCCGGCTTAAAATCATACGATTTTGCGTCAGGGAAAAACCAGATTATCACTACTGCCGAGGGAGCCGGGTTCGACCCGATTTTCAGCACCGACGGTTCAACGGTGTATTATCGGCCGCAAAGCATCATAAACGGACGTGTTCACCGATCTTTGAAAGAATATAACTTGATCGAGAAAGCCGAAAAACAACTTATCGCCCCAACCCGCGATTTGAAACGTCCGGTCGCCATCTCAGGCGGTATGGAAGTAGTGGCCGACAATAAACTTATGAAAAGTACAGGCTCTCAAATAAGCGGGAACTATGTCTATTCCATCATCAAAGAGGGAAAAATAATCGTGTGCGACGGTAAAAACACCCGCATATTACGTCCTTACGGCGACAAAGTGGAAAGTTATTTGTGGACAGCCGTATCGCCCGACGGATCCAAAATCGTGACTTATGCCATAGGCGTAGGAACCGTTGTACTCGATATGCAGGGTAACATACTTGCCGAACTGGGCGACTACGAATCCCCTACGTGGTATGGCAACGATTTCGTTGCAGCCATGAAAGCGACCGACGACGGTCACCAATTTACTTCGTCGAAAATCGTATTGTTAGACTGCAACAGTAAACAAGTACACGATTTGACATCTCCTTCCGAAATGGGTATGAATCCGTCGGCCTCGGCCGAAGCAGGCAGAATAGTGTACAGCACGGTCGAAGGAAAACTTTTTATGTTGGAATTGAATGTAACGAAATAACCTCATCGCCATGAAAAAATATTATATCATTCTCATTGCCTTCTTGGGCTGTTTAGGCTTGCAAGCCAAAGATATGACCGGACTTAAAATTTACATCAATCCGGGTCACGGCGGTTATGACTCGGACGACCGCAATGTAGCCGTATATCCGTATGCACAAGGCGACACACTCGGTTTTTGGGAATCCTCGTCGAATCTGCACAAAGGATTGATGTTAAGAGAACTGCTACAAGAGCAGGGAGCTACCGTAGCGATGTCTCGCGTATTAAATCGGACGGAAGACGACCGAGGACTCGAAACCATCGGGCGGGAAGCCAGCGAATGGGAGGCCGACCTGTTTTTCTCCATACACAGCAATGCGACCGGCACGAGCCGCCGGGATAATTTCCCGATGATGTTGTTCAGAGGATATACCGAAAATCCGGTAAAGCCCGAGGACAAGGTAGCGGCAAAGATACTGTTCAAGCACCTTATCGAAAACCAAGTAACCTATTGGACTCAAACGGAAGAGTATGTCGTGGGCGATTTTGATTTCTATCCCGACTGGAACAATGCAGGATTGGGAGTCCTCCGAAAATTAACCGTCACCGGGTTTCTTTCAGAAGGTTCTTATCACGACTATGTGCCCGAAACATATCGTTTGCTCAACATGGACTACAAATGGATGGAGGCATGGCATTTCACCAAAGCTGTCATGGAATACTTCGACACAGAAGGATTCACAACGGGAAATATCGCCGGTGTTATTTATGATAGTCGCATGACCCGTACCGAATCGTACGTACAACACGGAAGAGACAAGCAAGTGCCATTATGTGGAGCCACAGTAACCCTGTTGCCGAACAATATAACCTATACGACGGATAACCTATACAACGGCGTATACATGTTTAAAAACCTCGCTCCGGGTAATTACCAGCTAAAAATCGCAGCGGAAGACCATTACGATCGGACAATCTATGTAACAGTGACAGCCAATACAATAAGTTATACCAATGTGGCTATGGACAGAGTGAGAAATACAGCACCGGAAGTCACCTCTTACAGCCCTGTCATGGAAAACGAAACAGACAGCATCAACTGTACGACTCCCATTGTCTTGAATTTCAATTGGGATATGGACACGGAATCTGTACAAAAGGCTTTCTCGATCGACCCGCCGGTAGAAGGGAACATTACATTCGAGGATTCACAGTACCGAATGGTATTTACCCCCACTCGTCCTTACGAGGTAGCTACCCTATATACCGTAAAACTCGATAAAAGTGCAAAACACCCGGGTAATATGTCTATGACCGAAGATTTTTCCTTCACGTTCTTAACGCAGGGAAGAAACCAATTGAAACTATTGGCAGCCAGCCCATCGGAAGGAGCGGTACTACACTATCCGAAACCGACGATCGAAGTAAGATTCGATAATGTTCTCGACCCTGTCAATATTCGAGACCTCATCAAATTACAGGATAGTGAAGGAAACGATGTCAGCATCAACTTGCGTTCTGCCAAATACAACCAGTTAGGAGACTCCTACGGGAACTATTATTTTACCACAGCTGCCGATTTGAAACAAGGACAAAATTATAAATTGAAAATAGATGCCTCGTTGCACGATGTGGAAAATATAGCGATCGTAGACCCCATCGAAATCAATTTTACCGCCGGAGATGTAAGCCGCTCCGAAACAGCCGTCGAGGAATTCGAAACTCCCGATATGATTACATTCGATGCGACCCAAAGTATCGGGACAACCACTGCAAAAGCGATTCGCTCTACCGCTCAAAAACTGTTCGGTAGCGCATCTTACAATTTCACATACACGTTCAATGCAGACGAAGCTCGCGCCGTATTCACAACAGCCGATACATTCGGAAGTTCCACTGTGGTCGACAATACCCAAACTATCGGTATGCACATTTACGGCGATCTTTCTTGCGACGAAATATGGCTGCAACTATCCTCTGGAAACGATACACAAGAGATTTTATTGACGAATGTCGATTTCAGAGGCTGGCAATTCCGGGAAACCCGTTTGGACCAGCTGAATCCGGGAAAGGACTATCGCATAAGCGGCATAAAGATAACGAGAACAAAACCGTTCTTCTCCGAATCGGGTAGTTTCTTCTTAGACAATATGCTGGTATATACCTCCTCGGATATTCACTTTATCGCTACATCGAAAGCCGTAAATGTTTATCCTAATCCGGCCTCCGATATATTAAAAATTCAGTCTGACACCTCCGTACAACGGTGGACCCTGTACAGCCTATCGGGAAGCTGTATCGCTACCGGTTCGGAAACAACGATAGATACCTCGAACATTCCCGCGGGAACGTACTTGTTGAAAATACAGACCGAAGGAAAAGAGTTCTGTTATCCGGTTTTGATTGTACATTGACAAAGGATTAAGAATATACGGGCGATAAAGTATAAACGATCTGCTTTGTACTTTACCGTCCGTATTTTTATCGTACTATTTTTAACAGAATTTTGATACTTTACAGTAAAATAAGTATTCTATTTGGAAAATGAAGAAAGATATTTTATCTTTGCATAAGATGCAGAAATAGGTTGTGCCTCAGTAAAATCGATGCTAACATTGTTTCTACTTTCGAACGGCACTATTCTCATAAAAGATAAACGACACTCGCCGATACGAAAATTAATTTTCATCACGGCCGTTTGTTTTATCTTTATAAAGAGTTGAATGATGCCAGAAAGCACATCTATCAAGATTTTTTATTTATGAAAGTTATAGCAGAAAGTGGTTCCACGACAACAGAATGGGTTCTCGTCGATGGAAAAAATGTTTTGGAAAGAAGTTTTACGGAAGGAATAAATCCCTTTTTCCAAACGAGAAGGGAAATAAGCCACAGTATCCGTCTCAATTTACCGGAAACTTTTTTTAAGAAACGATGGGAACGGGTCTATTTTTATGGCGCCGGATGTGCCAATCTGGATAAGAAAAACATTCTCGAAGCCTCGTTAGTAGCACAGTTCAAAACACCCATTTCGGCGGAAAGCGATTTATTGGCTGCCGCCAGAGGTTTGCTAATCGACAAACCGGGAATAGCCTGTATCTTGGGGACCGGTTCGAATTCTTGTCTATACGACGGAGAACGTATCATTAAAAACGTACGTTCCGCCGGATATATCTTAGGAGACGAAGGCAGTGGGGCTGCTATGGGACGACGCTTTTTAAGTGACTATTTAAAGAACCTTACTCCAAAGGATCTCTGCGATGCTTTTCATGAAAAATTCAAAGTTACTCCGGACGAGATTATGGATTCCATATATAACCACCCTTTCCCCAACCGTTCGCTTTCTACTTTCTCCTATTTCTTGAAAGACCATCTGGACAACAAATATGCGTTCAATTTAGTCTATGAAGAGTTGATGAGATTCTTCCAGAGAAACATTATCCAATATGACTATAAATCATATCCGGTTTATTTCATGGGTAATTTGGCCTATACCTACGCCGATATTCTCGATTTGGTAGCTAAGGATTTCGGATTGAATATAGAAAAAACGGAAAAAAGCCCTATGCAGGGACTCATCGAATATCACTCGATCTACGGGTAAAGATATCTCATTATTTCGATTTATACTCATATGCAGGATCGTATCGACAGATTCTGCATATTTTTTTCTTGTAAAAAAGAGAGATGAATTCATATTAAAAAATACTAAATATATGTTCTCGAATCAAAAACATATATTATATTTGTATGAACCATAATAGAAAGGTATCTACTCATGAACTTTTAGCACCTAAAATAATGCTGTAAAAAGTTCTAACAAAGAGAAAATAGATTGACAAAAAAACAGGAACCGAAGTTTATCCATTCGAAAAACATGAAAGAGAACCGATATATTTTATCATTTATAATTTTCTTATTAGGCTCACTATCAATCCATTCACAAACACATAGAGGCCTAAGAACGACTGTCGAAGAAGCACTTGTTTCTCTAAAACCCGAACACTTAGCCATCGGTGAAATAAAATTAGATACGCTTCTTTTAGAAAAGGGCAACAAACTTGTCGTTCAAATGAACGATGAATTTTCTTATCTTCCATTCAGAAAGGAACTCGTTAAACGAGCCTATGACACCATACGTTCTATTTTACCACCGGACTTGAAAAAGAAAAAACTTTTCATTCTTACCAGTGGCTATGAAATAAGCGAATTGATTCCTTTCGCCGACAACCGCAAAAGATTCGAAATTCATTGCGAGCGACCGATCGTCAGCCCGATAAAATGTCACTACCTTCCTACAAAAGGTTTACTCAACAGACATATCGCTCTATGGCAAAGTCACGGATACTATTTCGAACAATCCTTGAACCGATGGGAATGGCAACGTGCCCGAATTTTCGAAACCGTGGAGGATCTGTACACCCAAAGTTTCGTCATGCCGTTCCTAACCCCCATGCTTCAAAATGCAGGAGCCTATGTATTTTCTCCTCGTGAACGAGATACAAACCGGCACGAACTCATTGCAGACAACGACAATGCCGATACCTATTTCGAAACAGGGACCGAAAAGGTAAAATGGGAGAACGGCGGCACAGGATTCGCCCATACAGTCTCGGTCTATACCGGCACTCGAAACCCGTTCGACGACGGAAGTTTCAGACAAACAAAAACCACGACCGATCCTCGGAAAGAGATACAGGCCCATTGGTATGCTCCGATACCCCAAACCGGGAAATATGCAGTTTATATCGCCTACCGCACAGTCAAAAACAGTACCGACGACGCTTTATACACCGTATATCACAAAGGCGGAAAAACACAGTTCAAAGTCAATCAAAGTATGGGCGGCGGCACATGGATATATTTAGGACATTTCGATTTCGCCAAAGGTGAAAACGCCCATGTAGAACTCAGCAATCTTTCCCGAAAAAATGGAAAAACAGTCACGGCCGATGCGGTGAAAATAGGAGGCGGATATGGCAATATCGCCCGACGAGTAGACGATTCGCACATCGACGAGAATCCGGGAAATTCATCTATAAACTATTCCTATACGACAAGCGGTTATCCCCGTTTCACCGAAGCCGCCCGCTATTGGCTACAATGGGCGGGATTCCCCGAAAAAGTCTATTCCCCCAGTCAAGGGAAAAACGACTATACCGACGATTACAAATGCCGGGGAGAATGGGTCAATTATCTGGCAGGAGGTTCGGACATACTGCCCGACAGTTCAGGATTGAACGTTCCCTTAGACCTCGCTTTCGCTTTCCATTCCGATGCGGGCACAACCAAAAACGACTCGATAATCGGGAGCTTAGGAATTTATTTTACCGGAAAAGGGAAAAAGACCTATGGGAAAAATACTCCCAGACAAGTTTCTCGTTATCTCACCGATGTCGTATTGACACAAATCGCCGACGACATACGAGAGACTTATGAACCGGAGTGGAACCGCCGAGGCATGTGGAACAAATCCTATTTCGAAGCCCGTGTACCCGAAGTCCCTACCATGCTCCTCGAATTGCTGTCTCACCAAAATTTCGCCGACATGCGTTACGGGCTCGACCCACGATTCAGATTTTTGGTTTCCAGAGCTATATACAAGGGTATTCTAAAATTTATCGCCGAACAAAACGACTATGAATATCAGGTACAACCCTTGCCGGTAAATCATCTGAGAACGGAGTTCATCGGGACGCACGAAATAAAACTGACATGGCGTGCCGTCGAAGATCCGTTGGAACCGACAGCCACTCCCGAAAAATATATCGTCTACACCCGAATCGGAAACGGAGTGTTCGACAGTGGCACACTCGTATCGGACACTTCATACACGAAAAGTATAATACCCGATTCGATTTATAGCTTCAAAGTCACAGCCGTAAATTCGGGAGGAGAAAGTTTCCCCTCCGAAACGGTGTCGCTTTGTCGCTGCTCGCAAGAAAAAGGCACGGTCATGGTTATTAACGGCTTCGACCGGATAAGTGCACCCGACAGTTTCGAAATAGACACCCTCATGGCAGGCTTCGACACACGCAAGGACTTCGGAGTGCCTTACCTCTACGACATCAGTTTCATCGGCGAACAATATGAGTTTCGACGAAATATCCCGTGGATAGACGATGATGCTCCCGGATTTGGAGCCAGTCGTGCCGACTATGAAACCCGCGTCATCGCCGGGAACACATTCGACTATCCGTATATACACGGCCGAGCCATAACGAATGCCGGATATTCTTTCCTATCGGCAAGCGACGAAGCTGTGACCGACCAACTCGTCGCCTTGAACGATTATCGTATCGTTGACCTCATTCTCGGAAAAGAAAAACAAGTGAAAATAGGCAGAGGCGTCACCGACAGAGCATTTAAAACATTCCCCGAATCCCTGCAAACTATCATTGCCGACTATTGTGAAAACGGAGGAAACATCTTCGTCTCAGGAGCCTACGTCGCTACCGATTTATGGGACAACGGAGATGTGAATGAATCCGACAAACGATTTGCCAATGAAATTTTGCACTATACTTGGAGAACAGGACAAGCCTCGGTCAGCGGACAGGTGAAACCCGCAGCTTCACCGTTCCCTGCATTCGACACACTCCATGTCGAATACCACAATACGCTCAACGAAAATTGTTATGCGGTAGAATCGCCCGACGGGATAGAACCTTTCGGAAAAGGAAGTTATACCATACAACGATACGGAGAAAACAACATCGGCGCCGGAATCTTCTATCGGGGACAGCGTTATAACACATGCATTTTAGGATACCCGTTCGAAACCATCAAAACGGAAAAACAAAGGAATGAGCTGATGAATGCCATTCTATCATCTTTCGACCAAACAATAACCCATCAATAAGTTATGAAAAGAATTTATCTTTCTCTCTCGCTTTTATTGCTTGTCATTATCGGTAGTAGAGCCGCAAACTTCAAATTCGCATTTCTCACCGATATACACATTACCGCCGGAGATTCTATCCCTTACAACGATTTAGCCCGGTCGGTAAACCAAATCAACGATACTCCGGGCATTGAATTTGCCATTGTATCGGGCGACATCACCAATATAGGAGATCGCCAATCGATGGAAGTGGTCAAATCGCTACTCGACCGACTGAATGTCGAATACCATATCATTCCCGGTAATCATGAAACGAAATGGAGTGAATCGGGAGTAACCGATTTCGCAAGGGTATTCGGAAGCGAAAGATTCAAATTCGAACATGACGGTATCTTATTCATGGGAGTAAATTCAGGCCCTATCATACGAATGGCCGATGGTCACGTGGCGCCTCAGGACATCGACTGGATCAAAACGGAATTGGACAAAGCCGGTAAAGAAAAGCCCGTAATCTTTATCACTCACTACCCCCTACAACCGGGCGATGTAGATAACTGGTACGACGTTACCGATGCCATACGCCCCTACAATATCCGCCTCGTCATGGGCGGACATTACCACAAATATATGCAACTGGAATACGATGGTATCCCCGGTATTCTGTGCCGGTCGAACCTACGAGCCAAAGAGAAAACAGGCGGATACTCCCTGTGTGAAGTCACCCCTGATTCTATTTTCATTTACGAGCATAAAATAGGTAATGTTCCTACCCGTAAAGGAGCATACTCCATGACCGGAATGAATTATCCCAAAAGCAATGCCGGTTATCCTCGTCCTGATTACTCGGTTAACAAAGAGTTCCCGCAAGTTTCGGAGCAATGGCTCGTCAGAAGCGGATATGAAATATTCTCCTCACCTGCCTATTGGGATAAAAAAGTTTACGTAGGCGATGACTCCGGGGCCATTTCCTGTTATTCGGCCACCGACGGCCGAAAACAGTGGAGTTTCAAATCGGATATGCGTATCATAGGGACACCTGCCGCCGATAAAAACGTCGTCGTATTCGGCTCTGCCGACATGAATATATACGGTCTGAATGCATCCGACGGCCGACTGTTGTGGAAAATAAACACCGAAGCACCCGTATTGGGAGCAGTTACCATACGAAACGGAATCGCCTACATCGGAGGCAGCGACCACAAATTTCGCGCAATCGACATTAAATCGGGAACTGTCGTTTGGAGTTACGACGGCGTAGAAGGCTACATAGAAACCAAACCCCTCGTTTACGACAATCTCGTGATATTCGGAGCATGGGATAAAAACCTCTATGCCCTCGATAAGAAAACAGGAAAAGAAGTTTGGAAATGGCACGAAGGGAAACCGGGTAGATTCTATTCGGCAGCGGCCGTTTGGCCCGTGGCGGCAAATGGGAAAGTATTCATCGCCGACCCCGAAAGAGTATTGACAGCTATCGATGCTTCTACCGGAAAAACCGTATGGAGAACCAAAGAATCGATGGTACGTGAGACCGTCGGCCTGTCGGAAGACAAACGGAGAATTTACAGTAAAACCATGAACGACAGTGTCGTATGTTACTCTACCACTACCGACTTCCCTGAAAAAATATGGGCTTCGAATGTCGGATTCGGATATGAGCACGCCCCGTCCATGCCGGTTGAAAAAGAGGGTGTTGTTTTCGGCAGTACCAAAAACGGATTGATGTTCGGGTTGGATGCCCACACAGGCAAAGTACTCTGGAAACACAAAGTGGGTAATTCGCTCATCAGTACACTCGTACCGCTCTCTAAAAACAAATGCCTGTTTACTGCCACCGGCGGTGAAATAGGATTGTTGGTAATCGATTATAAAATAAACAAACACAAATAATTTTCCCTATGAAAACAATAAACTGTTTCATACCTTTTTCTGGTAAAGTTCAAGTTACCGAAACCATCAAAGGATTACGCAACTGCGAGTATGTGAAGAACATATATTTGCTATCTTCGGAAAAAAGCAAAGAGCAAATAGAAGGTTGTGAAATACTGGACATTCCGTCGCTCAATGCCTCGACCACTATGAAACTTTTGGCAGCGTACAGCGATGCCGATTTCACATTGCTTTATACGAAACACACCACATTAGAGTTAGGATACTTCGCACTCGAACGTATGGTTCACATCGCCGAAGACAGCCAAGCCGGTATGGTATATGCCGATTCCTACCATGTAATCGACGGTGAACAAAAGAAAGCCCCGGTCATCGACTATCAGTTCGGCAGTTTGCGAGACGATTTTAATTTCGGTTCCCTGCTGTTATTCAACGCCGAAGCACTCAAAGATGCAGCTGCCCGCAT
Source organism: Barnesiella intestinihominis YIT 11860 (assembly GCF_000296465.1). Classification (NCBI taxonomy): domain Bacteria; kingdom Pseudomonadati; phylum Bacteroidota; class Bacteroidia; order Bacteroidales; family Barnesiellaceae; genus Barnesiella; species Barnesiella intestinihominis. The sequence goes on from NZ_JH815203.1 coordinate 1,039,491, forward strand.
GAAAACCGATTTCCAATTTGCCGGATTATACGACCTCCGTCTGAAATTATCTCAAAAAACATCGTTAGTACACATTAACGAATATCTCTATTCCGAAGTCGAAAACGATACCCGAAAAAGCGGAGAGAAAATATTCGATTATGTAAATCCCAAAAATCGGGGCGTACAAATAGAAATGGAAGCCGCATGTACCGAACACTTGAAAGAAATAGGCGGTTATCTCGAACCGGTATTCGAAAAGATCGAATTCAACGCCGACAATTTCGAATACGAGGCTTCGGTAATCATTCCCGTACGGAACCGTGTACGCACCATTGCCGATGCCATCGACTCGGTCTTGAAACAAAAAACGAACTTCAAATTCAATCTGATTATTATCGACAACCACTCGACCGATGGAACCTCGGAGGCTATCGATCGCTTTGCCGGCGACGAAAGAGTAATCCATCTTATTCCCGAACGAAATGACTTAGGTATAGGCGGTTGCTGGAACATGGGCGTACATCATTCCAAATGCGGGAAATTTGCCGTACAATTAGACAGCGACGATGTATACAACAACGAAAATACCCTGCAAACCATGATCGATGCATTCTATGCCCAAAACTGCGGTATGGTCGTAGGAACTTACATGATGACCGATTTCAATATGAACATGATTGCTCCGGGTATCATCGACCACAAAGAGTGGACTCCCGAGAACGGACGGAACAATGCACTCCGCATTAACGGATTAGGCGCACCCAGAGCCTTCTACACGCCACTGCTCCGTCAAGTGAAGGTTCCCAATACGAGTTATGGCGAAGACTATGCCCTCGGTTTGAACATCTCGCGCCATTACCAAATAGGGCGCGTTTACGAAGTAGTTTATTTGTGTCGCCGTTGGGACGACAACTCCGACGCTTCACTGAGTATCGAAAAGATGAACGCCAACAATTTATATAAAGATCGTATTCGCACATGGGAATTACAAGCCCGCATCGCCATGAACAAAAAATAATGCAAATGAAAGTTACATCGGAACAAGCCAAACAATTACTGACCGACCAACTCTCCGTATGGGAATCGGCGCGTGACAATTACAAAGCATTGGAAGCGGTACAGGTTAAAGAACTAACGGTGGAAGGTTGTACGGTCAAGATACAATTCAACCCGGCCCGTATCGTATCTTCGGCAGCCAAAGTGGACACTCAATCGCTGAAAGAGCGCAAATGTTTTTTGTGTGCCGAAAACCGTCCGGAAGTGCAAGAAGGATTACCCGATGGCAGCTATACATGGTTGATTAATCCTTTCCCCATATTCCCGGAACACTTTACCATTCCGGTAAACGAGCACCTACCGCAACTTATCGAAAAGAGATTTGGCGACATGCTTCGCTTGGCACAGGCCGCCGAACATTACGTACTATTCTATAACGGTCCCAAATGCGGAGCATCGGCCCCAGATCATGCTCATTTCCAAGCTGGGAACAAAGGATTTCTACCTCTCGAAAAGGAGTTGAAAAAGTATAGGCGCATTCCCATACGAACCGAAAAATCGGCTCGTCTAAGTCAAGTCGAGGATTATATCTGTCCCTTCTTCCTTATCGAAGCGGAATCGGAAGAAACCGCCGAAAAGCTCTTTGTGAAGCTCTATAACGCACTTGAACTAAAAGAGGGCGAACCGGAACCCATGATGAACATACTCACATGGTATGAAGATGGTAAATGGAGCTCTTGTATTTTCCCGAGAGCCCAGCATCGACCGTCGTGTTATTTCGCCGAAGGCGACGAAAATATCTTGCTCAGCCCCGCCTCGGTCGATATGGGAGGTGTGTTCATCACCCCACTCGAAAAAGATTTTAGGAAAATCGACGCTGAACATCTCGAAAAAATACTTTCAGAAGTCTGCCTCGACCGGGAAAAGATGTACGAAATAATAGAAAAACTTAAATAAACATTCATGAAAGAGCCACAAGTTACCGTAGGAATCATGTCAGAACGACAAATACGTTTCGTCTTCAACGGGACGTATCTGGCAAATGGCGTTCCGGTCTCAGGAGAGCATGAGGCTCATACGGACGGGAAACAGATCTTCTGGAACGGAAACCGCTACACCCGAATCGTTTTCACTCCCGAAAAAGAAGACTATTCGTTTTGTCTCAAAGAGGTGACTATCGGAGTAAAATTTCATTGGGAAAGGAAAGAAGACCAAACTTTCAAAGGTAATCTGAACCTGATAGTGGAAAACGGACTTATCACAACTATAAACGCTTTGAGCGTAGAAGACTATCTACTTAGTGTCATATCTTCCGAAATGAGTGCGACCGCCTCGCTCGAACTATTGAAATCGCACGCCGTCATTTCTCGGAGTTGGTTGTTGGCCCAAATAAGAAAAAACAAAGAGTTAGCCGGAAAGAAACCCGACTCGTTGATTCGTACCGACAAAGAACTGATTCACTGGTATGACCGGGAAGACCATATCAACTTCGACGTATGTGCCGACGATCATTGTCAACGCTATCAAGGCATCACTCGGGCCTGTACCGAAGTTGTCGCACAAGCCATACAAGCTACGCACGGAGAAGTTCTCACATACGATGACGAAATATGCGATGCCCGCTTTTCAAAATGCTGCGGAGGCGTCGTGGAAGAATTTTCCTCTTGCTGGGAAAACATAAATCCCCCCTACCTGACGGCTCTACGGGACGACAAAAATGAAAAAGATTTTCCCGACTTGAAGAACGAAGACATCGCCCGGCAATGGATATACACCTCCCCCACAGCCTTCTGTAATACGACCGACAAAAAGATACTCTCGCAGGTTCTCAACAATTACGATCAGGAAACGACCGATTTCTATCGATGGTCCGTTGTTTACTCCCAAAGCGAACTGGCTCATCTCATTCATAAAAAATCCGGAATCGATTTCGGTGAAATCATCGACCTAAAACCCATAGAACGAGGAACGTCGGGCAGATTGGTACGGTTACAGATACAAGGTAGCAAACAAACCCTCATTATCGGGAAAGAGCTGGAAATTCGCCGTGTACTATCTCCGTCCCATTTATACAGCTCGGCTTTCGTCGTAGAGCGAGAAGATATACAGAACGGAATACCCCAACGGTTCGTCATACACGGAGCCGGCTGGGGACATGGCGTAGGACTCTGCCAGATCGGAGCCGCCGTCATGGGCGAACATGGCTATCCTTATCGCGAAATACTGCTACACTATTTCGTAGGTGCGAACATAGAAAAACTATATTAAAAATACACACCATGAACCCTCAAAAGAAAACATCACCTTGGGCGTGGATCCCTACTCTTTACTTTGCACAGGGATTACCCTATGTAGCCGTTATGACCATATCGGTCATCATGTATAAAAGATTAGGCATATCGAACACCGACATAGCGCTATATACCAGTTGGCTTTATCTGCCGTGGGTAATCAAACCGTTTTGGAGTCCGTTCATCGATTTGCTGAAAACCAAACGATGGTGGGTAGTCACTATGCAGATGTTGGTAGGCGCCGGACTGGCAGGTATCGCATTCACCATTCCTGCTCCGCATTTCTTTCAAATAACACTCGCCATTTTCTGGTTGGTCGCATTCAGTTCTGCCACCCACGACATAGCAGCCGACGGATTTTATATGTTGGCTCTCGATACCCACGACCAAGCGATGTACGTAGGTATCCGCAGCACCTTTTACAGAGTCGCGACCATAGCCGGACAAGGTTTGCTGGTGATTCTCGCCGGATTGCTCGAATCGAATACGGGCCTCACTCCGTTGAACCTCGAAATAAAGGCCGGACCGGAATATGCCAACGAAATAGTCCTTCCCTCGACCGACTACATCATCGACGCAAACAACGAAGAAATGCACTTCGTCGCATCGCCTTCCACCCTCGAAATAGGGACAACTGCCGATCCCCATGCAGTAGACTCTATCAACGCATGGGTAAAATGCCAAAACATTACGAACGGATTTGTCCTCGCAGAGGCGAAAAACCCATCGCAAACAAAAGATGAAAACAGTAGCGGAATAGGCGAAAAAATAAACACCTTTATCAAAGAGACATTCGGTGAAAAAAGAGAAAGAACCGAACACAAGCTCACCGGGAATATAGGCGTTATAAAAGTTTGCCTCTCCCAAAAGCCCGGAAAAGGAGAAAAGGTCGTTTTAAATACAGTGCACAAAAACGGAGACCAAAGTATCTATCTCACGCAAGGCGACCGTTTGGAATTCACCGAAGAGAATTGGGATAAGCCGGCTTATATCGCGGTACAAATAGACCCGAAATTAAAAGAAGCATCGAATGCTTCGTTCGAATCCACATCGGGAAATATCTCGCTGGCATGGTCGATCACATTCTTTGTCCTCGCCGGATTCTTTATCGCTATATGCTTGTATCACAAGTACATTTTACCTAAACCGAAATCAGACAAAGCCGTATGTGAAGCAACCGCCTCGAACATCTTCAAAGAGTTCTTTGCCACGTTCGTCACATTCTTCCAGAAAAAACAAGTATGGGTGGCTGTTTTGTTCATGCTACTATACCGATTGCCCGAAGCTCAGTTGGTAAAACTTATCAATCCCTTCTTGCTCGACCCCAAAGAATTAGGGGGATTAGGACTGACAACGGGACAAGTCGGTTTAGTATATGGTACTATCGGGATTTTAGGCTTGACGATCGGTGGAATCATCGGTGGAATCGTAGCGGCAAAAGGTGGACTCAAAAAATGGCTTTGGCCTATGGCTTGGAGTATTTCCCTCACCTGCGCTACATTCGTTTACCTCAGCTATTACCAACCCGATAGCCTGTTCGTCATCAACCTCTGCGTTTTTATCGAACAATTCGGTTATGGATTTGGATTCACAGCTTATATGCTGTATTTGATTTACTTCTCCGACGGGGAACATAAAACGGCCCACTATGCCATTTGCACGGCATTCATGGCCTTAGGTATGATGTTACCCGGCATGGCTGCCGGCTGGCTGCAAGAACTCATAGGATATAAACACTTCTTCTATTGGGTAATGATCTGTTGTGCAGCGACTATTGCAGTATGTGCATTCATAAAAATAGATCCCAATTACGGGAAAAAAGAGACAGAAGAAAAAGAGACAGAAACAAAATAATATAAAAAATAAAGTCTATGAAATTAAAAAAGTATATAATTTTGTGTTTGATTACAAGTCTTACAGGAGGACTGAGCGCACAAAAAACAATGACGGGTATCGAAGTTCTGAAAAAAGATAATTTCAAAATATTGGAAAGGAAAAGAGTAGGCTTGATTACCAACCCGACAGGGGTTGATAATTCGTTGAAATCTACTATCGATATTCTGTTCGAAGCTCCTAACGTCAATTTGGTGGCCCTGTACGGGCCCGAACACGGCGTGCGCGGCGACGTGCATGCCGGCGATAAGGTAGAAAATTCCACAGACCCATCGACCGGATTACCGGTATATTCGCTATATGGGAAAACCAGAAAACCGACACCCGAAATGTTACAAGGTATCGATGTGCTTGTCTACGACATACAAGATATAGGTTGTCGCTCCTTTACTTACATCAGTACTATGGGCGTGGCTATGGAAGCGGCCGCTGAAAACGGAATCGAATTTATCGTACTCGACCGGCCCAACCCCATCGGAGGAGAGAAAGTGGAAGGGAATCTCGTGGAAGACGGTTACATCTCTTTCGTAAGCCAATTCAAAATACCATACATTTACGGACTTACTTGCGGAGAGCTTGCCCGAATGTTGGTGGGAGAACACATGCTTGCCAAAGACTGCAAACTTACAGTCGTCCCCATGAAGCATTGGAAACGAAGCATGGACTATACTAAAACAGGTTTGCAATGGATACCCTCCTCACCACATATTCCGCATCCCCATTCGGCATACTTCTACCCCCTGTCGGGAATCGTGGGAGAGCTGCCCTACCTCTCCATCGGAGTGGGATATACCATACCGTTCCAAATGTTCGCAGCAGAATGGATAGATGCCGATAAGCTCGCCGACCGCATGAATAATTTGAACCTGCCGGGTATTAAATTCCGCCCCATGCATTTGAAGCCTTTCTACGCTTTCGGAAAAGGGGAACATTTACAAGGAGTACAAGTACATATTTTGGATTATAAAAAAGCTCGACTTTCCGAAGTCCAATTCTACATCATGCAAGAATTGGCCGCTTTGTATCCCGATAAACCCGCATTTTGCAAAGAAAATGAAAGCCGATTCGACATGTTCGACAAAGTATGCGGAAGTAACCAAATAAGAGAAAGATTTTCAAAAAATTACCATTTCGACGACATCAAGGACTATTGGTATAAAGACGTCGAAGATTTCAAAAAACTATCTCGAAAATATTATCTCTATAAATAAAGAACAGATTGTTTAACGTACCGAGATGAAAGAACAAAAGTATAACGCTTATCTGAAAGAAATCGGGAAATTTATCCCGAAAGACCGGATATATACCGACGAGCTTCGTTTGTTGGCTTGGGGAACCGATGCCGGATTCTATCGACTAATCCCGAAAATAGTCATTCGGGCAAAAGACGAAAATGAAGTTTCCCGGCTCCTCGCTTTGGCCGACAAATATACACTGCCTGTCACATTTCGAGCGGCAGGAACTTCACTCTCAGGTCAAAGCATAAGCGATTCTATACTTATCGTAGCCGGGAAAAATTGGGAAAAATATTCCATCTCGGAAGATTTCGAACGCATTACACTCCAACCCGGTATTATCGGGGCACGTGTCAATGAAATATTAAAACCCCACGGTCGTAAATTCGCACCCGATCCTGCATCGGTAAAATCGGCTATGGTGGGCGGAATCGTCATGAACAATGCATCCGGTATGAACTGCGGTACACACGCCAACAGCGACAAAGAATTGCTTTCGGCGAAAATCGTGCTTGCCGACGGTACTCGGTTGAACACCGGCGACCCGGAAAGTCGAATGACATTCGAGAAAAACCACACCCCGTTCCTGAACAAAATCATCGAGATAAGAGACGAAATACGAAACGACAACGAACTGAGTGACCGTATCCGCAAAAAATATTCCATCAAAAATGTCACCGGGTTGAATTTATTACCTTTTGTGATATATGACGACCCATTCGATATTATCGCCCACCTCATGGTGGGGTCAGAGGGTACGCTCGCTTTCTTATCGGAAGTTACGATGAAAACCGAGCATGACTATCCCTATTCGGCGAGTGCCATGCTTTACTTCTCGAACATAAAGGATGCCTGTCGAGCGGTCGTTGCCATGAAACCCGGTCCCGTATTCAGTGCAGAGCTGCTCGACAAAAAGTCTTTGGCTTCGGTCAACGACACGACTGGAACGGGTCTTACAGCAGTTTTGACCGAAACGAAAGCCGATACTCCCGAAGAACTACAAGCCAATATCGAAGAAATAAAAAAGATACTTTCTCCATTCAAAACCGTTACTCCTATTCACTTTACGGACAAGCCCGAAGAATATTCGAAATACTGGGCTATCCGTTCGGGTATTTTCCCATCGGTGGGAGGAACTCGCCGGCCGGGTACGACCGTTTTGATCGAAGACGTTGCATTTCCATTGAAAGAGCTACCCGAAGCGACCGCCGATTTACAAGAGTTATTGGTAACGAATGAATATCACGACGCTTGTATTTACGGACATGCGTTAGAGGGAAACTTCCACTTTATCATCAGCCAGTCGTTCGACTCTCCCGAACAAGTCGCCCGATATGAAAAACTGATGGACGAAGTAAAAACATTGGTAGTGGACAAGTACGACGGTTCGCTGAAAGCAGAACACGGAACCGGACGGAACATGGCTCCATTCGTCAAATACGAATGGGGAGAAAGGGCCTATGGATTCATGAAAGCCGTCAAAGAGTTGTTCGACCCGAAAGGATTACTCAATCCCGGTGTCATTTTCAACGAAGACCCACATTGCCATTTAAAACACTTCAAACCTATGCCTCTGACAAACGCTCACGTAGACAAGTGCATAGAGTGCGGATTCTGTGAAGTGAATTGCCTGACTTGTGGATTCTCTCTTTCTTCCCGTCAACGTATCGTCATTCAACGGGAAATTTCCCGGCTCAAAAAACTATCCGATACGGAAAGTTCGGAACGGCTGAAAACATTGCAGAAACAATACAAATATTTAGGAAACGCAACCTGTGCGGGAGACGGACTTTGTTCCATGTCTTGCCCGATGGGAATCAATGTAGGCGATTTAACGCACGATATCAGACAAGCGAATTTACCCGAAAAAAGCATTGGATACAAAACCGGCGATTTCGTCGCCAATCATTTTGCCGAAACGAAATCGGCTCTCAGACCTGTTCTTTACTTGGCGAACATGGCCCACAATATGTTGGGCGATAAAGTCATGAGCTCTATTGGGCAAGGTCTTCACCAAATAGGTGTTCCATTGTGGACACCATCTATGCCCAAACCCTATTATCCTCATCGAATACAACAGCACGAAGAATCTCTGAAAGTGGTCTATTTCCCAAGCTGTATCAATCAAACTATGGGTACGGCGAAAGATTCACCCGACCAAACGCCTCTGATCGACAAGACTGTCGCCTTGCTGCAAAAAGCCGGATATGAAGTCATCTTTCCCGAAAACATGAAGAATCTCTGTTGCGGAACAATCTGGGAAAGTAAAGGTATGATGGACATTGCCGACCGAAAATCGGCCGAATTGGAAGCTGCGCTATACAAGGCTAGCAACGGAGGGAAATATCCTGTACTCTGCGACCAAAGTCCCTGTCTGCACCGTATGCGCGAGGTCATGACCCAAGTAAAACTATATGAACCGGTAGAGTTCATATATACTTTCCTGAAAGACAAACTCGTTTTTTCTCCTATCGACGAACCAATCGCCGTTCATATCACTTGCTCGATGAGAAAAATAAATTTGGGAAACATGCTCGTCGATTTGGCTCATTTATGCTCTACAAAAGTAATTGTTCCCGAAGAAGTAGGTTGTTGCGGTTTCGCCGGTGACAGGGGATTCACTTATCCCGAGGTCAACGCCTATGCTCTCAGAAAGCTAAAACCTCAAATAGAAAAAGCAGGAGTAAAAACCGGTTATTCCAATAGCCGCACTTGCGAAATAGGACTGACGACCAATGCAGGAATACCTTATATTTCTATCGTCTATTTAGTAGATAAATGTACAACTTCAAAAAATAAATGCCATGAACAACCCGCCTAATAAAAGGCTTCTTTCTCTCGATATACTGAGAGGTATCACCATCGCCGGAATGATTATGGTAAATAATCCCGGTTCGTGGGGATATATCTATGCACCGCTCGGCCATGCCGAATGGATAGGTCTGACTCCCACCGACCTCGTTTTTCCGTTCTTCATGTTCATCATGGGAATATCGACTTATATGTCGTTGAGAAAATTCGACTTCCGGCTATCGGGAGCGGTAGCGTGGAAAATCATACGCCGCACGATTGTTATCTTCGCTATCGGATTGGCTATCGCTTGGTTCGGATTAACCATGCGTACCTATCATCAACTGGGAGAAGAGTCTCTATCCTTTTTCGAACGATTGGGCCGCTCTATGTGGAATTTCGACCATATCCGTATATTGGGAGTTATGCCCCGTTTAGCGATTTGCTACGGAGTAGCCGCATTTATCGCCTTGATTGTCAAACATAAATATATACCCCACATCGTATCGGTCACGTTGATTGCCTACTTCGTCATACTGATAACAGGAAAAGGGTTCGAATTTTCCGAAGATAACATCATCTCGGTAGTCGACAGAGCTATTTTAGGAAGCAACCACATGTATCACGATAACGGGCTGGCTCTCGACCCCGAGGGGTTGCTCAGTACGATACCGTCGATATGCCACGTACTCGTCGGCATATTTTGCGGGGGACTCATCATGCGCACAAAAGATAACGCCGTACGCATGCAGAATCTTTTCATTGCAGGAACGATACTCACTTTTGCCGGATTACTTCTCGAATACGGTTGTCCTATCAGCAAAAAAATATGGTCTCCTACATTTGTTCTCACCACATGCGGATTAGCAGCCAGCTCATTGGCTTTGCTCATCTGGATCATAGACATCAAAGGATACAAAAAATGGAGCCGATTTTTCGAAGCATTCGGTATCAATCCCTTATTCATGTACGTATTGGGAGCTGTGTTAAGCATCCTCATCGGTAGTATTTACGTTACTTACGGAGGAGCGAGTATGACTTTGAAAGGAATGATTTACAACGAATGGCTCGTTCCTCTATTCAAAGACGAAACTTTTGCATCGCTTATATTCGCCCTTTTATTTATCGGTGTAAACTGGATTATAGGGTATGTTTTGTATAAAAAGAAAATATATATAAAGATATGATTATTATTGCAGACAGTGGTTCTACCAAAACCGATTGGTGCGTAGTAAACCACGGAAAACAGGTTAAAAGAATCACAACGGAGGGAACCAATCCGTTTTTTCAGACAGAAGAGGAAATAAGCCAAGTGGTAAAAGATAAACTCATGCCCCATTTGGACGGAGTGAAAATAGATGCCGTTTATTTCTATGGGGCAGGTTGTGCCTTTCCAGAAAAGAATGAGATTGTCCACAATGCCATTTATAGGCACATACCGGTAACTATCGAAGTCGGGAGCGACTTGTTAGCAGCTGCTCGCAGCCTTTGCGGACATAAAGCGGGTATCGCCTGTATCATGGGGACCGGATCGAACTCTTGTTATTACGATGGCAAAGAGATCGTAAACAACATATCCCCATTGGGATATATCTTGGGCGACGAAGGCAGCGGCGCTGTTTTGGGAAAATTATTGGTCGGCGACTGTTTGAAAAACCAACTGACTCCCGAACTAAAAGAAAAATTTTTCAACCGCTTCAATCTCACGCCAAAAGAAATTTTGGATAACGTATACAAGAAGCCTTTCCCCAATCGTTTTTTGGCATCGGTATCGCCGTTCCTCATCGAAAATATCGAAGAGCCTTGTATCCACAGAATCGTTCTGAACGGATTCAAAAACTTCTTCACCCGTAATGTCATGCAATATGACTACAAAAATGTAAAAGTACATTTCATCGGGTCTATCGCATACTATTACAAAGAAGTTTTGGAAGAAGCAGCCCTTGCCCTGCAAATAGAATTGGGAACAATCATAAAAAGTCCTATGGAAGGACTCGTCGAATTTCATTCAACTTTATAAAAACGCATATTATGGCATTCGTAAAAATAACCGAACAACCGTCTCTTTACGACAACCTCGAAAAAAAATCGGTATTGGAAATATTGCAAGATATCAATACCGAAGACCAGAAAGTCGCTTTGGCCGTGAAAAAAGCGATTCCTCAAATAGAAAAATTGGTATCTCAAATCGTTCCCCGCATGAAACAAGGCGGACGCATTTTCTATATGGGAGCCGGAACCAGCGGACGTCTCGGAGTACTCGACGCTTCCGAAATTCCCCCGACATTCGGTATGCCCCCGACATTGGTCATCGGACTAATCGCCGGCGGCGATACAGCTTTACGCAATCCGGTCGAAAACGCCGAAGACGACATGAACCGCGGCTGGGAAGAACTGAAAGAGCATAACATCAACGAAAAAGACACGGTAATAGGAATCGCGGCATCGGGTACAACCCCTTATGTTATCGGAGCTTTACATGCGGCAAGAGAGCACGGTATTCTCACCGGTTCCATATCGAGTAACCCCGATTCCCCCATATCGAAAGAGGCCGACGTAGCGATCGAAATGATTGTCGGACCTGAATACGTTACGGGGAGTTCCCGCATGAAATCGGGAACTGGGCAAAAAATGATTCTCAACATGATAACAACATCTGTCATGATACAATTGGGACGGGTCAAAGGTAACCGTATGGTAAATATGCAGCTCTCCAACCAAAAACTAGTAGACAGGGGTACGCGCATGGTGTCGGAAGAACTGGGTATGGACTATGACCAAGCCAAACGATTATTGCTTCTGCACGGCTCTGTGAAAAAAGCAGTCGATGCCTACCACGCAGAAAATCCAAACTCATAAACACATCGAATTTATGAAACAGTTTTTTATCCTTTTAGGGCTATCGATATGCTTAATGAGCCTGTCGGCACAAGAAGCATACCAATATAATCAGTTTTATTACCAACGCTCCACATTATTCGAGAAGTTACCTATCGACAGCGACGATATTGTATTTTTAGGAAACAGTATCACGAACGGTTGCGAATGGCACGAGTTATTCAATAACCCCAATATCAAAAACAGAGGAATAAGTTCGGACGTTTCGATGGGGGTTTACGATCGTCTCGACCCGATTATCAAAGGGAAACCGGCAAAAATATTCCTGATGATCGGTATCAATGACATCGCGCATCATTTATCAACCGACAGCATCGTTAAGAACATAACCCAAATCATTCGAAAGATTAAGAAAGAGACCCCTTCCACACGACTTTACATACAAAGTTTGTTACCCACGAACGACTCTTTCGAACGATTCAAAACGATTATGGGAAAAACGCCCCAAATTATTGAAATAAACCAGCAATTAGAAGAGCTTGCCCCGATAGAGAAATATACATATATCGATCTGTTTCCACATCTGACGACTCCGGGAACGACCGTACTCGATCCTCAATATACGAATGACGGACTGCATCTGCTCGGAGATGGTTATCTAGTCTGGAAAGACGTTTTATTACCTTATTTGCAATAACAAAAATCCGGCAGAAGTCTTTTCTTGATTTTTCTGCCGGATTTCATTTTTTATTTTTTTCCAACTACCTTAATCTCTATCCTTCGACCATAATCGTCAACACTTCCATTCCCTCAAATGGAGAAACACAGAGGTTATTTTGAATATACTAACCGATAGTAATATCGGGACAAAGTCAGTTTCAACATCGGCTACGGGATAACTCTGCATTCAATAAAAAATTTACAGAACTATTCGATAAACCAAGACATAATATATTGTTTTTTTTGAATATAAATTCAAAAAAATCTCTTGATTAACATGATTAAAACATGTAGCTTTGTAACTAAATTTATTAAACAAATTTAATTTACCATGAAAAAGATTGTAATACCTCTTCTTTTGGGTCTCTTTGCCACAATACCACATCATCTTCCGGCAGCCTCTTACAAGAGCATTATCGTCAACCAATCAGATGGCTCCGAAATGAAAGTAACCATCGAAGACGATATGAAAACAGCGGTTGCCGAAGGGAATCTAGTAATCACTTGCACCAAAGGCGACATAGTCCTGCCTGTCATCGACATAAAAAACTGGACATTCTCTACAAGTGCAGGCAGCGACGACGTGTGGACCGGAATAGAATCGCCGACCGCAAGCGGAACAAATTGCATACTCAACTCCGACAGAATCATTCTCAGTAACTTACCCGAGGGTTCCACGGTCACTCTTTGTTCCATCGACGGGCGAATAGTTAAAAATAGCCGTGCCGAGGGCGATTACGAGCTCTCTATCTCCGAACTGCCCAAAGGCATATATGTATTGACTTATAATAAAAACACACTTAAAATAGCGGTTGCAAAATGAAAAAAGTTCTACTTCTCACCGCAGCCGTTCTCATAAGCGGTTCTGCAATGGCTCAACACGAGCATTTCCACGTGTTCCGCAACGACAAGCAATTCAATACGTTCAACAACGTACAAGAAATAACCTATCAGGGATCACCCTCCTCGGGTTACGACAAAATGCTAGTGACCGATGCCAAAGGTAATACGACCACTATCGATATAGAAGCTATCGACAGCGTTGTAATCCGTTCCACAGGGATTCCCGAATTTCACGTGAATCTAACCGATCACCCCGAGTGGACGGAACTTACCGGCAGCAAGAGTGACGAACATCCGGCCATACTGCGCATGGACGGGAACGGAATGTACGACGACCTGCCCGAACAAGAAGTTATATTTCGCGGTCGAGGTAACTCCACGTGGAATATGAAAAAGAAACCCTATCGTTTCAAAATGGATAAGAAAACAGCGGTCTGCGGCATGAAGAAAGCAAAATCATTCGCGTTGATCGCCAACTACATCGACTGCTCTCTTATGCGCAATACCGTAGCTCTTTGGCTTGCCAATTACCTCGAAATGCCTTTTGCCAACCACTGTATACCGGTAAAAGTCTATTTCAACGGCATCTGCAAAGGCTAGTATATGCTCACCGAAAAAACAGGAATCGGCAGTGGCAGCGTCGATATCGATGAAGAAAAAGGAATGTTATTCGAAATAGACTCGAACTACGACGAAGATTACAAATTCGCTTACGATCTCTATTCTCATACCGCAGTTCAGAACGGAAACAATAACCAAGGCACTCTACCCGTAATGATCTCCGATCCTGATCTAACCGAAATAGCTCCTGCCCTCGGACTCACGGCCGATGAATATTTCGATACATGGAAGAACGATTTCTCAGCCATGCTCACCGCCGTGATGACAACTCCCTCGACAGGTAGTTTAAAAGAATATATCGACATTGAATCGGTCGTTAATTTCTTCATGGTCAATTCTCTATCTTCCAATCATGAAATGAGGCATCCCAAGAGTTTCAAACTTTATAAAGATTCACTCGATGGAGTCTACAAATTCGGCCCGGTATGGGACTTCGACTGGGCATTTACATTCGACGGAAGAGAAGGTGCTCCTGCCAATACTCCTATGGTCGACAACAACGGAGACTGTGGCGGCTACACTTTCATCAAAGCCTTGCTGAGCAATGAAGAGATACGCACGCTATATCAACAAAAGTGGAATGCTTTTGTCAAAGATGGTTATCCCGAATTGAAAGCCTATATGGAAGAATACGCTACCCTCATAGAACCTTCGGCCAAAGAGAACGGAGTGCTTTGGCCTGCCGATTACAGCGTGGATTGGAGATTAAGCGAAAGCTCTTTCGACTTCCGAGAAAACTTCGATAAGCTTAAAGCGTGGATTCAACAGCGTATAAACTATTGTAATGAAGACCCCAACTTCGGTCTATACCGTTGATTTTCGTAATTACATCTCTAACCAAGACTATCATTATAACGATTTAAAAGTTGGGAAAAACTTCATTACATCATTCAAAATAAAAAAGTCCGGCAGAAACCGATTCTCGATTTTTCTGCCGGACTTCATTTTTTATTAACACTACTCCACGACAATTTTCCGATTATATATCTGCCCCGACGATTTCACGGAAACCAAATAAATTCCGGGGGACAACCCCTCAACAGGCAAAGAAGTAACCGATTCTTTAAGTTTTTCTCTCATAACAATTTCCCCTTGTGAATTTATGACCGAGAGTTCCGATACGCTATCTCCGGGAAAAGTTACGGTTACATATTCGCGAACTGGATTGGGAGCAACCGTAAAATCTACTCTCTTATTACCGTCAACACCCGTCGTCACCGTATATTTCCAAGTAGCCGCCTCGGTAAATGCCGAATAGTTTTTCAAATCATCGTGAGAAAAAGCAGCATAATAGTAAGTCGCTTTTTCTAACTCGGAATCCGTATAGCACTCGCCCTCTCCATCATAAACGATCTCGCCGTCCGTTTCATCAGCAGCGAACCGGTCATTACGGCGGACAATAGTCGTCGCCTCAAAATCGGGAGCCGGGTTAATAAGTCCTGTCATAGCAATATCATCGAGAGCCAACACTCCACCGCTGCACGGTGCACTACTGGGAACGACGAAATCCAACGAGATCACTCGCAAAGCATCACATTTCTTACTCGTATTCGGATGCCAATCGAACGCTTGGAAAGTGCGAATATCTATTTTCGCTTTTTTCCATTCGGTCGAATTCAACGGCAATGTTTCGTTATACCACCAGTCATCGGCATTACCGTCCAAGTCGTTATCTTCTTTTACAATAAGACGCAATGTCCGGCTCGACCCATCTCCCTTATACCAAAACTCCAAATAAGGAGAATCAGAAAAATCTCGTGCCTTTTCAAAAACGAGAACCGCCGCATATTCACCCCAAGCCTTGTCGATATCATAAGTCATTTGGAGAGCCTTTCCCTCATAACCGTCTACCTCTTCAAGAGACCCTCTACCACCGCTATCGCCTACACCTTCGACCGAAGTTATTCCATTCTCGAAATCGTCCACCGTAATGTTCACCGGTATCTCATAAACCGGATTTTTCCAAGAAAGCGTAATTCTCCCATCGACAAAATTTCCTGTAAATTCACTCGGTGCAGGAGGAGGCGTAGTATCCCATA
The DNA here is from genome assembly GCF_000296465.1 of Barnesiella intestinihominis YIT 11860. Taxonomy (NCBI): domain Bacteria; kingdom Pseudomonadati; phylum Bacteroidota; class Bacteroidia; order Bacteroidales; family Barnesiellaceae; genus Barnesiella; species Barnesiella intestinihominis. Next base: position 1,055,739 of record NZ_JH815203.1, read on the forward strand.
CAACCGACACCTTACCTTTGGCATAAGCCCTTACGGGAGCATTCACTCCATCGTCGATAGTTCCATAAATCCAATAATCTCCTTTCGGTTGTAAATTGCGTACATTCCAATCGTACGAGTCTATTGCCTGTATATCGCTGGATAACCCTGTTACAATAGAAGTTCCGTTAACACTGTCCAAAGAATAATACAAATTGATTTTTGCCGTACCCTGAGGATCGAAACAGGTCCATTTGATTTTAAAACTATCGGTCACCGGGTCGTTATTTCCGTTCGGTTCCGTAATATATAAACTCGGCTTTAAACCTCCCGAACGAGTAAATTCATACGAATAAAATTCATTCCCGTCTCTGTCGCAAGCAATCAATTTGACCTTTTCGCCATTCTCCGACACATCGATCGTAGAGAATCCGGCAATCTTATTAAACATCAAACTATACGGTTTATCTACCATGTTATATTGATCCCGGTTGCTCCCGTTCATCGCACCCGGACGAAGATAGTGCACGCCCGCCTTATATAGATGCTCGAAATTATGTTCGTCACCACCAAAGACAAGAATATGCTTACCCGCCAATGCGTGTTTCTCCAACAACGGCGCTATATATTCCTTTTGGCTGGCCGACCACTGCCCATGATAACTGGTTGAATAGACATTGACATGCGCAAAAATAAATATCCATTTCGAATCGGCATTCGTTAATTGCTCGTCCAACCAAGTCAACTGTTTCGAACCAGTGGCAAACGAAGGATCGTCTTTACCTTCATTCCAGTTACAACCGATAATTTTCACATCGCCGTAGTCCATAGCGAAATAGGACTCTCCTCTCGGGTCTATCCGTTCATCGGTATCGATATATCCATGAGATGGGACAGAAAAATAATCGTAATAAGTAGTAGGGCCGTTTTCATCGGATTTATCCATCGTTTCATGATTACCGATAACGGAAGTAAGAGTCTTCGCTGTAAGCATGGATTCTCCGGGAATAAAAAATGCCGAGTTCCAAGTGCGCATATCGCCTTTATTTACCAAATCGCCGATAGTAATCCACATATCGGGATCGACACCCAACATAATCGGAGCCGAGTTCTGCCAAATCTTTTCATCGTTATCATGTACATCGCTGAACGCAATCAAACGGAAATCGGTTCCTTTCTCTGGGGCTGTTTTCGCCGTACAAATTGTTTCATAACGACGACTTTCGTCCCCCACCTGATAATAATATTCTGTAAAAGGTTCGAGTCCCGTCAATTCGATGACGTGCACAAATCCCTCGCCGTCCACATTCCAACCAGTCTCGGCTGTGACCTTTTGTCCTAAATCGGGTGTTTTCCCATAATAAACCGTACCAGACGGATTAGCATCCAACGTCTGCCAAAGAATACGCACCGAATGGGTTGTCGGGAACATACTGTATGGTTTTTTGAAACACTCATAAGGCAATTCGCCTACCGGTGCGTTTTCAGTAGAAACGCCCCAGCGCGGGTCGCCCAAATCGCTACCGTCATCACCGGCTCCCACAGCCGGAGAATCTTTGTACAGTTGGAAGTTTCCATTCTCTGCATCTACAAACAGAGGATTCTTGGATATAATATTCTCTTTCGGTGCACTTCCATACAAATCCACGTTATAGGAGATAACGTTCTTTACAATGCTTTCATCTCCGTAGGCCGTAAAGCTCTTGGTATCGTCTCTTCTTTCCGAAAATGCCGAAATACAATTTTTTATCGTCGAACGGCCTGCATTATACAGATATACGCCACGACGGTCATAGCAGTTATAGAAAGTACAATGGTCGATCAATACAACCGGCATCAAGACTAGTTCTTCGCCACAATTTATACGGAAGAAATAATTGCTCCCTGTATTAAAATTAAGGAATGTAGAATTAGTAACGGAAAGAGTTTCGACCTGCGTATGAGCGCTAGAAGCATAAATCGCTTTGTTTGTCGTACTGTTGTCCGCCCCTATAAACATACAATCGTCGATCGTCAACGATTCTATTTTACCGGACAAAGAAACATAGACAAAACGATTGGTATAATTACGTACCGTACAACCGGATATAACCACCGGAGCTCCGGTGACCGTATCATCGATTCGAATCGCATCGGCAACTTCGGAGGCTCCATCAAAAACGATTCCCCGAATGGTAGCCCCGTCTTTTATCGAAAGCTTTCCTTGAATGATCGGAGCCGACTCCAACCCCTCGGCAGCACGTAGAGTAAGGGACTTATCTATCGTGACATTTCCTACATAGGTAACAGCTTCGGACAACTCGATGATATCGCCTGCCACTGCCGAAGAGACAGCGTCGGCAATAGTTTCCGTTCCCGAAACCGGAACAACCGCCGCCCTCACATACAGAGCTGACAAAAATAATGATAACAATAAAAACTTTTTCATTTGGATTAAATTAAGGATTAATAGTAAGTATAACTCTCGGCAAGCATAAACGGTTATTGCCATTATCCGGCATTCACCCTCATTATTCGCCTTTTACATCGGCGTCAAATTCGATTTTTTGTCCGCTTACCAAACGATCGCATTCTATGGTTATCTCCATATCGGTACTACCGGCCGGTATCCCTACCCAACGGCTCTGACCCGGCTGTAAGTCTTTCAAGCTGGACTCGGAACGAACTCCATTGACTGCGACGTAGGCATCGTAATAAATGGGAGCCACTCCCGAATTCTTTATCTGTACACAAGTAGAGTCCTCTTTCACTCTCACATCTGTTATTTCATAACGATAGCCGCACAGCATACTCGCTTGTTTGATTCTATTCATTGTCTGGTACGAAGGCTGGTTATTCCCGATCATATAAGTTATGTGAAACCGTTTGGACTCACCTTCGAAATTCCGGCCATGTATACCGTCGGGATAATCCAATACATGTTCCTGATCATATTTCGTATAATAGCCGAACTCACCTCCTGCGGGCGAAGTCTGATATCGTTTTTCTCCCAAAATCTTCCAATTTTTGCCGTTATACTCGTCGTGCGTCTCGTGCATAAACGAGTCGTCGAACACACCGAATTTTAGATTTCTCAATGAAGCATCGGCTTCCAAAGGAGTATATTCCGAACTTGCGGCATCGATAGAAACGCTCCACGGTGTACTCTTGAATGTTTCGCTCATAAACCTGAAAAACTCGGCTTGAAATTCTTTGGAGGGAAATGTCTGTCCCATAATTCTCGGCCCATCGTATATATGGTACTCAGCCCATAAGCCGAAACCGGTTTGAAGGAATGCCAAACGCGGATCATTGTCATACCGTTCTGCAAACTTCTGATAAAACTCTTTGTGGAACCGTTGTAACTCGGGATGCCGCCAGTCGGGAAATCCGGTCCGTTTTCCCTCACTCAACGCCACGGTTTCTTCATAATCGGGCAACTCGCGGATATATTGAGGCACAGCGCTTTCATATCCCGGATAGGTATACCAAAATCGGATAATGGCTTGATGCTTTCGGGATGCGACAGCATCGAGAATTTGTTCGAGAGGAGTCCAGTCATACACGCCTTTTTCTTTCACTATATCCGTATATTGCATATACGAATATTCAAGGCTGATGGCATCGGTATTCCGCTTGGCGTTATCTGCCCACAAAACGATACCCGTCATCGGTTGTACTCCTGTAATTTGCGACTGCAACGATATCTTTACGAAGCCGTCGAAATCCGGTTCTTCCATTTCATGTTTCGCTTCTGTATCGTGACAAGAAAAAAGAGAAAGCATAATAACCGGGAAAAAGAGATGTATAATTTTTTTCATCATGATATATCGAATTTAAGAAAATAAAAGCGGAGCGGCGGGATTGCCGCTCCGCAATAAAAGAATGAAAAAGCTATGTAATTATAATGTTGTAGGAGTAAATGTGACCGTAAATTTCTTACCGTTTGCCGGAACAATCGTGTAATAATTACCGTCCAGATTTTCTTTGTCGATAGTAAATCCGTCTTTCAAATCGACAACTATTTTATAGTAAGTTTCTTCTGTCGGAACAGGTAATAACAAACCACTATCGCCAGCAGGAGTCACCCCGTCAAAATATTTCGCAGAAATACAGTATTTACCATATTCCTCTGCCGTATAAGGAGCTGCCCAGAACGAAACGTCACCACCCCACGGCAAAACGGTAGCTATCGCCTGATAGGTATTCGCCGTCGGCGAAGTGCGATACAACGTTAAACGAGTCTTTTCATTCCAAGAGCCACGTTCAATACCCATAAATCTATTCCAACACCAGCCGTCCATATAAATTACATCGGGATAACCCACGTTATTCATGACGTAAACCGTCCCCGAGAAAGCATCAAGACGTATCAAGTATTCGCCTGTCGGGGCAATCATCTTCCAAGTAGGATTACCGGCCCCGGTAAACACGTCGTGATCACAATAAGCCATAGACAAATCGACTCCCTCGGCCGTTACGGTTTGGTCTTTCGTCAACTGAGCCAATCCCTCGTACGAGAAGTACTCTCCATCGATCAACGCCAACGAAGAGCCACAGAAAGATATGGCAGAAGGAGCCAATGCTCCGTTAATATAAATACCTTCGTTGGTATAAGCCAATGTGCGAGTACCGTCGCTCAACTCTACTTTGGTATATTCTTCACCTTCTTTAAACACTTTCATCGAGAAAGCTCCGCCCAAAGTAATCGAGAAGCTGGCAGCCTTGTCCTCTGCTCCCAAAGTCAATTGACGATTGGCGAATGTCAAGAAATTATCTTTTCCTCCCTCTTTGAAATAAAATTGTCCGGCAACGATAGCACCCCACATATCGGTTTCTACGCTACCCGTACCGTCCGACGGCGGAGTCCATGCCCAATATTTGCGATTACCATTTTGATATCCCTGCATCTTCGTTTTCGAACGTTCTATCCAAATACCATTGTCGGGAGCATCGTTATCGTCCCAGTGACCGGAAATCGTACCGAAGATATAAAGCGATTCGCTAATCGGCGACCAATTTTGAGCATTACCCAAAGTCAATTCGAAACTAACTGCATTAAACGAAATTTTAAAATAGGCTTCTTCCTCGCCACCGAATACGATATTGTCTTTTCCAAGAGCTATAATCTCGTCTCCTTCCATACCCCACGACATACCGGTTTTATTGCTATTGGCATAAATCTTGCCCGTAGCACCGGCCGGAATAAAATCTTCCACGGAAAATACATTTCCGTCCTTTTCCATCGTATAGACCAAATTGTTATCTAAGGCCAGATAAAGAGCATCAAATGTCGGAAGCGTCACACCTTTAATGCCAACTTCTTCTGTACTCAACTCATTGCTGGAATTTTTCACCGTAACCGAAATAGTCAAATCCCCGGCTACTGCATTTTTAGGTAACGGAAGAGCTATCTTTTCATTCATGTCATACGTTTTTCCGGTAAGCATTTTTGTCGTTTCATAAAACGCCCCATTGGCATTACTTACCGAAATCATATATTGACGCAAACCTTTTTCATCGGCAAATTTAGCCGTCAAAGTCACCTCATCGCCATATTTTACATCGGCATTCGGAGTTACCGCCAGTTCTGAAATAGCAGAGTTCCCAGCAGTACCGCCACCTCCATTAGGTTCATCATCGTCTTTACAAGAAGTAAATACAACCATTGTACTTACCAGTAAAAACATAAAATACTTCATTGTTTTTTTCATCACAGTAATCTTTTTGGTTAATAAATTATATCACTTCATTTACGAATCACTCATTTTTTCGTAAATACTGAATCTCCATTATAGATATCGGTCTTCTCATCAGAAGTTACATTAATTCTCATTAAAAGACTGTTATATCCGGTTTCAGCTTCCCAAACGCCTTCATTCGCCAATTGTATCGAATAATCGGGATTATCCCTCAATGTTTCCATAGGATCCGGCAAATTCAGATAAATATCATAATCTCCAATCGGCATATCGGTCGGCAATCCGGCTTCTATTTCGATAGTGCTCTCCATATCGGGTTTCCATTTACGAGGGTCGACATCGAGAGGCAAAACATAAGTAGTCTGGTCCGATACATTTCTCAAAACCAACTCTACCGCCCGAGGATTAAACGGAGCGGCATATCCTTCATTTTTCACCCGCAAAACGACTTTCAGTAAATGACCCGGAGTCACATTAGTCGTATATCCGCCCGAAGTAAGGACAAAACGATATCCCATCTCCCGTTTAATTTTATCCATACAGCCCTGAGCGATCCAACGATCGTTCACGCCTTTATAATAATCGCTGTTCAAATAAGACCAACGAAGGTTACGCATTTCTTCCTGAGCCTTACTACAATCGGCAGGAGAAACCCCATCGGGAGGACAAGTCTCTCCACCCATAGGCAAATAAAGACCATCCTGACCTAAATATTTTTTATCTTCGGTCACATTTTGGTACGTTCCATAATCGGTCTCACTGGCCATGAAACAGTCATTGTGGTGGCCAATACGCGCTGCAATTCCATTGGTATAAGCATTTGCCGCAGTCAATGCCGTGATAGGCTTCCCGTTCAATCGGAGATATTCCTGCTTATATTGAGGCGTGCGCACTTGAACAACACGTCCCTCCGGCAATGCTTCAAGCAATTTATCGAGGACAGCCTTACGAGCCGACGGTGTATTCAAGTTATTGGTCGTATAATACCACTCTCCCCAAGAACCTATAAACCCCGCTTGCCAAACGGCTATTACATCGGCGTTCTTTGCCAAATAGGGTTTCAATTGGTCGATATGTGTTTGAATAATAGACAGCGGTGCATCAGGCTCAGTCTCCAAACTAGTATAAGCAAAACGTAACACACACTTTACACCGGCCTCCCGCATAGCCGCCATATCTTTATCGAAAAATTGAAGAGCTTCGTCAGTAAGAGCTTTATCTCTAAAATTTTTCAAATAGAAATACCTGAATATCAAAGAATATCCATTCGCACGATAATTTTTCAACGTAGATACACTCAACGCTCCCGAAATTCCCATTTCACAAGAAGTCGCTTTATAAAAACCTCGTTCGGGATTAACGATTATTTCATTGGAAGCCTTATAAGAAACCTGCTCCATAGGAATATTCGATTCCTTATTGTTCTCATTTTCCTTCTCACAAGAAGTACATGCCACTCCCAAAAACATCAATGCACCGGCACTGAATAATTTAAATATCATATTCATAGCTCTTTCATTTAATTATTGAATTAATGTCAGAGAAACCGGTGTCCCTCGTTTGAGGGACACCGATCCCCATCTCTTAAATAGTATATCCGGGATTTTGAATTACCTTTCCTTTACCATCGACAATAACCGACGGAGGTAATGGATAAACATATTTATATTTCGAAGCATAAGGGGCTTGGTCGGCATTCAATTCCAATACCCTATCCAACAGTTTGTCGAAACGAATCAAATCGGCTCTGTATTGACCGCTTTCACACCAAAATTCATGAGCCCTTTCTATCAACAACTGATCGATAAATGACTCTTTCGAGGGAAAATCGGATAACTTTTTATCATCGAGTTTAGCCCGGCCACGAACATCATTCATCAAGTCGACAGCCTCTTGCGTCACACTGCCGCCCGGTTTCATCACGATAGCTTCGGCCAACGAAAGCAATACATCGGGATAACGATATACGACTATATCCAAATCGGAATATCCGCCACTACCGGGAACCGCAGGATCGATCTCATACTTTTGGGGAAGAGGCCCCAAATCGAGATATTGATCGGGATTTTCCCGATTACGAATCTCACCGTCTCCTGTCGTATATTCAGGAATCAAATAGGTTTTACGCGTATCGTTAGGCTCGAACGAATCATAAAAATACCACGTGCTTTGTACCGTCGCCCAACCTTGAACGAGACCATCGATATCCGGCGGCATAGCCATCATGTGCCACTGGTTCTGACTGGGACCATCAATAGCACAAGGTATTATATAAATGTATTCCGACGTGCATTTAGACTGTCCCGCCAATTCGAACAAGGACGGGTAATCGTCGACCATCGCATAGCCATAATCGGCCGTCATCATCTCTCGGGCAATAGTCTCTACCTTGTTATAATAAGATTGGTCTTCGGGAGTTTCATGCAGATATAGACGAATTAACAACATATTGGCCAAACCTTTACTAAATTTTCCATACTCGGTATCTTTCGGATAAGGCAAATTATCGGCAGCGAATTTCAAATCGTCTTCGATAAACTTAACCATCTCCTCACGAGACAAACGAGGAAGCGGAGCTTCATTCAACGGCTCATCAAGAACTTCTACCGGTGCAATTACCAGCGGACCGAACATATCGTACAAAATGTATGACAGATAACCACGAGCACAACGTACCTCGGCGATATAACGATCTTTTTCCTCGCGAGATAATTCGCTCTTTTCTATCATATTCATTACCGTAGTACAACGACTTATCTTACCGATAAAACCGTAAGGCTCGTCACGAGTATAATAAAAATAGGTTACATCGGTAGTTTCCGTATTGAAAGAAAGTTCATGGCAATACTTCTGAGCGCCAAACTTTCCCGCCAGAATTTCGGTGCAAGCATCGTTCACAAACATTTGCCCCCTTTCGGAAGTCGTATTGATACCGTCCCACCAGCTACCACGCAGAGGATAGTAACACGAAAGAACCATTGCCTCCAAATCTTCTTTCGATTGAGGAAAGATAGACGGATTTATATCGCTATAATCGATTGGATCCAACTCGCAACTATTCAGCATAGGAACCAACAGCAACAACAGTGTAAATTTTCGAAAAATCTTTTTCATTGTATTCCGTATTATATTGTTGTCTACTAAAATTTAATATCTACACCGACCGTAAACGTGCGGGCATTGGGATAAGCCGCCGCATAAGAATCGGTTTCAGGATCGAGACCTCCATAAGGAGTAATAACGAATACGTTATTTACATCGACATGGAAACGCATATTCTGGAAAATTTTCCGTGTAGTAGCAGTAGAAGGAACCGTATATCCCAACGTTATATTTTGTAAGCGGATATACCAAGCATCTTCATAGAACCAGTCTCCGTATCCATAGGTCGAACCCGAGAAAAAAGAACTGGGATTTTTAGTCGAAGGATTATCGGGCATCCAGCGATCGTCGAGACAACGCAATCCGTTATAACCATACTGTGCCATTCCCCAAGCAGAAACGCCATAAGCCATACGGGTGGGATCCATCATCACCCGGTCGAAAGAGCCGTAGAAATTGAAATTCAAGTCGAAGCCTTTGTACCGGAAAGTATTGTTGAAACCAATTGTAAACCCGGGATCCGAAGAGCCTAATAAACGGTTATCGGCATCGTCGATAATACCATCTGGTTTCCCGGTCAAAACAAAACGTCCGTTACGAACTACGGGATCGCCAGTCTCAGGGTCACGCAAATAACCGTTCAAGTCCTCAATAATCAACTGACCCGGTTTCAAATCAGGTTGCGCAGCAGGAGCCTCGTCTCCCTCTTGCATAATACCGATGGCCTTACGAGAATAAATGGCCCGAATAGGATCATTATCCCCTTCGTATACCGAAGGTTTCCAATCGGTCGTATGCTCTACCCACCAGTTTTTCACACGAGAGAAAGTAATATCGGAGAACCAAGAGAAATCTTTTGTCACGATATTTTTCGTATTCAAGGTAAATTCAAATCCCCGTCCTCCTGTCGTACCGATATTAGCCGAAACGAAAGTCAGGTCATGATATGTATTTAAAGGTTTATCTGTCAACAAATCCGTTATCCGACGTTCAAAAAATTCGAACGTACCGCCAATACGTCCATCGAACAAAGCAAAATCCAAACCGACGTTGAACTCTTTGGTTGTTTCCCATTTCAAATCGGGATTTTCCAAACGCCCTAAAAATACACCTGTTTGTTGGCTATTATCCTGTTTATTATATGCCAACTGTGCATAATAAGCTGCAAAAGCATTATTGGTTACACCTGTCGCATTTCCTACCGTACCATAGCTGACACGAGGTTTCAACATCGATACTACCGAGCGGGCAGGTTCCATAAACGGCTCTTCGGCCATATTCCAAGCCAATGCCACGGACGGAAAATAGCCCCACTTGTGATTACGGGCAAATACGCTGGCTCCATCGGCACGGAAAGTAGCGGTCAACAAATAACGATCCATGAACGTATATCCTACACGGGCGAACGCCGAATAAATCTTATTCTCACTACCACCGGAAGCCACTTGTTTCGTACCTTCCCCGGATTGAAGACTGTTCCATAAGAATGCATCGGTGATAAATCCATTGTTGCCGGCACTTACATAATAGTCCTTATTAAACTCGGCCGACCAACCCACTACCGCATTAATACGGTGATTACGGTTGAACTCTTTCATATAGCTACCGGTCGTCTCGATCAGATATTTCTCACTATCGTTTTCACTAATCGTAGCGATACCGTCGGAAAGACCGCCAAAAAGAGTCTCCTTAGGCATATAAGTCTTACGACTTTGATGAGCCCTATCCATACCCATACTGAACTTGAATACCAAATCTTTGATCGGTTCATAAGTCACATACGCATTTGCCAAGATACGATCCATCAATCCCTTATCCGTATTCAACAACAATGAGGCCGGATTCGGCTGGGTCGGTAACTGCGGATTGACAGGATAATTGCCATCTTCATCTTGCGCCGGAATATTCGGATTCATCTGTACGGCAGCCCGAATCATACCCGATTTTTCATATTCTTCGGCTCCGAGCTGCGTATTATCGTTAGCTATACGAGAAGCTGTAATGTTGACACCGGTTTTGAAATATTTATTGATAACCTGATCCACGTTAATTTTTGCCGAATAACGTTTCATTCCCGAATTTTCAATAATACCACGATTATCATAGTAATTCAATGACATCATAAAATTGGTATTTTTGCTACCGCCTTGCACACTCACATTGTGTTGTTGCACGCTACCGTTACGGGTAATCAAATCGAGCCAATCGGTTCCTTCACCGGCAGCTGCAATCTGTTTATCGGTAAACGACAGTTTATAAGCCACACCGTTTTTGGGAGAATCGATTGCCTCCTGCAAGGTACGATCTCCATAGGGATAAACGTTATTCTCATACATCCACAAATCCCAAGTTGCAGTATTCATGGCGTTCATCCACTCTTTCAGATTATAGACATCGTAATTATCGGTGTATTGCTGAATAGAATAAGACCCCGAATAAGAGACAACCGTCCGGCCCTCTTTTCCTCGCTTGGTCGTAATTAAAACCACACCGTTAGCAGCACGGGAACCATAGATGGCCGTAGCCGAAGCATCTTTCAGAACTTCGATAGATTCGATATCGGCCGGATTGATAAAATTCAATACGCTCTGTGTCCCAGCAACCATTCTTTCATTCGTCGTCGATGGTTGTTCCAATTCTGTTATGGGAAAACCGTCCACTACGTATAAAGGAGTTTTAGAACCATTGATAGAACCCTCTCCACGTACACGGATATCCAATCCACCACCCGGCTGGGCACTATTCTGAGAAATCACCAAACCGGCAGCTTTTCCTTGCAAGGCATGAGCAACAGAAGGCGCTACCGCAAGATTAAGATCATCGCTCTTCACCGAAGAAACAGATCCTGTCAAATCACGTTTCTTTACCGTACCATAACCGATAACGACTACTTCGTCGATGTAATTTCCATTTTCGGTCATAGTCACATCTAATTTTTTCGAACCGCCTATTTTCACCTCTTGGGTATCCATACCCACATATGAAAAAACAAGCGTTCCATCGGCTGGGGCCGAGATGGTGTAAAAGCCGTTATAATCGGTAGAGGTTCCTTTTGTTCCTCCTTTCACAAGAACACTGACACCGATTAACGGATCTCCAACAACATCTTTCACAACACCGGATATTTGTATATTCTGAGCCATTGCTCCCAAATATCCGCACATAAGAATCAAGGAGACGAAAAATCGCGTACAAAACCGAAATTTCATACTGTGTTTTCCATGATTCCGTTCTACTTTCTGTAATAGATTCATAGATCGAGATTTTTAGTTTGTTAAAAAAATTATATAGAGAAATTTGGACTTTCACTTTTTCACTTCGTTCGCTTGGAACAAAAGCGCTCTCTCAAACTTGCAATGCAATCGAGCCTCAGGACCCTCAACCTCACCCAACGAAACTTCATTGAAGTAATCATACAGTTCATACTTTTTACCTTCTTCCAGACCTTTCACAAGGATATCACCATCGAACGACGAAGCATAAAAAGCGTAATACAACGTGCCGTCCTTACGAATGACATGAGCTTCGGGACGAGAATAGCCTATATCATACAAGCCATTTACATATTCTCCTGTCGAAAGCATCTTCTCGTTATACAGCGAGAACCATTTCTTCCAGATAACCTCCTTCTCAGGAGTCAATCGATAATCGGCTTTTACCTTAGGATTATTCTTGGGCCAAGTAAATTTGGTTCCCAATACGGCTCCAATACCGAACGACGAAGCAAAGTCATCGCCATTATCGCTCAATTCGACATGATCGCCGAAATAGGCCGTTCGAGGAACCAATGCTTTATAGACATATCCTTTCAAACGTACTTGCCAGCTACTGGTCGGGTCGGAGGCTACCGTTTGGTTGGTATAAGGCAAATTATAAAAAGACATACAGCAGCCGCAGGGACAGTTTTGAATAACCGCATGCGGATTGATTGACCGAGATTCGTCATATATCATCTTGAAGAATCCGGGTAACTGCTCATAAGAATATTGGGGACATTCGGGGTGATGCTTCCAATTATAATCGGGATGCACGCTATTCAAATGCTGACCATCGAGTTTCAATCCGTCGAAGTCGTATTTTTTCATAAATCGATCCACCAGATCTCGACTATACGACACCACGCCCGAATCGACAGGGGAAAGGTAATAACTGTCCCACCAAGTAATATAATGCGGGGTCTGTTGCTTGGAAAGCGTAATAAAATCGGGATTTTCTTTCAGTACTTTCGTACCCGGGTCGGCAGCCAGCGGAGCCCACCAAAGTTGAACTTTCAAACCATAGGCCTTCATCTTTTTCACCAAATCGACCATATCCCTATCGCCACCGGGGAAACGTTTGGTATCGAGCTCCCAGTCTCCTTCGGCAATTTGGTAACCGTCATCGACAGTCGCCCATTTGATGCCCAATTCTTTCACCTTAGGCAAAGTCCCTAAGATTTCGGCAAAAGTGGCTTCTCGTTCATATCCCCACGCACACCACATGGGCTCGAATGCGGCCGGTTCCGATTCGGGCATTACCAACCCGGAAACCTGCATATATTCTGAAAACTGTCGAAGCGGAGCAAAGCAATCTCCTTCATATACCGATACGAATGTCCGCACCGTAGAAATCGTATCGCCCTGTGTAAATGCCACGACCGATTCTCCCGCACTTTCGACCGCAACCTCTGCATAGTTATCGTATTTCGATTTCTTCACCGGAAACGAGACCAACCGGGGAGAAAGTTCTACATGTCCCACGGCAATACCTTGATCTCTACGCCACAAACAAGTTACAGGAATACCTCCACCGTAATCCGAATCGTTCATTCCCATATAGTTACGTTGATAGAAGGTAGAGTCGACTGGGAGAATCCAATCGGCTCGTTCTATGGTAGACTGACCTTGAAAAGACCAGAACGCCGGAGTATCTTCGTTATCGATCACCCGGAACGCATGGTTTACCCACTTCACTACATGCAAATCGCGAGACGATTCATTCACATATTTTACTTCGGTAACGGCCATACCGGGGAAACGACGATCCACACTAATCGTTTGTATTTTTTTGATAGTACCACCGAAAGGCATCGAAGCCTCTCCAATCAACGTATAGACAGTAGTATCCCCAACTACCCGGGTATCCCGGCTTTTTAATTTAAAATCAGATACCGTCCCCTCTTCCAGCTCTATATATTCAGTCTGGCTTTTTTCGGTCAAAGGAGCATCATTTCCGGTTAACTCGACCGTCATGTGCATATCCTTATCCACAGACAGAATCATCGAACCGCTTTTTATTTCGAGACCTTCGCTGCAAGAAAACAGTAAAAACGAGGACAGTATTGAAATAATCGTGTATTTATCGATGTGTTTCATGGTTTCTTTTCTTAAATTATTTCATAATTCGAATGAAATTTTCCCGGTAGATTTTTCGCAAGACTTCATCGGGAAGGTCAAAACCCGAATAATACCAGTGATAGTAATAATCGGGAACATAAAAGTGTTCGTCGTCGGTTTCGAGAATCCGAAATGTCGTTTCATACATTTCGGCAGACATACCGTTATCGGTCCCATATAAAATGCGATCGGCGTAACGAGTATAAAATTTCTTCATGTAGCGAGGAATACTTGCCGTCTCTCCGAAACGGGCCGACATATCGACATATAAATTGGAATACTCGTCGAGTAACCTCCCCACGATAGAAAGATCATAACTGCAATTGATGAAATGGCAGGCGACAAACAACGTGTTCGGGTGATTCTTAACGGCCTCTGAAAATTGCGCAATCAACTGTTCGTGGGATTGCATGCCGGGTATGGACATATCGATTTTCCATTTCTTCCCATTCATTAGCCCATCGTTATATTTATCATCGGGCAGATACATCCAATAAGGCTCTGCTACATGGATATTCAATGGCATCCCCAACTCTGCACAAGTTTCATAAATCGGCGACATCAAAGGGTCGTTCAAATGGATTCCTTCGGCCATATTCGTCTGAAATGCGACATATACGCCCAATCCTTTATCGGTTACCTCTCCGACACCCTTAGCTCCCATTTTGTGGCAACGCTTCAATTCCTCAACGGCTGTTTTTACAAACGAAGACTTTCCGTAATCCGACAGGTCGAGGCCACACCACAAATCGAACCGGTCCTTATAAGGAGCATAAACTTCTACGATGGAATCGAAAGAAGCCCCGGTATATCCAGTCAATACAACTGTTTTCTCGATGCCTTTCCTATCCATAGTTTTCACCCACTGAGCAACCTCTTCGAGTGAAGAAGGGTAATCGTGAGAGTGTGCATCGATAACCGGATATTTCGCTTTCTCGACCTTCGTTTCGGGTATTTTATAAATAGATTTCGGCATATACTCTTCCAACAGTATATTCTCCTGTCCATACCCGGTCGAAACAAAAAGCAAAGCGACTAAAAACAGATAACAGTGTTTCATATACCAAGATTAAGTTCGTAATAATTCTTATCGTCATTCGGCGGCGCTTCCCACCATTTTATATTTATCGCACAATAGTTCTACCACAGAATCGGTCGCCTTAGGGAATACTTTTCGCAAATCGATTTCATCGCTATTCTGCAAGGTTTGTTTCAATGCCCGCATAAACGTGTCTTTTATCTCTGTCGCCAAATTGACTTTGGCTATACCGTTGCGAATAGCCTCCCGAACCATATCGTGAGGAATACCCGAACTCCCGTGCAAAACCAAAACCACATCGGTTGCGGCATGTATCTCGGCCAAACGGTCGATATCGAGACGAGGTGTCGATTTATAAAATCCATGAGCCGACCCAATAGCCACAGCCAAAGCATCCACCTGTGTAGCCCGGACGAACCGAACGGCATCTTCCACAGTCGTAAAACCGGACGAATCTTGCATTTGTCCCAACTTAGGCACATAGCCCAATTCGGCCTCCACATTAGCCCCGTACGGTCGAGCCATCTCTACGACCTTACAAGTCGTTTCGATATTCTCCTCCATACTCTTTTCGCTGGCATCGATCATTACCGACTCGAATCCGGCATCGAGGCAACGTTGCACCAACTCGACAGAACCTCCATGATCCAAGTGTATGCAACCGTCAAGCCGGTAGTCTTCGAGTCCCTGACGCGCCAATACAACCGCCCGCTTCAATCCCATATAATCGATCGAGCTCTTCGTCAATTGTAACATAACAGGCGCCTGCACTCGCGATGCGGCTTCGAGTATGCCTTTCAAGGTCTCGTAGTTGTAAAAATTGGTCGCCAGAATGGCTTTCCTTTCAAGCTGAAACTGTTTAAGTTTTTCCTGAACTTTCATATTCTGTTATAATGTGATGTGCTGATTAAACCTATTCCGTGCTATCTCCTCGATGGTCTTTTTATCGGCAAAAGCTCCCGTTCCTCCTGCCGCAGTCGTGTTGATGGCGCCTGTGAGATTCCCGAATCGCTGACAATCTTCCAAAGTCTCGCCTTTGACAAATCGCGAAATACACCCGGCATTGAAACTATCGCCGGCGCCGATTGCATCCACGACTTCCGTATTCAAGAACGAAGGCAGAAATGCCGGTTCTTCTCCCCGACGAACCAACAGAGATCCTTTACTCCCCATTTTTATAATTGCTGTATTGACATAAGGTTTTATTTTCCCGACAGCTTCATCGATCGTTTCGGAAGAGGTCAATAACATAAGTTCTTTTTCATTCGGCAAAAACACCGAAACCAACGGTAAAATGCGGGTATAATCGAAATCCCAGATTTCTGTCGGGTCCCATTGCGTATCGAGCGAAGTCGTCACGCCTTGTACACGAGCGTAATCGAGTATTTTTTCCAAATCGGCTTTTAACGCCGGTTGTAGGAATATGGAAGATATATGGATATGACGACATTTCTCAAATACCGATTTGTCTATATCGGCAAACGACATGACCGCCATCGCACCCTGATAAGTTACCATAGCACGGTCTTCGCCATAATTCAGTACAATCGTCGCCCCCGAAGAGTGTTCATCGGTTTCTATCAACATGGAGGTATCCACTCCTTTGGCTTCGAGGCTCTCTCTTATCAGATTACCGAGAGTGTCTTGCCCTATCATTCCTACAAAGCCCACTTTTGCACCCAACGCTGCGGCATTGGCGGCAAAAATAGCAGTAGAGCTTCCCAACGTAAGAATCATATCCCCAGCAAATTTCTCTTTCCCGACTTCGGGCTCTCCGTCGATATTATTCAGAATCAAATCGACATTCAACTCCCCGATAGCCAAAATATCGTACGGTTTCATAGCAGATAATCATTAAGGTTTACCAAATTGAACGCATTGAAATACTTATCCATATCGTGTTCGATGCGCATCAAAACAATATCTTCGGACTCATAACCATTCCGATTCAAGTTTTCATAAAGTTGATTGCGAGCTACTATCGCCTCCGGTTTTTGCCAGATATAACGGCAACTTGTCCGCACTAACCATAATTTTCTCTCTTCGGAAAGCTCATTGAAATGATGGCCTTTTTCCGATTCGAGCAACCATTTGCGCCAACGATTCGATTCATCGACAAGTTTCCAAAGCACATTTTTCATATCGGAACAAACAGCGACTCTTCCCTCCGCATGAAGTCGCTTCTCTATTCCTTCGAGTTCCATCAACGCATCATATTCACTGATTGTAAACTCAGGCCCTACATTGGCAGCTCCCATTCCACACGACGGATAATCTTCGGGATTCAAAACCCCGTCGGTATAGTGCCCCTTGATGTAGCTCCCGAACTTCGCCACCTTAGCGGTCAATTTACGCGCTACCTCCTTATCGAAAGTAACCGTATGCAAATCGGTTCCCACTTTACCGACAATGAAGCAAGGCCATACATCGGCCAAACCGCAAGCCTTCAATCCGGCTTTCAACTCGACGATAAACGTATCGAACACACTCTCATCGGCCAAACCGCCATGAACTTCTTCTGTCCCCACTTCATACGAAACCGGAGGAAAACCGTTAGACCGGCGGAATGTTTCGGTATGTTCAATCAACTCCACCGTACGTTTAGCCACCAGATGTATATCTATGATTTCCCCTTTGGGAACATGAATATCGACAGTCGGATCGACATGTATCAAATCGTAACCGGCAGCAACCGCAGCTTCGAACGATTTCTTAACCGCAGCCATAGCTCTATCGGTATCCCATTTCTCAATGGACTGTATATCTTTCAACCACGGTCCTCCGTGATCCACGGCCACGATATAGGGCCCCGTGTAATCGACTGCCCGAGACTCCATACGCAACACATCGGTAAAAACCGATTGAGTCATTCCGGTATATCCTCCGTCGCAATCGACTTGATTAAGTGTCGCCGCAAATTTTATAGGCGCATTATTTCGCTTAGCCGAACGGAATGCCGCTTTAATGACCGCCATCGAATTGGGGCACACGGCCAACAACGTGCGGGATATATGTTGCGTTTCTTTCAGTTCGGCAATCCTCCTCAGGATATATTCAGTTTTCGGTTGTGTCGTTTTCATGTCGTTCGATTTAAAGGTCATAGATTTTCACACCTTCCACTACACGGGATATATTTCCCGAAACCGAAGGTTCATCGGGATTCAATCCCAAATTCTCCGATTTGAAATAGCCTAACAATTGCCCCACCAAAACATAGGGGATACAGGCATATTCATTTTTTTGCAATTCTCCGGGATTTGTCGCTGCAACGACACAATCGAGATTCACCCCCGGTATGACTATCCCCGAAGGCGAGACCGCTATTTGAGCTACGACTTTATTATTTTCGTTAATTTGGCGTATCAGATCACGCTCGTAATGAAACACTTTTTCATCATCTGAACAAAGATATACGAGCACGGTATCTTTATTGATTACAGCTTTGGGGCCATGACGGAATCCAAGAAACGAATCGAACTTGCAAACGACCAATCCATCGGTCAGCTCTTGTAATTTCAAATGACACTCTTCCGCTATTCCCTTCAATGCGCCGGAGCCTAAAAATACAGCCCTACCGAATTTTCGCGCAGCAATCTCGGAAAGCGATTTTTCACCGTTCTTCAAAATATCCCGTGCAAAAGTTACTATCGCCTCTATTTTACTTTTTTGCTCCGGCAACTGCTCTATATTGAAAATCAAAATAGAGACCAACGCCATAGTCGTAAAACTGCTGGTCATAGCCAATCCTTTGTCGTTTGTTTCCGGTGGAAGTAACACCAGCAACACATTATCCCGAGAACTCTCTCTCGCTAAATCGCCCGTTTCATTACAGGTTATGATAATATGAAATACTTTCTTACAATATTTATCGGCAATATGTACGGCCGCTAAACTCTCAGGGCTGTTTCCCGAACGGGCAAAAGAAATGAGGACGACAGGTTTCCCGGTAGGTAAACAACTTTCGGGATAAGTAATAATATCGGTCGTCGCTACGGCTCGACATTGAGAATAGCCTTTTTCCACAAAAATCCCAGCTAATGCATTTCCGATAAAGGCCGACGTTCCAGCACCCGCCAAGATAATTTCGGCATCCTTTCCGATATGGTTGTTCGAAATGAAAGTTTGTATCGCGGCTTCATTTCTGCAAACCAAATCATACGCCTTCAACCAAACATCGGGTTGCTGCATAATTTCACAATATGTAGCCGTTTTATGATCGCTTAAATCCATAAAGTACTGTGTTAAAATAAATTGAGAACTCTATTATCACTCTTCTTGTCCTATTTCTCTATTACAAATATAGACAAGCGGAACTTTCGATTCGAAATATTATATCAACAAATATCTAAATAATACTTTATAAAAATCTATAAACAAAAGATTATCAATAATTTATATAAAAATAAAAATATTTCGAAATGTTTCGATTGTTAAAATACATTATAAAACAAAGATTTGCCGATATAATATTTATTAAATTATGGTGTATTCTAAAAAAACAATCTACCTTAGTAATAAAATAATTTGGTATAAGTTTAAAATTAAGCACAAGCACTTTCGATTCGAAATATTTTTATCCCAAAACCTTATCATTAAACTACGCAACAATGGAAACATACTATTCAGCCAAAGAGCGCCGAGCGCAAATCCTACAACTTCTAAAAAGCAGTCCCAAAATATTGGTATCTTCCCTTAGCCAAATGTTTAATATATCGGAAGTTACTATCAGAAAAGATTTAGAAGAGCTTGAAAACAGGAATTTATTGATACGAGTCAGAGGGGGAGCAATACGTTTACCGAAATTAAACATTGCAGAAGAACAAGCTACGACTGAGAAAAAAAGATTTCATTATCGAGAAAAACGAAGTATCGGGCGCATGGCGGCTACACTGATACAAGAAAACGAAACCATCATTCTCGATTCGGGCAGTACAACGATGGAAATTGCTAAAAACCTGCACTCGTTCAAACAATTAACCATCATTACAAATGCCATAGACATAGCCATAGAATTAAGTAAATACAAACGGTTCAATGTCATTTTACTGGGCGGTCATTTAAGAGATTCAAGTCTCTCTACGGTCGGTCCCATAGCCGAGAACACGCTCAAAATATTTTATTGCGACAAATTATTTCTGGGTGTGGACAGTTTTAATTTGGAACGAGGAGTTTCTACTCCCAACATAGAAGAAGCAAATATCAATCAAACGATGATTACAATGGTAAAAGAAACTATCGCCATTTTCGATTCATCAAAAGTCAATAAAAAAAGTTTTGCCTTTATCGCCCCCGTTTCTAAATTGAGTGCAATCGTCACCGACAACAATATGCCGCTGGACATTAAAACACAAATCAAAAAAATGGGGGTGAAACTATACGAAACCGAGCCTGATTCATAAAAATAAATATATATGATTAATAAAAGAGGATACTCCTTATAAACGGGAATATCCTCATAATAGTATTAGATCGATAATCTTTTATCAATAGACCGTATTCTGCGGATCCATATTTGTCCAACCGGTCGTCCAATTATTAGCAGCGGTCTCTGTGGGTCCGAACGCACCTATATAGGCCACTTGTTCAAAACCGGAAGAAACCAGAGAATGGCTCCAATCGGCGGACAGACTTATTAACGGACTGTCCTGAGAAGGAACCATGCAGAACGATGTCAAATTCTGAGGGTCTCCTTGCAGTTTCAAATCGTCAATAGCCGTATAAGCGATATTCTTGCCTCCTTCTCTATTGAAATAGCTATCTGCAAAAGCTCCGTTATCCGAAGGATCGAACTGTGTACCATTCGCCCAATATTGTGCATCTTGATAATTCTTAACCATACCGGCGAACACACAATTCGAAACGACCAATTTCCCCTCGGTGGCATGAGTCTGAGTCTTTGAGTTTTTATCATTCTCGATGATTAATCCAATGGGGAATCCGGCAAATACAGAATTAAACACTCTCAACTGTGTATTGCGGCGCAAATGCATAGCAGCCTGAAAACGAGCATCAGTAAGACTTCCATTTACGCCAGCCTCATTAGTATAATTCGTCGGATCGAGTACCGGACCGAACATCGATACGTTTGCAAACACGCAGGAAGTATAAGGTTCAACGGTCGCAGCGTCGGCACAATTATCGGATTCGAAGCCGTTGGATGCCGATTTATCCCCAATCTTCGGATTCCGCAAAGCAGCCAAAAACTGCAATTTACCAGAAAATCCGTTATCCGTATCGAAGTCGTCGTCCCAAGTTCCCAACGCTACCAAGTGTTTACAATTTACCGAACCGCCGAACCATTCGTAAGAATCGTCTCCCGAGTAAGAAACTTGTACATAATCGACTGTCGTTCCGCTACCCACCGAACCAAACGTAATGGCATTGATTTCATTATCAGTCGAATATTCGATACCGGCAAATTCGCAACGCACATATTTCAATACACCGGAGTTATCGGTATCGTCGTTACCTCCATGTTTACTTCTGACACCGCCTTCGATAGTCTGTTCTCCCATGTTGTTTTTGGCTTTACCCAAAAGGATAATACCGCCCCAGTCACCGGGCTTACGTTTACCCGGATCCTGCGCCGATGTAAATACAATGGGTCGTTCGCTTGTACCCTCGGCAATGAGTTTGCCTCCGCGCTCCACAATCAACGTAGCCTTAGACTCTTTCTCTCCTTTAATAACTACACCCGGCTCGATAGTGAGTGTAGCCCCTTCGGTAACATAAACGAACCCTCTCAAATTATAGGTGTTCGGATAGGTCAAAGTCATATTGGACGAAATCTCGTAAGCATTCGAACCGTCTCCCAAATCGAAAGTCTCTCCACTCGGAATGGGATTATCATTGTTCTCGTCACAACTTACTACCGCCATTGTCGCCAAGCATACAAAAGCAATTGTTTTGAATAGTTTTTTCATTTGATTTTTCTGTTTGATTAGTATTATAGAAAAGGATTAAAAACTGAATGTGATACCTACGCTCACCGAACGTCCCGGTTTATACGACTTCGTAGTCTGTTCGCGTTTCTGTAACTTTCCTTCGGCATCATAAAATTGCGGATACTGCTTATATACTACTTTTTCACCGATGATATCTTTCACTCCGGCTTTCAACTCGACGAGCTTACCGAACTTCTTAGACACCGTGAAATCGAGACTATTACGCGGCAGCTCATAGGTATCGGGGATATTCACGCTCACATCGTTCGTAGTACTGTTGGACTTTCCGATGCCGATGATGCGCTTTCCCAAACGATTGTAAAGCAACGACGACATCAATCCCCACCTTTCATTCTGATAATAAAGTCCGGCATTGACGATATAAGGCGACTGCCCTTGCATTTCCCTATCTTCGGTTCTAACAATACCCGATTCGTCGAAACGTACTCTACTCTTTATCAAAGTAGCATTGAGTAAAAGACTTAATCCTCTCATTCCTAAGAAGTCGAGAGACTTGCGAATTTCAATCTCCGCACCGAAACTCTGTGCCGAAAGTGCGTTCTCATAATTATATCGCAGTGATCCTCCCATATCTATAAAGGTCCATTCTATGGGGTTCTTGAAATATTTGTAGAAAATACCTAAGCTGATGACTTCTCCCCGTTGCGGGTAAAACTCGTACCGGAAATCGAGGTTGTCTATCTTACACGTCTTCAAATTCTCGTTCCCGCCTATTTCATTAAAAAGGTCGAAATCGTAATATACAGCCGGCGAAACCTCTCGAAACTCTGCCCGATTCAAAGAACGTCCATAAGCCAGACGAAGCAAATTGCGCTCATCAAAATTGTACGTAGCATTGACCGAAGGCAATAAATCGAGATCGGTATAATTGCGGCTCGTCATCAACACTTGCGATGCCGACTGAGATTTATCCCATTTCATTCTCAACCGATTGTATTCAAGCCTCAAACCGGCATAAACATTGAATTTACCCATCGGCAATTCTATCGCGCCATATCCCGCTCCATATATGTTGTATGCCTCATAAGCATTTTTCTTATCGGTAATCTCGTCTATAAAGACTTTATCGGCACTCAACCAATCCTCGCTCATCATTTCTTCATAAGGCAGATACAGGTAATATGCACGTTCTTCAAGAGAGAGATTCTCGTACCGATAGATAAATTCGCGAGGTGCATAATTACGGGTACGATACTCGGATATCAATCCGCCTTTCACCGTAGAGAGTATCTCGCCCATAGGAACTGTTCCCTTGTAGTCCACACTACCCGAAAAGACATGGTCGGACAAAGATTGGAAATAACGTTTGATGCTCTCATTGCCTACTTTTAACTGCGACACGTCTACTCCATCACTCATTCCCGCCTGATTAACGACTATCCGGCGGTCGGGTTCGGTTCTATAAGCATAACTATATCCCATGTTCCACGCCAGAGAATGGAGCTTCTTCTCATCTAAAAAATGATTACCGGTCAGCTGTCCCAAATAGCTCAGACGCGATTGGTACAACATCTCCGTCTCTTCCCGATAGGTCAAACCGCTCACATTTCTTTCTCCCGAGCGTTCGGTCAATCGGTTTTTACCCAACATATTAAACAAGTTTCGGAATTCCAATTTATTTTTTCCGTCAAATATAAATGCCCAATTGTGCATTGCACCCAATCGCACATCGTTGGAATACTGGTTATCGACATAATCATTGAGATACACCGGCTTATCGGCATCAGAAGAATAAATACCGAAACGGGCATTCGTGATATTCTGTATCGTTTTATAAGTATTACTATAATTGATATAGGTAGTCATACCTATATCTGTCCCGCCCTCGGTTTCGAACCGCCGATTAATCGTCAGAGATAAACGTTGGTCGGGAATCGGATAATAACTTTTCACTCGCCAATCGTTATTAAACGAGCGTGTAAGCCGCGTAACTTCCGCCGGATTGCTGCCGGTAACGTCCATGTGCGAAGGCATGCCATTCGGCAAAGGTCTCTTGTTCAAATCGAACCCCAACCAATCGGTAGTATTGCCAGGATTCAGACGCGTTTTTACAAATTGAGTATTGGTATTGAATCCTGTCGTATAACCAATCTGAATGGAGTTACGTAAAGGTAAACTCTTGGTAGAGATACGAATAAATCCACCGGCAAAATCGGCCGGAATTTCGGGAGCCGGAGACTTATAAATAATCATATTCTCGATTTGAGAGCTGGGCAACATATCGAATGAGAAAGCTCGGCTATCAGATTCTAAGCTCGGAGAACTGTTCCCATTGATCCACACATTATTATACCGTTGTGACAATCCACGTACCACAACAAACCGATCGTCTATTACCGATATACCCGGTACTCGTTTCACCACTTCCGATGCATCACGATCGAGTGTTTTGGCAATCTGTTGCGAAGATATACCACTCGCTACCTGTACTTGCGCTTTCATTCCTTCCAACAAAGACATCTCCGTATCGTTCCTGCGATAGGTAGAAACCACGACTTCATTCAAGGCGACCCCGTCTTCCTCCATCTCAATTTCAAGACCCGCGATAGACTCTCCCTGCTTCACATTCACCGGAACCCGAACCGTCTTATAGGATAAATATCGGCAAACAATCGTCTGCTTTCCTATGGGAATATTTTTCAAACTAAACTTTCCGTCCAAATCGGTAGCTGTCGCTACCGAACTATTCTCTATTTGTACGGTGGCCCCTATAATTGCCTCTCCACTTTTCTTATCTCTGACTTCTCCGGTAATCAAACTTCCTGCCGAAGCTGTTATCCCCAATGCATGAATCGAAAAAACAAAACCTAAAACAACCGCCAGTAATCCGCTTTTATACATATATTTTTACCTTTTTCTTTCCGCTGCAAAAGTAAAAGCAAAAGAATACGAAAACATGACAGCAATATGAATCGATATATAACATGTATTACATTATCGTATACCGAATTTTGCAAATATATTTCAGTACGATATGCAATATTGTATCTCAACCCAATAGACCCACAGAGAAAAAACTATCTATCGTTCGACCTACATGTAGCGTTTTCTACGGAGCCTGCATAAAAAAATTCAATTTATTTAACAACTTCTACATGACTGATTTCCTGCAATGATTACATTTATGTAAGTTACTAATATCGATGTTTCTTCTTGCAAATTGCTTCGCAAAAATCCATCTTTGTATTGAAAAACAAAAGTTATTAACGATAATCGAAGTAAACTTAAAACGAAAAAACGATGGACAAAATCACAAAAATCAATTCAGGAGAAAAGTTTACCCACACATCTGTCGGAAAACTCGCCGAGTTCAATGGTAAACAATTCCTCAAAGACACTGTCGGTACAACCGGTTGCGAAATTTCATTCGGGACAATAGAGCCCGGCCAAGCCGCACCTTTCTTTCACAGCCATAAACAAAACGAAGAAATTTATATTATTCTCAGTGGCGCCGGCGACTTTCAAGTAAACGATACGGCTTTCCCTATTGCCGAGGGATCGATCGTCCGTGTAGCCACAGCCTGCAATCGTTCCATACGATGCACATCAACCGAAAAAATGCTCTACATCTGCATTCAGGCAAAAGAAGGTAGTCTCGAACAATGTACTATGGAGGACGGTGAAATCACCCAACAAAAAACAAAATGGTAGTAAAACAAGGAGGCTGTTCTATGTTATTCAAGAACAGCCTCCTCTCACATCATAGTTAAAGTTATTTATTCCGCTTCAATTCCAATACCGCTGCACCGCCAGCAGTAAAAAATACCAAATTCCCATTTTCGAGTATGCCATAAGTCCTCACATTATTCAAAGCTGAAAGTATGTTTTTCTCTGTCTCCATATCGGGACACATCATACGAGTTGCAGCCACACCGTGGAAAGAGATAGAATTTTCTACGGTCTCATCACTCCGTAATTCCCCTGTTATACGATTACAACCCGAGTTTCCACTTATTCGACCGTCAGCAATATCGAACTTGACACCCGGTCGCACTTCCAAATCGGTAGATAAAGTATCTCCATACACTTTAACAATATTCCATTCTCCTTCCAATTCAGATAAAGGAACTACCGAAAACCTCTTACTCAATAACATGACAGGTTCTTTATCCGAAGCATACAGGGCAATTTTATTTTTACCCGCGCGTTTAACGTTCTTTACCGTAGACAACACTTCGATAAGTTTTCCTTCCAATTCCATATCGGGACAAGCCATGAGAGTGGATGCCATATGACCCAATTCTATTTTATTGTCTCTGGAAAGATCCAGACTCCCCATTATACGGTTACAACCGCTATATCCATATACTCTCCCTTTCTTCGTATCGAATCCGATAAAGGGGTTCGATTGAGCTCGAACCGGTTCACCCTGAATTTCTACCACGTTCCATTCACCACAAATATCATTTTCCGATACCATATCTCTCGCCGTTTTACAAGAAGACAATAATAAAACTCCCAAAAATACCGACAAGTACATCTTTTTTGCATTCATATTTCTATTTTTTAAATCTACTATATATGCGACTTCAATAAATAATTGGAGAAAAGAATATAATACTGCGTCTTTATATATTAAAATTTTTTAAATACGCTATTTCCCTTCAAAAGTCTCCCTTTCCTCGATAGTATTTACAATATCCATCATACATTTTTGCTACCTTTACTAAATATTCATTTAAACTACGGATTTATCATGAAAAAGAAAAATTTTATTCCTTTCATTGCAATCTCTGTTTTATGTGCAGCCTGTCACGACAAAACTACTTTAACCGGAGATTGGATTGAACCAGTACCGGGTACTACAAATACGATACAAGGATTCAGTCTGAAAGAAAACGGAGAAGCAACGTCCATCAATATGGCCACCCTTCAATATAAATCTTGGACGCAAGAGGACAACCGGCTCATTCTATCGGGAGAAAGCATCGGTAATCACCAAACAATCTCATTCTCTGATACTTTAAAAATTTTCAAACTATCGGAAGACAGTCTGATTTTGAAAAAAGGTGATTTGGTTAAAACATATACACGTCCCAAAAGTATCATTCCAGCGACTCCGATACAACCAGCTACATCTATTACGTTTACAGTAAAAGGGAAATTAGTCATCGGACATGAAGTACGCTCTTTTATCGCAGAAGGCGACACCACCTCATATTGGATCATCGATGATTCGGGAACACTGAAAGAGGAATATGAAAAAACTATCGGCAACAATTCCGAGCCATATACTCCGGTATATGCCGAACTAAAAGTTATCGATACCGGGAAATCGAACGAAGGATTTGCCGCCGAATATGCCGGAGTCTATCATGTAAAAGAAGTGTTGAATATATCCCCGATTAAACCAGAATAGGCGTGTAGCCATATCATGAATATAGCCTACATAGGTGCGAGGATAAAGAATTCCGTAAAAAATTCGTGGGGATAGACTTGTATTTTAATAATGAATCTCTTGTCAGCAACCATATTACGAACTCCTCAGCAAACGGTAAAAAAGCAGCCGAATAGATTTTTGAAGATATTCAACCCCTCCGTCACTACGTGCCACCTCCCCTATATTTTGCATGCAAAACACAGAGGAGGAGGTTAATACTTTCCTATATATCATGTTTGTTCTTCTCCCTTGCCGTGTCCCGTAGCATTACGGGGTGTTGCGTTAGCCATATAGAGAAGGTGGCACGTAGTGACGGAGGGGTTGAAAAGCACCACCTTAATCAGTCCGTTTATATCAGATATTTAACCCCCTCGCCCTACACTCCCCCTATCTCACCTGCGATGAGCAGAGGGAGAGTTGAATTCATACTCCTCCACTGTGTTTTTGTAGCGCAAAAATAGGGGAGATACCGAAGAACGATAGTTTCTGAGGAGAGGGAGTAGAATATACAAGGACAATCTCCACTAATTATCGACTGAGACAGAATAAAGAATATAGACGTAATACATTTTGATGAAAATAAAAGAGCGATGAAATTCATCACTCTTTTTGTAGCGAGACCGGGGCATGATCCCGGGACCTCATGATTATGAATCATGCGCTCTAACCAACTGAGCTATCTCGCCAACATGTTTATGTATCGCACGACCAATTGTCAAATGCGGTGCAAAGATAAGGGATTATTTTATACTACACAAAAAATTGGCTTACTTTTTTTACTCACCAATTCATGCAATCCATCGCCGTATCAACCGATATATCTCTCCAATCCATAAAACGGCCGAGGTTGCCACAAAAATATACACCCAGTCCATCGGTTGTAAAGGAGTCACACTGAACAATGCTCCACCCAAGCTGACTATCAAAATCTGCCCGGCTAGAATAATGAGGGTGACCCACAGAAATCCTTTGCATGAAGCCAAACGATCAAAAGCGGATTGTACATTTCCAAAAGCCTTCGCATTGAACATATTCCAAAATTGTAAAAACACGAATATGGAAAAGAAAAGGGTAAGTTCATATCGGGTAAGCCCTCCGGGAACTGGCGCAAAGTTAAAGAAATGGGTAAAGAAAAGCGACAGATCGAACTGAGCGAGCGATGTAATATCGACATGTTTGAAATATTGCAACAGCCCGAACAAGAGCAACACAAAAGCAATTCCAGTCCCGATGATACCTCCTGCCATAGGCCGGGTAACGATATTATCGTTCAAATGACGCGGCTTGTCCCGCATAACCCGCTCGTCGGGCGGCAAGGAAGCCAATGCCAAAGCAGCGAAGGTATCCATAATGAGATTTACCCAAAGCATCTGAGTGACTGTCAACGGCGACTCTGTTCCTAAAAAAGCACCGATAAGGACAATCAAACATGCGGCCACATTGATAGTCATCTGGAAAAGAATGAACTTCTGTATGTTACGATACAGCGAGCGTCCCCAAAGCACCGCTTTGGTAATACTACCGAATGAATTGTCGATAATCGTAATGTCGCTCGCTTCTTTGGCGACAGATGTCCCGTCGCCCATCGAAAGCCCCACCTGCGCAGCATTGAGTGCCGGGGCATCGTTCGTTCCGTCTCCGGTAACGGCAACGACCTCATCTTGCGATTGCAACAAACGTACAAGTCGCTCCT
Organism: Barnesiella intestinihominis YIT 11860; assembly: GCF_000296465.1. Taxonomy (NCBI): domain Bacteria; kingdom Pseudomonadati; phylum Bacteroidota; class Bacteroidia; order Bacteroidales; family Barnesiellaceae; genus Barnesiella; species Barnesiella intestinihominis. The sequence goes on from NZ_JH815203.1 coordinate 1,084,953, forward strand.
TATCCATTGGACGAGCCCGAGCGATAACTTTCAAATCGGGGATACGTTCCAACAAAGTTTTATCGTCGAGAGCCGCGAATTCGGGACCTATAATTATATTACGATCTCCGTCTTCGGGTGTCCACAACGAAATCTGGCGAGCTATTTCACGAGCTGTGGCCGGGGTATCGCCTGTTACGATCTTCACTTTTATCCCCGCATTCAAACAGTCGGAAACTGCCGCAGGCACTTCCTTACGAACCGGGTCGGCAATGGCTGTGATACCTAAGAAAGTCAATTTGATATGGGGAGCCAAGTGTCCGGCGATGAAACACACCTCATCGGGCTCGACCAAAGCATAGGCAAACCCCAAAGTACGCATGGCTTGATTTTGGTATTGCAACAGCTTTTCTTCCAGCATCGGACGGCTATCGGTCATAGGAACATTTCCCGACGAAGTAACCCGATCTGAACAGAAATTCATCACATATTCGGGAGCACCTTTCACATAAAGCACCCGGTGATTCAATAACGGAGACTGAACTACCGTAGCCATATACTTACGTTCGGTAGAAAATGTCAACTGTTCGATCACCTCTGCATGACGACGCAACGCTGCATAATCGACTCCCCGGTCGGCCAACCAAAGCAGCAAAGCTCCCTCGGTAGGATTGCCCAACACTTTCACACTGCCGGCAGCCTCATCTAAATGAGCGGTCGAGTTTGCCGCTATACTCTCAAAAATAATGTCCTCCACTCCCGACTCAGGAATATAATCGAAAGCCGCCTCATGCACTCTCATCTGGTTTTGCGTGAGAGTTCCGGTCTTATCGGTACAAATCACCGAAGCCGCACCCATCGTTTCGCAAGCATGCATTTTACGAACCAGATTATTATTCGCCAGCATACGCTTCATACTCATCGCCAAACTGAGCGTGACACTCATCGGCAATCCTTCGGGGACAGCCACGACGATAACCGTAACAGCTATCATCGCCGTCGATAACAGATAGCTTCCGAACAATAACCAATCGATAACGGGGTGCTCTGTCAGGTAAATAACCGTTCGAGCTATAAAAATAACGGCAGCGATAATGTAGCTCGCTTTTGTAATAAACGAAGCCAACGTATTTAGCTGCTTATCGAGGGGCGTTTGCGTATTATTTTCTATCTGAGAACCGGTATATACCTTACCATATTCGGTCGCATCGCCCACTTGCGTCACTTGCATGACACCGTATCCACCCAACATCGTAGAGCCGTTCATCACGGCATTGGAAGGGTATGTGGCTTCTTTATCGAAATCGGCTTCTATCGTCGTTTTAGTCGCCATCGGCTCTCCGGTTAAAGAAGATTCATTCACCTGCACCGATACAGCACTCAATAAAATTCCATCGGCAGGTATTTCATCTCCGGCATTCAACATAACGATGTCGCCCACGACAATCTCCCGTTTGGGTATCTCCAACATATGTCCGCCTCGTATGACCTTGACAGGAAGATCGTCGTTTACCTGATTGAGAATATCGAATTTCTTAGCCGCACTCATTTCGAAAAGAAAGCCGACAACCGTCGCCAACAATATAGCCAAAACGATACCTGCCGGTTCGAACAACGCCGACATGCCGGCCTCGCCCGTAGCGATATGATAAACCGCAACAGCGACAGAAAGCAGTAATGCGATTAAAAGGATTCGAATAATCGGATCGGAAAACTTTTCCAAAAACAATTTCCACATAGGCGTACGAGCCGGAGGAGTCAATATATTTTCTCCATACCGTTCCCGACTGGCCAATACTTCCGATTCGCTAAGCCCGGAATATTCTACCTCAGATTTCATCTATTCTATTATTCTATTGATACCTATTTTATAAAGAAACCGCTATGCGAACAGAGCTATCACCTCATCGATGGTAAACAGGGACTGTTCGCCCGTAGTCATATTTTTCAAAGTGATTTTTTCTGCTGCAATTTCATTTTCACCGACCAAAGCGACATACTCCACGCCTGTGGAATCGGCATATCCCATCTGCTTCTTCATCTTAGCGGCTTCGGGATAAATTTCGGCCCGTATACCGGCAGCTCTTAACCGGGCTAAATGAGACAGACAAACCTCGCATTCCCGCTCTCCGAAATTAACGAACAGAACTTGTGTCGATTCCATCGACTCCTTCGGGTATAAATCGAGTTGATTGAGTACATCGAAAATACGATCGGCCCCGAAAGAAATACCGACACCGGAAACTCCCGTCAAGCCGAACACTCCCGTCAAATTATCATAACGGCCTCCCCCTGTAATGCTTCCAATTTGCACATCGAGAGCCTTTACTTCGAGAATAGCTCCCGTATAATAATTCAGTCCGCGAGCCAAAGTCAAATCGATTTCAAGCGATGCTCGCAGAGACGAAGCGGATAGTTTTCGTAAAATATATTCCAACTCGTCTATACCTTTCAATCCCACTTCCGAGGCAGATAATTCTCTACGCAGCACTTGTAACTTTTCTTCGTTGCTTCCCTGCAACAGAATCACTGGTTGCAATCGGGCGATGGCATCTTCGGACAAACCCTTTTCCCGTAATTCGTCATTCACCTTATCCAATCCTATCTTATCGAGCTTATCGATAGCGACCGTAATATCGACTATCTTATCGGGAGCACCTATCCACTCGGCTATCCCGCTCAATATCTTCCGATTGTTCAATTTAATAGCGACCCGTATTCCGAAACGGGCGAAAACCTCGTCTATCATTTGAATGAGTTCCACCTCGTTCAATAATGAATCGGAACCTACGACATCGGCATCGCATTGGTAAAATTCACGATAGCGTCCCTTTTGCGGACGGTCGGCTCGCCACACGGGCTGTATCTGATAACGTTTGAATGGAAACGTCAGTTCATTACGGTGCATCACGACGAAACGGGCGAAAGGAACCGTCAAATCATATCGTAACCCTTTCTCACATAACCGGCAAGACAAGCGGTTGAGATTACGCTCCTCTAAATCGGTCTCGGTAACATCGGAAAGAAAGTCTCCCGAATTAAGGACTTTAAACAAAAGTTTATCCCCCTCTTCTCCATACTTTCCCATCAAGATCTGTAAAGTCTCCATCGCCGGAGTCTCGATTTGACGGAATCCATAAAGGCCGAAAACATGCTTTATCGTATTGAATATATAATTACGCTTCGCCATCTCTTCCACAGAGAAATCTCGCGTACCCTTCGGGATACAAGGTTTTGCCATCATATTTGATAATCTTATTCTATAAAATTTCTACGGGGAAAACCCCGATATAAATGAACTACAAAAATAGCGTAAACCAAAGACAGAAACAAATTTATCGGATTCTCCCGAAATACAGCCTATCTTCGCTTTTCATGCAAAGGTATAACATTTTTCTTTTCACCACATTTTCAGTTCTAAATTCTTAGAAGCTGTTTTAAATTTATTGAGAAATAATATTATCATTGCAAGCAGGTATGTTCCGGCCATATTGAGCCCCAGTTTCGCATCTTGAATCCCTTGATTTTTGTCAATAGCCCGCTATTGACTGCATATCTCGGACTCCAATCTGCTTCAACATAGGCCTCAATCTGTCTCGGAATAAATTTAAAACAGCTTCTTAATATTAAGAAAATATTTTCAACTTTTCAAGTCGATGACTAAAAACGATAAGCTGTTCCTAATGAAATGCGGCCGACTCCGATGAAATGATGTGTATTGGGTATGTAGTCATATAACTTATCGTCCCACAACGTCATCGAGGGTTCCGCAAAAAGATCGAACGAACGGGAAACATTCCACCGGAATTGCAAACCTCCCTCGACCACCCAACCGATACCTCCATCACTGTTATAATTACTCCACCCTATACCGGTTCCCAACGAGGCTATCAGATGGAAACGACGATCGGGATCGGGTTCAAGAAGCGATGTAAGATTCAACAGATAATCGACATGAGCCGTCCCCAAGCAAAGAGTTTTCGACGTATGGGGTGCAATAAAATCATATCCCAAGCCTATTTCCATACCCGATGCCGATGTAAACCATCTACCGAAAGAAAGGTCTGCCCCTACCGAAACTTTCCGATAACGGTCCACCAAAATCGTTTCACTGAACAACGACGGACCTACCGAAACGGAAAAATAATTTCTCTTATCGAAAGTTCGTTTTCCTCCCGCAACTGTATTCCCGCCCAATTTATAATTGAGGCCAACCATCAAACGAGCCTCCGGGTCGAAGCCCAAGCCATTGTCATTACGAGAAACACGAGATGCAAGAAGCTGAGGCTCGATAAACAAATCGATGCCCGAAGATACATTGAACCGTCCTTGTACTCCTGCTCTGACGCCATAAACAAATTCATTTTTCTTTTGGCTATTTCCGACTCCGGCATACACTCCGCCTAACGCAATGAGGTCAAACAACCTGTCGGAATTATATCCGACCGTAAAAGCCGACAGATTAAACATATAGTCGGCCGACAAAGCCAGCGACATATAACGTGGCGCCGCACCGTAATATCCATAATCCAAGCCCAACCGCCAAGCCGACAAAGGAGTGTACCACTTGCCGACAGAAACAGCCAATCCATGACCTCCCGCAAAATCATCGCCAGACCGTCTCAATACCCGTCCCGTATAGGCCAATGACAAGAAATATTTATCGGACAAGTCATAAGCGGCATGATTGGCCTTATAGTCATATCGATCGAGCTGATATTGCAGACCGACATTTAGAGAAGTCAACATGTCGACAGGCAAACCGGCGAAGCTCTCACGAGAATATTTTTTCCCGAAAGCCCTCACTTGGGGTTCGACAAACAATCCGATACCCGAACCTACATTCCACAATCCTTGCAAACTCAAACCCATACCGGGATAAAATCCCGAATTATAGCTGGTCGCATAGGATAGTACGGCTCCAACACCCAATGTCGCATGGAATATCCGAGAAGGATTATACCCATACAACGTCGAATTGATATTCCACAAATAATCGAGTTGTACAAGACCGAACTTGCGATAACCGGGTTGGGAATCGCCATACGCGCCTCCGCCTGCCGTCAAACGCACGCCCGACGCGGCCGTAAACCATTTGCCCAAATAAAGAGAAGCCATCGGCCCGATTCGATCCAAAGGATTAGTGCGCAACCCCTTATGCAGAATACCTGCTGCTCCTATATTTAAACCGTAAAACATGTGGTCGACAAAATTCTCGTTACGAAATTCTACGGTTTTCTCAAATGATCCGTGTTTCATTCCGTAAGCATAAAGATTGTAGGAAAGCCCCGCCGTAACAGTCGGCACGACATCGACCGAAGAGAACAAGTTTCGTTCCCAACGGTTATTTTGACTCACATTCAATCGAGGCTCGACAAATAAATCGAACATATCGTTGAGACGGAATGTCCCCTGCAAGCCTATACCCGCTCCGAATCCATGTTGGAAATAACCCTCGGAAGAGACATAGTCGTAATTAAACCCGGCAACCCCATTCAAATTAAAAAACCGATTGCTATCATACCCATAAAAAAGCGTGGAAAAATTCAACAAGTAATCGAGTTGGCCACCGACAGCCAATGTCCTGTATGGAGAGAACTCGGTATCGAGAGACGAATAATTTAACAATAAGCGAGCTCCCGAAACAGGATTCCACCACGTACCTATACCGCCGAAAATACGGAAACCCTTATTGGGCAAAGGATTGGAAAGCGAAAATTTCATCGCCCCTGCAAATCCGGCTCCCATCGTTAAATAAAGATCTCCTATACGACGAGGAAAATCAAAAGCATCCTCTTCCCTCGCCGACCGATTGAACGACGGCGATACAGGACGATATGTAAATCCGGCCAAAACAGCCGGTAGCGGATCGACAGCACTCAACCCGTCTTTCCAAGATTCGTTCGAAAACACATCGACACGAGGTTCCACAAATACAGCCCAATGATCCGATAGGCGAAACTCTCCGTGCAAACCTGTCCCCGCGCTCCACCGAGTATGCAATTTATCGTCTACGGCTACCGAATGAAAACCCGCACCCAATACCCCCGACATCTCGAACAACCGGCTCGGATCATATCCACCGAACAAAGCATGGAGATTAAACAGATAATCGAGTTGCAAGCCGAAAGAAGACTTATTATACAATTCGTCGGTCTTCAAATAACGCATCAATCCAGATAATCTCAAAGAAGAAACAGAAGTAAATTGATTTCCAATCGACAGCATAGCCGTAGCCCCGGGATCAAGAAGGAGCCCAGAACCACTCGTCAATGTAGTCGCCATACCGCCTCCCGCAGAAACGAAAAAACCTTGATCGGCTCCGAAAAAAGGAGCTTTACGACGCACCGGATCCGATAGTAAACGATAACCTAAGCCGGCCATCAACGAAGCCTCCCAGTCGTAACGCATCCAAGTCTTTATCCCGTCTATTCCGTCGGAATAAATTCCAATACGGGGTTCAAGATAGAAAAAGGTCAACGGAGAAAAATTAAACCTTGTCTGCATACCCAATCGAAATCCGCCGGCATGCGACCAATTGCCGGTACGATATAGTAACTGATATTCACCACCGGCGACACCGATTAACTCGAACATTCGAACGGGATTATCTTTATGCAGCAAAGAAGTAATATTCATCAAATAATCGGCAGACAAACCGACAAAATAGGGATTCACCCCTGCGAGCCCGTTATGTAACCCCGCATTTAACCCCACACGCATACCGTGCACCGGAGAAAACCAATCGCCTACCGTCAATCCTGCACGAAGCCCCAAACCGGGAGTAGCGAACAAAGAACCGGCCGAACGATCGAGAATCAGGCCTGCCTCCCCTGAAATAAAAAGATGGTCGCCAAATTTCTTTTTAGCATACCTTTCATTTTTGGCGGGCTTTTGCAAGGTATAATCCAACCCATTAAACTGATTATTCTCCGGTTGTTCCTGCGCAGCCGCACTAATCGTAAAAACGACGATTAAAAATAGCGGCAGTCGAACCACCGAAGTAAAACCGCGCATAATATATCTCATTTTCATACTTTAATCTTCCTGTTGTAACAAATCCAATACATCGCCATCGACACTGGCGACATCTCGTAACGACGGATCCTTCTTGAACGCACTCTCCAAATAGGACAAAGCGAGAACCACCTCGTCGACACGATTAGCCGCCACGGCCTTGATATACTCCTCTTTGGCCGAATTTCCGAGCAGCTTCGCTTTTTCCCATGCTTGTTCGTTCGACTTGATAGCCAAAAGCATAAGCACTTCGTTAAAAGGCGATTCCGCCGATATTTCCTGCATCACCTCGTTGTAACGGCCATTCAGCGCGGCGGCATAGACTTTCGCTTTATGATAAATACCTGTATCCGGTAAATCGAATGCCAAAGAGTCGGCTTGGGCATAACGCCCGGCAGACAACCAAGCGACCACTTGGTTCAATCTTGTTTCATCGGGCAATTCCGGCATTTCGAGATAAGGTAAAAGCAGCTCTGAATCCGGCACTCCCTTATCAATAAGAATAGCTGCCAAATCGGTAGCCGCAACCAAAAATTTGGGATAGACCTCCAATGCCCGGCGGCATATCGCCTCACGCTCGGCAATCGAATCGGCGAGATTGTACAGCCGCCAAAATTCATTACGAGACAAAGATGCACTATCGCTACGATAGAGCGCTTCGATTTCTTCGTCTGTGAGATAACGGTATTGCGAAAATAACAGCTCATAACTTACTCGACGCAACCGAGGCAAATACCGGGAAGTTATCAAAGGGCGATAAAAAGGCAACGATACGACATTTCTCGACTGCCGGTTCGGATTATCGGGATATTTATCGATTATTTCCTGTATAGCATCGGCCTCTCGGATTTTGTTATCCGCCCGAAGCAAATCGACCACCCGGTCCCAAGTCTCGACCGATGCTGTCGTATGCATATCTATTTGCCTCCGGGTAGACTCGTTCAACTCTTTAACGATGAGCGACATTGCCGATGCCATACGTTTCTGCGCCAACTGTTTGTTTCTCTCATAGTTCCCCTCCGGCGATGCCGTTCCTGCAATAGAAAAACTTTTTAACCGAGCATTCGGATCGTTCTCTACCTGATGCAATCGGGAAATAAGCCGATTCAATTCCTCTCGGTTATCCCCATCGGTGAGATTCAAATCGCTCTTGTTCACTCTGAATGTAAGATTCACATCGCCCTTCGTATCCCGCAGTTGCATCTCTGGCTGCGGGAAAAAATTTTCGTTCTTTACCGCACTACCGGGAATCTCGTATTCGAGGAAACGCAACGGGTTCACAACACCCCGGGCAATAACAAACGTATCGCGATAGAGCACCCGATTGTAATTTTCCATCGAGACCATCATATCGCAACGGAAATCGTCATTTACATTTTCTACATAGGTCGAGTCACTATACCCGACCAAATCGTCCTTGCGGGAAGAAGAACTTTTCACTTGAACATATCGCGACAAAGGGTCTTGACCCGAATCATAATCGTACATACGTTCCTGAGTAATGGCATACTCTTTCCCATCGAAAACCAAAGGTTCGAGAAAAATCATCTGTTCCCGAGTGACATTGTAAACACCCGGTTGTATAATCATACGGGCATTCGTAGAAAAAAGCTCTTTGGGAATTTTCACACGAGTGCGGATATGAAAATAATTTCCTTTCACTTCAATATCGGTGGGTTCGGGAACCACATTGTCGGTAATTCTCTTGGCAGAAACAACTACTTCTTCGAGAGCCACTGCCGAATGACGAAGCACGACATCGACCGTCAATTCCCCACGGACGGCAGCTTTACATTCTTCATATCCCAACGATGTAAACAATAACTCTCCTTCCGAATCGATTTTCACCAAATATTTTCCATCTTCATTCGTCGAGCCGATAAGTTTATTGGTTCCGGCATTATAGATACTCACCCGAAATAGCGGTTCCCCCTCGATATTGGTCACCGTTCCCCGTACATTTATATCACGCGCAGACAAAGGCAAAGCGCAAACGACACTCAAAATAAGCCCTATGAACAAGGAACAAAATTTATTGAGATTCAACATAACAATCTATCAATTAAAATCACTTAAATATATAAGAGAAAGATAGTCCCAGCCGAATAGGGACAGGCGACCATTTGGAAAGATTGGGTGTTGCCGGTTTTTCCTCTCCTTCCCGATAATCGAAAGCCCGTAACTTCGCCATACCGATACCCAACGTAGCTTCCATATTCCAATGACGACTAAGGACAAAAGCGTAGCCATAAGTAAGACCGGCGGCCCAAATATCGCCCTCATAAAGATGTTCTTTAAATTTCACATTATAAAGTCCACCCAACAAACTTATTCCCATGAAATGCCGAGCCATAGGCCTATTAAACCAATACCGCAACTCCGGCTGAAAACGGAAATGCGTGGCTTTCATATCGGCAATCGTAAACGAAAACGGATTAGCCGCAGCACTTATATCGAGAGTCAATCTTTGATTCAACCTCATTTCTACCGCCAAATTAGGCGATAATGTAGCCCAATCGATGAGATTACTTTTAAGAGCGACACGTTGTGCATTGACCATTTGAATATTCAGGATCACTCCCAAAATAATAAAGCATTTATTAAAAACCTTTTTCATACTTATTAACTAACCGGAAGCCGATCCCCCTTTTCAAAAAGCTTCACTCGAAGTTTTAAAACCGTTTCTTACCCAAGTATTAAATAACTCTCAAAAAACGGAACAAAAATATATAATTCATTCATATATGCAAAATAAGCTTATATTTTTATCCCTCATTTATATGAAAAAAGGCTATTATTCACATGAATAACAGCCTTTATTTTTTAATATTATAGAAACAATACTCTCTTAACTGTCCCGTCGCCCTCCTGCAAAAATAATAATGTAGTACACCAATGTCGCTAACGACCCCAACGCTGCCACTACATAAGTATATGCAGCCCATTTCAATGCGTCTTTGGCCTTGTCGTGAGTACTCGCATCGGTCACCCCGGCTCCGTTCAACCAAGCCAACGCCCTTTGACTGGCATTAATTTCCACCGGCAGAGTAATAAAACTAAACAAAGTCGTCGCAGCAAATAAAATTATACCCAATAGCATAATAGCCGGATAAGCCTGTATCGTGAGAATCCCTATCAATAAAATCCATTGTACCCAATTTGAAGCGAAGCTCACGAACGGCACAAGAGCCGAGCGCAAATTCAGGAAAGAATAAGAACGGGCATGTTGTACAGCATGTCCACATTCATGCGCAGCCACGGCAGCCGCTGCGACACTGTTGCCGTAGTAAACATCACGGCTGAGGTTTACCGTATGTGTGGCCGGATTATAATGATCGGTCAAATGCCCATCGACCTGCGTTACAGAAACATCGTTTATTCCATTCTCCTGCAACATACGCATGGCAATATCCCGTCCTGTAAGGCCATAAGGAATGGGAATTTTAGAATAACGTTCGAATTTACTTTGCAATGTACGTTGTACCGCAAAGCTAACTAATGCAATGACTATAAATAATACGTAAACCATAATCTTCTTTTTTTAATATCAAATTCACAGATTGCGCAAATATATAGGAAATAAGGGAATAGATGTGTTAATGCAAAAGTTATTATAACAAAAGAGTGTTAAACAAGGAATATCAGAACAAAAACTCCGAGATAAAGAAAAGACTCGAATCCGGAAAACATAAAAAAGTTTAATAAATTATCTCTTTCAAAATTTATTTATACATTTGCGTCTGACAATACAGTCAGACATATAAGACAAACTATATAGTTAAACTTAATTTATCATTCACATGCAAGGGGAAAAACAGTACAAAACAGGACTCGATGTAGGCTCTACAACAGCCAAAATAGTCATTATCGATGAATCCGGGCAAACCGTTTTCTCTCGTTATGAAAGACATAACGCCCAAGTGAACGATCTTCTTTCCGCCTATTTTCGGGAAGCCCGTCAAGAACTGGGCAACATCGAAACCTCTATCGCAGTTACCGGCTCGGTAGGCATGGGAACAGCAGAACAGCTACGAACCGAATTTATACAAGAGGTCGTAGCCGCCACCCGGTACGCCCAGCAACTATATCCATCTGCTTCGGCTTTGATCGACATCGGCGGAGAAGATGCCAAAGTCGTTCTCTTTCAAGGGAACCATATCGACCTTCGCATGAACGGGAATTGTGCCGGTGGTACAGGTGCGTTTATCGACCAAATGGCCGTACTGTTGGGAGTAGACATCGAAGAACTGAGCCGATTGGCTTTGCAAGCAGAGCATATACACCCGATAGCTGCCCGCTGCGGAGTCTTCTCCAAAACCGACATTCAAAATCTAGTCAGCAGGAACGTCCCGTTGGGCGACATCGCCGCCTCCATTTTCCATGCCGTTGCAGTACAAACCATCGTAACATTATCGCGAGGCTGGACATTCCACCCGCCTATTCTGTTATGCGGTGGTCCCTTGACCTTCATTCCGGCCTTACGAAAAGCATTCGCCGATTATCTGCATTTGCAAGAGAGCGACTTTATTCTTCCTGCCAGCGGGAACCTTCTTCCCGCATTAGGCTGTGCCCTATGTGCCACGGAAGAAAAAGCAGTTTCTTTATCGACATTGGAAAATCTCATATCCCGAAGCACCAATATCACAACAAAAAACAGCCTACCTCCGCTATTCGATTCCGAAACGGATTATGACAACTGGAAGAAAGAAAAAGCACATTATAACTGGCCCTCTGCCCCTCTTGTTCAAGGGATACAAGAAGCCGTACTGGGAATCGACTCAGGATCGACTACCACAAAAATAGTCGTGACAACCCCCGACGGCGCTATCCTTTTCTCGCACTACGCCCCCAATTTGGGGAATCCGATAGAAGCCGTTCGAAAAGGATTGACCGAATTAAAAACGCAATGCGATAAAAACGGGACGGTATTAAACATAACAGGCTCCTGTTCGACCGGATATGGAGAAGAATTGATAAAAGCGGCTTTCGGCCTCGACGGAAGCATGATAGAAACTATGGCCCATTACCGGGCCGCCCGACAAATGGCTCCCGATGTCTCTTTCATTCTCGACATCGGCGGACAAGACATGAAGGCTATTTTCGTCAAACAAGGAGCTATCACTCGCATGGAACTGAACGAAGCCTGCTCGTCGGGATGCGGTTCATTCATCGAAACCTTCGCCCGCACATTGAAATACAACGTGTCCGATTTTGCCCGTTCCGCCTGTATGGCTTTGCACCCTTGCGACTTGGGCACACGCTGCACCGTCTTTATGAATTCAAAAATTAAACAGGTTTTGCGGGAAGGAGCGACAGTAGCAGATATAGCCGCAGGGTTGTCCTATTCGGTCGTAAAAAACTGTTTGTACAAAGTCTTGAAGTTAAAGGACGGCAAAGAGTTAGGAGGAACGATTGTCGTTCAAGGAGGAACGATGCATAACGATGCGATCGTCCGTGCATTCGAATTGGAAACCGGTAAAAAAGTCGTACGAAGTAATTTACCCGAATTGATGGGAGCATACGGTTGCGCTCTACTGGCCGCTTCTCAAAAATCGAATTCGCGCACGATAAACCAACAGCTCGAAACTACCGGATATACCAGCCGACAAATTCAATGCAACGGCTGTGAAAACAAATGTTTCGTATGCCGCTATACCTTCCCCAACGGTAATACGTTCTTCTCGGGAAACAAATGCGAACGAATTTTCACCAATCGGGGGGAAAGCGAAAAACCCGGACAGAACATATATACCGACAAATATGCTTTGTTGTTCGACCGGGAAACTTCGGAAACAGGCAACAGAACCATAGGTATACCCCGTGTCCTTAACATGTACGAGAACTATCCCTTTTGGCATGCTCTCTTTACTCGCTGCGGTATTCGGGTCGTACTGTCCGATATTTCAACTTTCGTCAGTTATGAGAAAGCTCTCAACTCGGTCATGTCGGACAACATCTGTTTCCCGGCCAAATTAGTGCACAGCCACATTCAAAACCTGATTCACAAGAAGGTGGAACGCATCTTCCTGCCATACGTTGTCTACGAGCACGAAAGCGACAAGAAAATGAACAACAGCTACAACTGCCCCATCGTCACCGGGTACTCCGATGTCATACGCAGTTCCATGTCGCCGGACATTCCGGTAGACTCTCCGGCCATCACTTTTGCCGACACCGGCTTACTCACCAAACAATGCACGAATTACCTAAGTTCTTGGGGCATATCGAAAAGAGATGCCGAGCAGGCTGTGAAATATGCGTTGAACGCCCAAAAACAATATTCGTCAGACATACGCCAAAAAGCCGAAAACATTGTCAGGGAAAGCCGCAGAAAAGAAGAACCGGTTATCTTGCTTGCCGGACGCCCTTATCACACCGACCCGCTCATACAGCATAAACTTTCCGAAATGATAGCCAATCTGGGAGTAAACGTCATCTCGGACGACATAGTTAGAGACAACTCCGAGATAGAGACCCAAGACATTTATCTCATCAAACAATGGGCCTATATGAACCGAATCCTGAAAGCCGCAGAATGGACAGCCCGGCAAGGGAACGATATTCAATTCGTACAAATGACCTCTTTCGGCTGCGGACCCGACGCCTTTCTTCTCGACGAAGTAAGAGATATTCTACATCGTAACGGGAAACCCTTCACGCTTCTAAAAATAGACGATGTAAATAACATAGGTTCTCTGAAACTAAGAGTGCGTTCTTTGGTCGAAAGCCTGAAACAAACGCCGCTACGCGGAACGACAGAGAAATTCCGTACAACAGAAGTCTTTCGCAAAAAAGATCGAAACCGAAAAATCATAGCCCCTTTTATGTCGGAATACATCACACCTCTGTTAAAGCCGATTTTCAAATTGTCGGGGTACGACATAGAGGTATTGCCACCGAGCGATGCCTCCTCGGCCGAAACCGGTTTGAAGTACGCCAACAACGAGGTTTGCTATCCGGCCACACTCATTGTGGGCGATATTATCAACGCTTTGGAATCGGGGAAATACGATCTCGACAACACGGCCGTAGCCATTACTCAAACCGGAGGACAATGCCGTGCGACCAATTACTTGGCTCTTATTAAACGAGCCATGCTCGATGCCGGATTCGGAAATGTTCCCGTAGTCACGTTGGGATTAGGGCGAAAAGTTTCCAACGAACAAGAAGGCTTCGAACTGAAATGGCAAAAGATATTGCCCGTCGCACTCAATGCCCTGCTCTACACCGATACGCTTTCTAAATTTTATCATGCCTCGGTAGTCCGGGAAAAAGAACGGGGAGCCGCGGCCCGATTGAGAGACAAATATTTAAACCTCGCCGAGCGTCCCATTCTCGAAAACGAGCCTCACAAGTTAGTGGAATATATCCACCTTGCAGCCCGAGAATTCAACGATATCTGTATGGACAAAACCTGTCCCAAAATCGGTGTAGTGGGAGAAATATTCCTAAAATTCAATTCCTATGCTCATCAACACGTCGTACGCTTCTTGTGCGAACAAGGTATAGAGGTGGCCCCTCCCATTTTATTGCCGTTCTTTATGCAAGGATTCGTGAACCGCGAGAACAAGGAAAAACTACTCTTAGAAAAGAAACGTATACCTCATTTCCTATCCGACTTATTCTACCGATACATCGACAAACGGATAGCCCTGTTTAACAGAACGGCATCCACATTCCGGTATTTCACCCCCTTTACCGACATCTATGAAGAAGCGGAAGAGACGAAAAATATTGTCTCGGGTGCAGCTCAATTCGGCGAAGGCTGGCTACTACCGGCCGAAATCATAGCGTTCACCAAACAGGGTATAAACAACGTCATATCGTTACAACCGTTCGGCTGCATCGCCAACCACATCGTATCGAAAGGGATAGAAAAGAAGCTGCGTATGCTGTATCCTGAATTAAATTTATTATCTTTGGATTTTGACAGTGGGGTGAGCAGCGTAAACGTAACGAACCGATTATTACTTTTCACACACAATTTAAGTGCCTAAAAACAAACGACTATGAATTCAACTTCAACCATCGCTCACCAGAAGACAGAGCAAACCGAAAATATAGAATCGCGTATTATCGAGGCGGCAAAGCAAGAATTTATAAAAAAAGGATTCGAGCAAACATCGATGAGCGATATTGCAGCGGTCGTAGGGATCAACCGTCCCACCCTACATTATTATTTCAGGACAAAAGATAAAATGTTTCAAGCAGTTTTCGCCTCGATCGTTGCAAAATTTTTACCTCATATCGATACTATTTTTTCGACTCAGCAATCGTTCTCTGAAAAATTAGAAGATGTTATCGACGTCTATGTATCCATTTTCTCGACAAATCCTTTGCTCCCCAAATTCATCATAGGCGAAATTCAACGCGACGCCAACCATTTAATAGAAACTTTTTATAGTTTAAACCTCGATCAATATTTGAAACACATCGGAGAATTTCTTGAAAAAGAAATGGAAAGCGGAAACTTTAAGAAAGTACCCCTCCCCTTTATATTCATGACACTTTACAGCCAACTGGCTTTCCCTTTCCTCAGTAAGAACCTTACCATGAAACTCTTTTTCAATGAAGACAAAGATACATTCAATGCCTTTCTACAAGAATGGAAACAACACATTATCTCGCAAATCACCTATCTTTTGAAACCGTAAAAGACAAAACGAAAGGGGGTGTCATAATGAATGATGCACCCTCTTTGTACATAAAAAAAGAAGGGGCGCATTGTGGCGTCCCTTCTTTCGTATAATACAAAACCAAGCTATTCGGCCGATGTAGCCAACGGGGCAGGAGTCGTATAAACACGAGCTTTCAACTCTTTGTCGAGCATATACAACCCGAAACCGTTATCTTTAATCATTTTCAGGCTATCAATTAATTCCTGAGCATTAGCCTCTTCTTCAATTTGCTCGTCGACAAACCATTTCAGCATATTGGCAGTACCGAAATCTTTTTCCTCATCGGCAAGTACACAAAGGTCATGAATCAGGGCGGTTACTTTTCTCTCATGAGCCAACGTATCTTCAAAAGCTTCGAGAGGCGATTTCCATTCGGTCTTCACACCGGCAATAGGAGCCAACGTTACTTTACCACCACACGAGAGCACATATTTCATAAATATAGTAGCATGAGCTTGTTCCTCTTGGAACTGTATAGAAAACCAATTAGCAAAACCCTGATTCCCAGCCGCTGCAAAATGGTTGGACATCGAAAGATATAAATAAGCCGACCAAAACTCGGCATTCACTTGGGCATTAAGAGCCTCTTCCATTTTCTTGCTAAGCATAATTCTATTGTTTTTATTTATTGTTTTACAAAAATATAATATAAAATTAGAACAAATCTAATTTTAATATTTTTTTATATAACCGGGCTCTTATTTCTATAAAAACACGCCCCCGTCGAATCACTTCGCCGGAGGCGTAATACCCTATGGCAGTAGGGACTTAACTAATAATTTATCATATACTTCTTCTCAGAGTTCATTTAACAATCTTAATACTATATCCGCCGCAACGCACTACATAAACGCCAGCGGGATAAGCAGACATGTCAATAGCACCCGATCCTTCTACGAGTTGTTTCATCACGAGAGTACCGCTCATGTTATAAACAGCAGCTTCGACCAGCTGAGCCGACTCTACACGAACAGTCCCGTTAGAACGGTCGTAATAAACTTTCACCTGAGCAACCACACTTTCTTCAACCGACGAAGGCTCGGTCGAAACGGTAAGTTTATCGAGACAAAAATACGTCGGTGTATTGATGCCATAATCACCCACATCGCTCGACTCCATCGTAAAGTAAATTGAAGCAATCTGTCCCAATTCACTCAAATCGACCCATTCCCAAGTATCGTTCAATTTCCAGTCGTCGGCATTCTCAGAACGGAAATCGGCCAAATAATATTCCACGGTTCCTGTCTCTGTGCCTTGCTCATCGATACCGTGAGCAACTAATTTAAACCAATCTCCCTGCTCGAATTTAGTCGAATATGGATTCCCCTTCTCAATAGCATAATAGACATAAGGGTTGTTGCATACATAACACCCTACGGCATAATATGGAGCGGAAGTGTATACCTCGCAAGTCTTCGCATCGGAGGTCGATTCGGTATAGGCATCCCAATATGCCCCTAAATAGGGAGTTCCCTCACCGGCAAAGCCTCCCTTAGCCATACAGCCCCATTGATCATCGGTACCTGCCGATGCCGATATGGCAGTTACCTTGCTGGCAAAGAATCCATTTGAATAATTGGAATAAGGAGAAGCGTGCGAAAACATAAATTCTTGTGAATAAACAATCGCATCATTATTAAAAACATCTGCCCACAACCCAGTCTCATCATACTCGATAGGGAAGTCTCCCGGATTCGACAAATCTAAAACGATGTTTTCCGCAAAAACCGCACTGCATACACAAACGGCAAAAACAAGTAATATTTTTCTCATGTCAAAAAAAAATTTAATTAGTTAATATTTATTGTTTGATTATTCGAATATACTCAGTTCTATCGTTTGCACACACCGACAACACATAAATACCTGCCGGTAAAGAAGATACATTCAAACGAGACTCCGACTCGACCATCGTATCGCGATAAACAGCTACACCTCGAAGATCGAATACGGTCAATTCTGCGCCAACACAAGCTCTCACCGTCAGAATATCCCTGACAGGATTAGGAGAAGCTACGATTTTCAAACTTTCTGCCTCCTCGATTCCACTAACTTCGGTTACATGTACCGAAACCATTTTTGTCTCTACCCGTCCATTCGAATTGACCGCTAACGTGAAACTCGTATCGCCCAATTTCTCGCCGGAAAGAATCAAATCATATCCCTCGATTCGGGCAGAAAGAATAGAGGGGTCTTCTACCTTGACTGTCGAAACGATCGCCGCAGAAAGATTATCGGCATCGGAAACACTCTCTAATAGCGAAATTTTTACAGGAAAACTACCCACCGACAAATTATCGGAAATAGAGATAACCGGATATTCATTATCGGGGAATACCGGCATAGCCGGGAACCAATAGTATTTCTCAGGAAGTAACGTATTCAACAACTCGCCATTCGTCCCGTCCACTATGTGAATCCAATTGTTCATGTAATGGGACAGATAACCCGATTCCGTAGAAGTTACCACGACATTATCGGTCTGAGGATCCACTCTCAAACCCGCACCATAGAACATCTGCACATACTCCCCGTCTTGATCGGGCAAAGTAAAAAATGATGCATTCAATTCATCGGTATCTATATTATAGCGTACGACTTTATTTTTACTTTCATCGGCAAAATAAAGAAGGTTAGATTTATATGCTGCGCATAAACTCCCGGCATTCCATGCCCCCCATGTATCGGCGACCCGACAACCGGAAGGTAACGACCGAGTCCAAGTTTCGAACGAAACCGGATTTATTCTAACCAACGCATTCCCATCGGCAGCCCAAATATTTCCATCTCGCCCCAACACAAGTGTCGCGATAGACGGAAGTTCGATAGTAGTTTGTAAGGTGTGGTTTTCGGCATCGATCACCAATACTCCCTCCGATTGTTTCGCAGCAAAGACATATTTACCGGCTCGGACCATAGAACCTATCTGACCCGAATAAAGACCTTCGTCATTCGAGGTCCCTTCTATCACATCGCCGACCTTCATGTTTTCAATATCGAAAACAAAAATTCCCGATGAACTTCCTATATATCCCGTCTTCTCATCTACACCCAAAAAGGAACGGCCGTCACCGCCGCCTATTTGATCAAAAGCCGCTATCTTTTCCAACGACAAGGCATCGGCCACGACCAGTCGCCCCCCTGTCGATTCTTCTTCGGTCGACTTCGCCTGTTTGGAAATCAAAAAGAATTTTTCACCGTAAATCGTTCCGAACTGCGTTGTGACACCCAACTTCTCATCGGGATTCTCCCGACGGAATACCCGGTAAAACATTCGGCCATCATTCGTCAGGAAATTAATGGTTCCGTTATCCCAGCCATACCAATCTTCATTGACAAAAAATATCCCTTGCAAATAATCGACAGTTTCCTGTATATATGGTTCTACCGCTACGGCATTGGCATAATCCGGTGTATCGCTACCGGGTTTATCGTAATAAAATATATAGGTATATCGATTTTGTATCGGCATTTTATTGATTTCGGTCTCAGCCTCGTTTCCGCTTTCGCTTCGAGCCAAACAATGCCATGCTCCATCTTCCGAGACCGAAGGCGAATTCCAATGGTCCTCTTTGTCGACACACTCCCATTTTTTGTAATTGTTCGGAGTCGCTGTAAACTGCCCCGTAGCATTATACTTAGGATAGGTCGTATCGCCGCCGACAACCAATGCAATGGTATTCTCTCCATTCAGGTCGAACCCCAATCCATCGACCGTGTAACCACCTTGCCGGCGCATCAGAGAAAACAAACGAGGGTCCGTTTTCACCACATCGTTCAACATTTCCACGATTGTAGTTTCCTCCTCCCCTTTATAGCCCCACGCCAACGTTTCGGGCGTTTTCCCGTCGTTCCAAGCGATGACTAACATGACTTCGACATTCCCTTCTCCTATCCAATAATTTATATCCGAAAAGGAAACGGCACGAACCGACATGGACCAACTGCCGAAAAAAGCTAAAAAAAGAAGTAAATATTTTCTCATCTTTCTATTTTTTTGGAAAGATGTCCCGGAGCCGAAACTCCGGGGACATCTTCGTTTTACTATTTCACAATCATAGACTTATCGCCTACAATCTTCTGGTTTTACATAAACTTTCGAAACTTCGATCGAACCGTCCTCATATACAGTTTTCACAATATTGATACCTTGTACGGGTCGAGGCAAAAGTTTCCCGTCCACCGAATAATATTCACGCAAACGCACCTCCTTTTCGACAGCCGGTTCATCGATACCGGTAGCCGTCGTTACCTTGAACAATATGTTAAACTGTTTATCCGACGTTGTCAATACCAAGTAGTAATAAGGATCGTTCGGCAAATCTTCTCCTTCACGAATTACGGTCACTTCGTTACCGGAGTACGACACGGTCAACTCCTGATCTTCGACAGGAAATCCGCTACGTATCAACATGGCCGAAACGCTATCGGTATTAACGACAGTCCTATTAAACTCTATCACGAAAGTTTTCGTATCGGGTTTAACGTCCAACGCTTCCCCGCCATCGAAACTCATCGACGGAGTAGTCGATACTATTTCCAATTCATCTAACCACGGCATGATTACGAAATCCTTCCAATAGGTGGTCTGGGCATAGAATTGACAAGTTTGGGCAGGGACATAAATCCGGCAGGTTGTCGGCACTTTGGTAAATGTATTGGAACTTGCACCGGTCGGCGGTGTATTGTTAATATAGATACGTTCCAAAGAAGAACAACCATTAAACGTATAAGTGGAAACCGAAGCTATTTTGCCATTGGCAACTACTTTTTTTAACTTAGCATCATTGCGGAACAAACTCGATCCCAACGTAGTTATCCCCGTTCCCAAAACAGCTTCTGTCAAACTGGAACAGCCATAGAATACCGAAGCTCCCAAAGAGGTTACTTTATCGGAAAGATTTACCGAAGTAAGACTTGTACAACCGTAAAATGCATTCGTCCCGATAGAAGTTATCGATTCGGTAACCGGCAATGATTTCAAGCCCTTACAATTATAAAAAGCAGAATTGCCGATAGAAGTCACTTTTTCCGAAAGTTCTACATTAACCAGATTCGTACAGCCGTGGAACATATAATTCGGCACAGAAGTAACGCCACCCCCTATTTTTGCAGATTCCAATCCCGTACAGCTTTGGAACACATAAGTTCCCAGTTTAGTAACCCGATCGGGAATAGCTACCGACGTTAATTTCGTACAGCTTTTGAAAGCATAATCTTTTATCTCGGTAATGCTTGCTGTCAGCGGTAACTCGGTAAAGGCCGTACTTTGGAAAGCATATTTGCCGATCCCAGTAATATTCTCCGGCAGAACTACCGACGTCAAAGCGGAACAGCTGCTAAACATATAATCGGGAATAGAGCTTATACCTGTACCCAAAGTCGCCGATGTCAACTTCGTGCATTTCTCAAAGGCATAACTACCAATCGAGGTCACACTATTCGGAATAACAAGCGACTCTATCGCAGAGCAACCCGAAAACACATAATTACCGAGCGAAGTAATCTTATCGTTCAAAGGAATATCGGACAACGATGAACAACCACTAAACGCATTTTTTCCAATCTCTGTTACTGACGGACAAGATATCTGCGTTAACGCAGAACATGTATTAAACGTATAGTCACTTATTTTCGTCACACCTGTCCCGATAGTCACTGTTTCCAACGACTTGCAACCGCTAAATGCATAGCCGCCCAATTCGGTCACGCTATTAGGAATATTCAACGTTTGAACCGATACACCATAGAAAGCCCTGCTGCCGATCGACTGCAAGCCATCGTTAAAAGTTATGGCCGTTAAAGGATTATTATAAAAAGCCCAATCACCTATCGTTCTCACCGTAGCAGGCAAAACAAGAGAAGAAATTTTCGCACTGGCAAACGCACGTTCTCCAATAGTTTCGAGAGCACTTCCGAATGTTACGGATTCCAACTTCTTACAATCGCTGAAAGCATAATTACCGATAGCGGTCAAACTATTTCCCAACGAAACGGTGGCCAAAGAAGCACACTTGTTAAAGGCATAGTTACCAAGAGTACTCACACCGTCGGGTAATACGACCGATTTCACAGCAGTCTCGGCAAAAGCATAATCGCCGATTGTTTTCAAGGAAGAAGATGAACGCTCCTGTGTACCCAAAGTCACCGTCGCCAAAGAACTGCAACCGTAAAAAGCATAATTGCCGAGCGTTTCGACCCCATTCGGTATCGCAATTTCAGTCAAAGCGGAACAGCCGTTAAACGCGGCTTCGCCAATAGCCGAAACATTTCCTAATCCGACAGCATTCAAAGCAGAACAACCGGCAAATGTACGAGTACCCACCGAGGATACCGTAACCGGCAATTCCACCGATTGCAAAGCCGAACAGCCATAGAAAGCCGAATCGCCCAATAAAGTCAAAGAGTTCCCCAGAGCAGCCGAAGCCAACTTCGTACAGCCCTTGAAAGCCAAAGCCCCTATCGATTCCATATCTGCCGGCATACTTACACCGGTCAAAGCGATACAATTCTCAAAGGCCGAGCGACCTATACTCTTCAATCCTTCACCCAAAGAGAGGGTTGCCAAAAGAGGACAATCGCCGAAAGCCTCATTACCGATCGAAACCGTTTGCTCAGGCAACTCCACAGATGTCAAACGGCTGCATCCGTAAAATGCCCCTTCGCCGATTGTTTTCAAAGTCGAAGGAAAAGTAACCGAAGTCAATTTAGCACACCCCATAAAAGCCATATCGTCGATACCGACTACTGTGTAAGATTCTCCCTCTATCAGGATAGTTTGGGGGATCGTCAAAATCCCCGAAAAAGAGGCATACGAATCGTCATACACCACGAGGGCAGTTCCCGGTTCCTCTCCCGGAGCGGCTATTACCGATTTATCGCCGACAACGAGCGTAACCGTATCGGTAGAAATCGTATCGAGCATGTTGCTCACCACACAATAATAACGCCCAGCATCGGAAGTTTCCGACGAAACGATCGAATAAGACGACGCTTCGGCATCTTGTATAGCTACTTCGTCTTTGTACCACTGGAAATACAAACTATCACCTTTGAACTCAGGGGCAAAAGTTACCGATTCTCCCGGAGAAACCGTCACATCTTCGGGTTGGACTTTCACAGAAGGAGCTGTCGGCCCGTTTTTAGGAGCCGGCGCAAGAGGTTTCCACGGTTGAGACGACATGTTTACCGCAAAATTCCAACCGTCCCAACAACCGTCGGTCAACTTACGACCCGTAATTCCGGTCCCGGAGTATCCCCAAGCATCGCTATCACTCGATTTCAACCAATAAGACCAATACCCTTGATACCAGCCCGATTGCCAATAGTCCTCGGGATCGGTACAGGTCCAACCGTCATATCCATACGACGAAGAAAAGATTATCCCATTCTCATTAGGGGAAAGTGTTACTCCGTCCTTAGTAATGGAAAAATCGCCACTTTTGTTAACATCGTACCCAAAACCCGATACAGTGCTACCATACGCCGTTCCTGTTTCGGTCATAATGAAAAAACGAGGGTCGGAAGCGGCGATTGCACGCGCCATCGTTTCGCCGGTAGCTTCACCGTCCCAACGGAATCCCCAAACCAACGCCGAGGTTTCACCCTCGGCATTCCATTGTACGACGAACGCGGCGCGGTTAGCTCCTTCGCCAGACCAGTTTTCGATCATGTCCATCGTGAAAGTTCCATCGGCAATCGCCCTCGGCGATACCATCTGCGGCTTTGCCGTAGGGTGCGGACGACCTTGCACAAGGACTTGTGCAGGTAATTGTAAAACCGCAAACAGCAATACCATCAAAGCATAAATCTTTCTCATCTTTGTTAAACTTTTAAGTATTAAATAAAAAACAAATAGTTCTTTCTCATTCAATACTTGCAAGATACACCACTTATATGCTTCCAAAACTTTCCCGGACTTCCCGGCATTTTTTTGTCACAGCTCATACCTCGCAAGCTTTTCGGACAATACACACGGCAGGTCTTCTGACTTACTCCGGTAACCGAGGCCTTCCCAATCGTCATAATCAGTGGCTTTCAGTATTCTCGGGACCTTTTTATGGAGCTTACAGCAGCGGGACTGTTCGGGACTTACACCCGATTCCCTTTTAATCGGCGAACCTTTTTCAAGTAGCCGAACCTGTGTGCACTATATTTTTTAAGTTATTTTCCTCTCGTTTCTTTCTATTTTTTCATAGTCATTCTTCTATATGTAAATCGGTAACACCCATTACTTCGGTCGAACATTCGCCCAACCAACCGTTGAATTGGTTCACTCCCGTATAAATTTTTATGAAATCGACACCCGGTAAATCGACC
The DNA here is from genome assembly GCF_000296465.1 of Barnesiella intestinihominis YIT 11860. Classification (NCBI taxonomy): domain Bacteria; kingdom Pseudomonadati; phylum Bacteroidota; class Bacteroidia; order Bacteroidales; family Barnesiellaceae; genus Barnesiella; species Barnesiella intestinihominis. The sequence goes on from NZ_JH815203.1 coordinate 1,108,946, forward strand.
GGATTACCTTCGCTATCCACCGCCCAATCGATTTTAAAATTGGACTTTTCGCTACTGTTGGGGTGATTATCCGCATAACCCCAATCGTATGCGTAAAGGACATAATAACTCCCGTTTCCACTCTCGTCGATAGCGTTATCGGCAAGCCTGCTCCCTTTGAAAGTTATCGAACTTTCCGAAATCCATTGTGGATAATACGGTTGCTTATGGAAAGTGAGTTGCGATATATATCCTGTATTTCCATAATTGTCGGTCCACCGGACATACGTAGAATCCGTGATATTCGGATTGGAACAAGTCACCGGCTCCTTGTTTTCATCGGGTCGATAGTAGGTTATTTCATAATTCTTCAAAGTCTCCTTTTTATAATATTCGCTACCGGCCAACTCGTACCATTCGTCATCGGGAACGCCATTCCCGTTCCTATCGACCGAGACCATCACTATCCCGGGTTCGCTACTACCTCCCAACGGGGCATCGGGACGAGGATTGTCATTGGCATAAAATGCGTTACCCAATATTTTGAAATCGTATTCTCCCGGCCGATTGACAATCGTATGGTCGAAACCGACGACAATATATCCGCCGTAGCCTCCCAACGTGACCATCGTACGGGCGTCGTATGCCAAACAATCTTCGACTTTCTGCCGCATAGATTCTTCGGTATCTCCCTCGGTATATCTCGGAAGCTCATTGACGAACTGTCCCGGTGCAGGGCGATATTCATAAACCTTAGTTATGTAAGGGCTATAAGCTACCTCTTCTTTGCGAACGACAATACGCATAAGATGGGTTATGGGATTAGCCGCATCATAAATCTGGAATCGCAACCGATATGTTCCCGTTTCACTTGCTACAAACGTATAATCGCGTGTCGTCGCCACAATCGAATCGGTGACAGATACCGAATCGGACTCGTAAGAAAGAGCCCATTCGTATCGTTCTCCGGTAAAACCCGGGTGTAACGTCAAGCCCTTCATGCGTTCCACTACATACGTATCGTCAAGCCCTAATGTAATCATAGAAGGATTATCGGACTGACAAGAGGCTATCAGCAAAATCAAAGCCATCGACAAAACATACCACACTTTCTTCATATCGGTTTATTTATTTTTATACAAAAAAGCCATGTGCGCCGGAATATCCCCGGTACGAACGCTCCATTTTCTTATCCCGTCCCGTCCATAACAATGCAGATTTCCGCTCGACACGTAATTCTTGGCATCCGTTACATAAACGTCTCCGGTCTCGGGATTTACTTTCAATCCATAAGGGATTTCTATATCGGTTTCCGTACCGTCCTTAATAAAACTATTTGAAATCAATTCCCCGGTACGAACATCGATAATACCGTAAGTAACATTATTTTCTTGCGAAATATTACTCCACTCCACGCTATACAGATAAAGCGAATCGCCGCAAATATCCATCTCGCTGCAAGAGACATTCAAAGTATCTCTCACCTCCATGCGGTTTGTACGCTTATCTTTTTCCAGAACGAAAAGACGGGAAGGAATCTTCTCATAATCACCCCGAGATGAAACCCATAATTTCCCGTATTTATCCGCCCGGATACGATGCAAGTTAATTCCTACGGGAATCTTTCGTATCTGTGTCATTGTTTCGATATCGATCACCGAAACCGTATTATCATAATTCGGTTTACGATAACCGCCTGAATTAGCCACATAAATAAGGCCGTCTTGAATGACCAACTCATCGGGTTGATAACCCACCGTTACTTCGGCCGTAATTTCGAGAGTAGCGGTATCGACTTGAAAGACAGCTCCGAGCTGAGCATTCGGGTCTATCCCTACCGGACCTACATAAGCCGAAACATAAGCAAAACCTTTATCGAAGGCGATATACCGGCAATTAGGTATGTCCACTTGTCCCAATCGCTGACAAGAACGAGCATCGAGGACTTCGACTTTATGCGAACAGTTGATAACCGCATACATCTTGGAACCATATATCTGGACATCGTTACCCACGTCACCCAACTCCTTTACCACGTTAGGATTCTTCTCGGCATACAAGTTACGGACATAATAGCCGTTTTCGAAATCGACGAAATCGAGCGAACATTTATTCGAACCCATATTCCCCTCGTTCAACAAATAAAGTCCGGCATAATCAGACCGGCTGTTGTCTCCGAGCGGCAATCGTTCATATTCCGCCAAGATAATGACCTCGTCTTCCCGACAGGAAGTCATCAACGATATTCCCACCAGCAGGATACACGAAACAATATGTGCGACAACCGATCTCATTACAATTCAATGGCAATTCCAAAACGATAGTTACGCATGGGCATAGGATAATTAAGAACGACGTCGTATGCCTGATCAAACACATTATTAACCTCGGCCGTCACTTTCAGGTTCACCGATTTTATCCGAAACGATTTCACCAAAGATATATCGCTCGTGTACCACGGCTGCACATAATTATATTCGATATTTTCTTGCTGATTGTACCGTTCCCCTACATATACGAAACTATAATTCAAACTCCAATCGTCATAGCTCAAATTCAATATGGCCGATCCGCTATGCCAGGGTATATACGGAATCTGGTCGCGGTAATAGTTATCCCGAGGACTGGTTATATCTATCGCCTCTTGATAGGTGTATTGCACCTTCGTCATTAAACTTATTTCATACGGCAAACGGAAAGTCGCCGTAGCCTGAACGTCGACACCCCGGATATCGACTTTACCGAGATTGAGCATAGTCCACCGGAACTGCTGTCCTTTGGGATAGGCGATAATCTTGTCGGAAACGAGGTTATAATAAACGTCGGCCCCTGCATGAAACCCCGAAAGGAAACCCGTTTTCGGAGCGACAGCATAAGTAAATCCCACATTGTATTGCGTAGCGCTCTCGGGCTTCAACACCGAGTTACCCATATCGGCATAGTACAAGTCATTGAAGGTGGGCATGCGATATATCTGTTTATAAAAAGCGCGAAACACCCAATTATATTTTTTAAACGGTTGATAAGAAAGAAATACCGCCGGAGTCACTTTACTTTTATTAGGCGCTTTTACTTGTCCCGATGCTTTCTCATCGACCAAAGTCGCCAAAACACTGGCCTGCATTTTCAAACGGTCGGCAAGAGAAAAAGCCGTTGCCGCCGAAATCCAGTGCGTGTACCGGTCGGCAGACATGTACTCCGACAAACCGTTCCACTGCATGTCGTATGCCACCGAGACATCCCAATTTCTGAATATCGAATACTTATTGGCTACCGAGACATAAACCTCTCGTTGTTTATACTGGTTGTCGACCCGCATCAGCTTATCGTCGTTATTCATATAATGGGTATAATCGAAAGCATACTTGGCATTCACCTTAATCCCATATTTGCGGGTAATATCCTGTTGATAGACACCCTGCACGAAAGAATTCCGGTCCCACAAACGCTCTCCGTTGCGCCACACGTTATTGACGATAGCCCCCGGAATCCCCCGCTCGGAACTATAATGATAAACATAGGCTTTCCAATAACCGTTGGGCAAGTAACCTTGCAATCCTCCTTCGAACCGAACGGCATCGATGTCTCCGTTTTTACGGGTAGCCGTGGTATCGTATGCCGTCTCTCCCGAAGGAGTCACCCGCCGGTAACGGAATTTATATTTCCCGCTCGAATTGATCCACTCGCTATTGAATGTCATGCTGACCGTCTCGCTAAGTTTATATTCAAACAAAACCGAAGGATTCAGCAAATCGAATGACCCGGCCTTCACAGATGCTTTCAAATGCGATTTTTCTCCCGGTTTAAATTTAGGGCGACGTGTCGTCAAATAGATAGAGCCCGCCGAACCGAACTCCCGAGCAGACTGGAATATCTCGCTTTTTTGACCGTTATACAACGATATTTCCTCTATATTTTCAAGCGAAAACTTGCCCAAATCCACTTGTCCGTTCTGAGCATTTCCCAACTGAATTCCATTATAATAAACACCCATGTGGTTTGTACCCATGCTGCGAATGTTGACAGTTTTCAATCCTCCCACGCCACCGTAGTCCTTAATTTGCAAACCGGAAAAATAACGTATGGCATCGGCGACCGAAAAACTATTCAACGCTTTCAGTTCCTTTCCGGTGAGCTTCTGCGAAGGAATCACTTCGTTATACCGGTTGGCGGTAACCATTACCTCTCCCAATGTCTGTATCGAGTCAAGAGAAGAAGAATCGGCATTCGCTTGTCCCACACCACAAAGCAGCGACACCATCATACCCCACACACATCGATAAAAAGTCTTCATCGGCCTATCCTTTCATAAACAGCCTTCGGGTATAATGCCTAAAAATCCATGCAAACAAGCGGCTTTATATTTACTCCGCAGATTCACAAGCTCTACCCCACGAAAGCTAATGACAAACAGCATGGCAGGTCTTCTGACTTACTCCGGTAACCGAGGCCTTCCCAATCGTCATAATCAGTGGCTTTCAGTATTCTCGGAACCTTTTTTGGAGTTCACAGCAGCGGGACTGTTCGGGATTCACACCCGATTCCCTTTTCATTCTACACCCCGACCGGGGCTTTGAAACCAATGCGTTGCAAAGGTAACATAAATTATCGACTCCTTTCTATTTTTTATTAAAAATATTCCAAACCAAACATACAATCCAATCGTTACTTCAAAAAAATAGAAATTTATTTTATCCGAAAAATAATGTGTACAAATTTGTATTAATCATAAATTTTACCGAATATTGTGAACATATTCGTTGAAGATAATACGCATGGAGGAAAACAAGATTTTGAAAAACAATAGTATCCCTCTGAAAATCTGGCGATTTTATATGGAAGGATTTCGAAGCATGACCTTAGGTAAAACTCTTTGGGCAATTATCCTCATCAAGTTGTTCATCATGTTTTTTATCTTGCGGTTATTCTTTTTCCCCAATATCTTGCAACAGAAATACGATACCGACGAGGAAAGAGCCAACCAAGTCATCGAGAATCTCATTACTCCGAATAATCCTAAAAATCAACAATCATAAGTAACCATGAACGATCTTTTTTCCCTTGTAGATTGGTCGAGAGCACAATTCGCACTCACCGCCATTTACCACTGGCTATTTGTTCCCCTTACATTGGGACTGGGAGTAATCGTGGGTATAATGGAAACCATTTATTACCGTACCGGCGACGAACGGTGGAAAACGATTACCAAGTATTGGATGACCCTTTTCGGGGTCAATTTTGCAATCGGAGTAGCAACGGGGATTATCCTCGAATTTCAGTTCGGCACGAACTGGTCGAATTATAGCTGGTTCGTAGGCGATATTTTCGGAGCTCCCCTTGCCATAGAAGGAATCATGGCCTTTTTTATGGAAGCAACTTTCATCGCAGTCATGTTTTTCGGCTGGAACAAAGTCAGCAAAAGATTCCATTTGGCCTCTACATGGCTCACGGCAATAGGCGCTACCATATCGGCTCTTTGGATATTGGTGGCCAATTCATGGATGCAATACCCTGTGGGTATGAAATTCGACCCGGAAACTGCACGAAACGTTATGGACGATTTCTGGGCACTGGTACTCTCACCCGTCGCTGTCAACAAATTTTTCCATGCCGTCTCGTCCGGCTGGGTATTGGGCGGTATATTCGTAGTGGGGGTAAGCGCTTGGTATCTGATTAAAAACCGGGAGAATTTCTTAGCCCGTAACAGCATTCGTGTGGGAGCATGGGTAGGATTGATAGGCACGCTCGTCGTAGCCTACACAGGCGACGGTTCCGCTTATCAGGTCGCAGACAAGCAGCCTATGAAACTGGCGGCTATGGAAGGAGTTTACAACGGTAAAAACGGACAAGAACTCATCGCTTTCGGGATACTCAATCCCGACAAGAAATACGACAACGACGAGAAAGAATTTCTTTTCGACATACCCATACCCAAACTGTTATCCATCTTGGCGACCCGGGAAATCGACGGATTCGTTCCCGGAATCAACGATATTATTAACGGAGGTTACGTCGACAAAAATCTGAAAGGAGAGGAAATCATCGCTCTTTCCGCCCAAGAAAAGATGGAGCGAGGCCGTTTAGCCATCGCAGCTCTCGCCGACTTCAACACCGCCCGAAAGGACAACGACACAGAGGCCATGAACGAAGCCAAAACAAGGTTAGAGGCAAACTATGAATATTTCGGTTACGGATATATCGACTCGGTAGAACAGCTCATTCCACATGTGCCGTTCGTATTCTATTCGTTCCACATCATGATTATTTTAGGAGGCTATTTCCTCTTGTTCTTTATTTTCATTTTGGTGTTATCCTATAAAGAGAAATTGCAAAAGTTGAAATGGGTGCTATGGATTGCCGTTCTAACGATTCCTCTCGGATATGTCTGCTTGGAGTCAGGCTGGATCGTAGCGGAAATGGGACGCCAACCGTGGGTGATACAAGATATCATGCCTACCTTCGCAGCGATCTCTAACATCGAAGTGGCCTCGGTGCAAACGACATTCTGGATGTTTGCCGTACTGTTTACCGTATTGTTGATCGCCGAAGTAGGCATCATGTTGAAACAAATAAAAAAAGGAACCGAACAAAAATAAAAAACTATGGAACTGAATGAATTATTTTACCAGAACTACTGGTGGTTTCTTATATCGCTGTTAGGTGCGTTACTGGTATTCCTGTTGTTCGTACAAGGCGGTCAATCCCTATTGGCAGTCATGGGTAAAACCGAAACAGAGAAAAGCATGATGGTGAACTCCTTAGGCCGCAAATGGGAATTTACATTCACCACCCTCGTCGTATTCGGAGGAGCGTTCTTCGCTTCGTTTCCTCTATTTTATTCGACCAGTTTCGGCGGAGCCTATTGGTTATGGATGGCCATACTGTTCAGCTTTATCATACAAGCCGTATCATACGAATACCGTTCAAAGAGCGGGAATTTCCTCGGGAAAAAGACCTACGACACCTTTCTTTTAATCAATGGTATCGTCGGTCCCGTATTATTAGGTATAGCCGTAGGCTCGTTTTTCACAGGATCGGACTTTATCGTCGACAAAGGGAACTTGACAACCATAGGCTCTCCGGTTATCAGCAGTTGGACAAACGATTGGCACGGGTTGGAAGCTATTCTCGATGTCCGTAATCTCTTGCTCGGATTTACTGTTCTATTTCTTGCCCGTACGCAAGGAGCCTTATATTTCATGAACAATATCAAGAACGACAGCATTTTCGAGAAATCCCGGAAACAAGTATTATTCAACGGCGTTTTATTCGTTATTCTCTTCCTGTCGTTCGTTACAGCGACCCTGTTGGCCGACGGCTATGAAGTAGCTACCGATTCGGGCATTATCGCCGTTCGTCCCTACAAATATTTCTTCAATCTCGTGGAAATGCCGTGGGTGGCTATTCTGTTTTCGGCAGGAGTCGTTTTGGTGTTATACGCCCTTATCCATTCCGTTTTCGGTCAACATTTCACAAAAGGAATCTGGTTTTCGGGCATAGGAACGGTCTTAGTAGTTCTCAGTCTGTTTTTCATTGCCGGATATAACCATACGGCTTATTATCCCTCGTCCGTAGACATACAAAGTTCACTGACGATTTACAACAGTTCTTCCAGCCTATTCACCTTGAAAACCATGAGTATAGTATCGTTACTTATCCCATTTGTTCTCGCCTATATCGTTTACGTCTGGCGAGCTATGGATGCCAAGCCTATCACTGCCCAAGAAATGGAAAGCAACGAACACAAATATTGACACTTGCGTATTCGCAGAAAAGAGCTTACTTTTGTTCATTAAAGTAAGCTCTTTTTTTATGGACGATACCTACCTCACCATATCGCGCACATCGGAAGGAATTTATAAAGAAAAGATGAGTAAATTCCTTGCATTCGCCATACCGGTTTCATCGGTGGAAGACGTCAAAAAGCAACTCGAAAAATATCAAAAGGAGTATTACGATGCTCGTCATGTCTGCTGGGCGTATATGCTCGGGCCCCAACGAACCGATTTTCGCTCGAACGATAACGGAGAACCTTCGGGAACGGCCGGAAAACCTATCCTCGGACAAATCAATTCGGCGGGACTAACCGATATTCTCATTGTCGTCGTCCGATACTTCGGCGGAATAAAATTAGGCACGAGCGGACTAATCGTCGCCTATCGCGAAGCCGCCTCCGAAGCCATTGCCGCGAACGAAATAATCGAACGGCAAGTCGAGGACGAGGTACATTTCGGATTCGAATACCCTCTGATGAACGAAGTTATGCGTATCGTCAAGGAAGAAGGCCCCACCATCGTGTCTCAAATATTCGATATGGATTGCGAGATGACCCTACGCATACGCCGTTCGCTGATGGACAATTTAAAAAAACGTTTATCCAAAGTAGACGGAGTTCATTTTATAAATGAAGAATAAACAAATATGACAGAAAAAGAGAAAATGGAAAAGGGGGAATTGTATGATGCCGCAATCCCCGAACTAATCGAACAATTGCTATCTACCCGAGATAAAATTTTTGAGCTCAATCATCTGAGACCCTCTCAATTAGAAAAAAGAGAAAAACTCATTCGGGAAATCATCGGTACTACACCCGAAAAATTCATCATCATATCGCCTTTCTTTTGCGACTATGGGCATAACATTCACTTGGGCAAAAATTTCTTTGCCAACTACAATTGCGTTATGCTCGACGAGGCTCCCATCACCATAGGCGACAACGTGTTCATCGCCCCCAACGTGAGCTTCTATACGGCAGGTCACCCCTCCGATGTCGAGCGACGAAACGAATGGCTCGAATACGCATGGCCTATTACGGTCGGGAATAACGTATGGATCTGCGGAGGAGTTACCATCACGCCGGGCGTGACCATAGGAGACAACAGTATCATCGCTGCCGGGAGTGTCGTTACAAACGATATTCCGTCCAACGTCATCGCCGGAGGAAATCCTTGTCGGGTTATACGCGCCATAACCGAGAAAGACAAGCTCCGGTCATTCAGTTGGGAAGAAAAAAAAGCCAAAAAACAAGTTAAACCCGCATGACGGAAACTCATTCGTCTTGCCCCTCGTACCGATTATTATCGCTCCACTTTAATTGAAACGAAGGACGGAGCGATAATATCCACGGCTGGTCGGTTTCAAAATCGAAATCCGTCCTATTCATATAAATAGGACAAGGAATATCGAGCTTGTCTTTCATTTCCGTATCGGGGAATAATTTATAAGGAATCGAACGCCGTTCCAATTTATCGAGAAACGAGTAGTTCCGGGTATACAGCTTCGCCTCTCCCGGCGAAGATTCCATCTTTTCCAACACATAATCTATCGTTTCCTTATATACGATATTCTTAACCACTAAGCCAGACAAACAGATAAAAATGTCGGCAGAAAGCAACGAAAGAATCAGTATATGCAGTCCACGGGAGAAACGGGTTTTCAACCCGAACCGTTCGGCATAAAACAGCATAACGAACGGGAATAGATAGAAAAAGGCGACATATCGAGCCCACCACCCCGACGGAAGAATAACCAATGAAACGAGCAAACCGACAAGAACCGACAGATACCAACGTATACGACGAATATGCCCCGTACAAACGAACAAAACGATAGACAACAAAATCGCTTCGAAAAAGAATATACCGAATCCTCCGATTCGAACATCAGACGCGACCGATGATAATATGTCGATTTTAGAAATCCCAAACACATGTATGTCTTCGGACAGCATATCGTCGGAAGGATTAGAAGCCACCGATATTAAAGCCGCCTCGGCATTAGATTTCCCTCGTATCGCTGGCAATACCTGACAATCCATAATATCGACTTTACCATTCCCCGAAAGAGGATAAACAGGAGAACCGTGCTCTTTCCAATTAGTCAGATAGGGATTGTATGCACCAACACCAATCCCTGACAAAACAACGACCGCACATACCGCAGTCAATCGAAAGGAATGTTTATAACGGCTTTTTCTCAACAATGCAAAGAAACAGATTCCTCCCCACAACACGATCCAAAAGAAAATATTGAATTTTATCGTCGGAATAAAGAACAATAACAATAAGTCGATATGCAAAGCCCTTTGTATCCCTTTCACAAAAAAGAGATACATGTTAATAAGAAAAATAACCAAAAGCGTATAAAGGGTCCAATCTATATAATAGGTACACATCTGATTAATCACGACCGGATTGAGAGCAACCACCAAAGCAATCCATATGCGTAAATATTTATTCATCGTCGGCAAACAATAACATAAGAATAAATAGATATATACTATGGAAGAAAATACGAACCATAAATTCAATACTTTACCGGCATCCAGATTCCCCATACAGGCAACAATCGTAGCTGCGATTGTTTCGATTCCTCTCGGATAATGCTCTACCCATAAAACAGTATATCCATCGATAAGACTAGGGTTACACGCAGAAGAATAGATCGGGTTCCACCCGTTCACCAACTCCCGAATCGTACAAGCATGATACCATTGACCGTCGAACGACCGATCGTAAATACAAGCGGATAACCCAAGAGTAACCGACAGTACGACAAGCACGGCAACAATCGTGGTCCACCTCACGCATCCCCGGATTCTCTTATCGGAACACTCCCATAAAACCGATATACATACAGCAATCGGAAAAATAAAACTATTTATTTGCAAACCTACCCATAAAGATAGCACGGCCAGCACATAACTGACCAAAGGTATCGCAATCAAGAGCCGGGCGAAAGACTCCATCGAAGTGGTTTTATCCGTTGAAAAACAGTGAAAGAATTTCATCTTTATGGATTCTGGCAATCGGTCATAAAATTTGTTTTATTTCAGAAAGGGAAGTAGCGATATAATCGGGGCGGGCTCCGGGAATAACGAGATTATCCCGGTTAAAATAAATAGTCTTCCAGCCGGCATTCATGGCTCCCAATATATCGGCATCGTAATTATCGCCGACAATCAATGTTTCCGAAGCCGCTGCCCCCACAATCTGCAAAGCATAGTCGAACAAACGCCGGTCGGGTTTGGTAATACCTATTTCATCGGAAAGAATCAATCGCTTGAAATAATGAGAAATACCACCCGACTCCAATTTACGGGATTGAACCTCGGCAAAACCGTTGCTCAATATGTACAAGGGATAGCCTCTTTCCGTAAGATAATCCAACAATTCGACCGCTCCCGGAACCAATGTTTTCTGCTGAGACAATACATCGAGGTAGCGATCGTTCAAGGCCATGATAAACTCCTTATCCTCGGACATTTTACTACCTGCATGCCGAAGCGGACGAGAAAACCGCTCGACTATCAAATAATCTTTCGTTATCCGATTGTGATGATACAACTCCCACAATTCGTGATTCGTCGCCATATACAACGACTTGAACCGGTCATAATCGGGAATCTCTTTTTTCAAAGCAAACTCATCGTAAACTTGCCGCAAAGACAACACAGAATTTGCCCTGAAATCCCATATTGTATCGTCCAAATCGATAAATAGAACCTTACATAGCAATTCAGACATACTCTTATTATTTGGCACAAAGATAGCGCAAACAAAAGCCGAAACAAAAAAATTTGTTTCGGCTCACAAAATTTATTTTCACACCTCTACACACAGATATTCAAAATCTTCACATGAATCGATATTTTCATACGGTATCACATTCAGTCTTTCTCTACGATAGCCAATCCATTCCCGACAGCTCTGGGAGAACCATCGGAAGGACGATTACGAACAATAAACGAAGCCTTCGCCTTTTCATCTTCGTCCCGCAAAACCATTATCGAGGAACCTCCCCCGTCATAATTCACGGCATCATAGCTACCTATTCCCCACATAAAATCGGCCAATTCGTAAATATCCAATCCCTCGGCATAATTCGTTCGCCGGCCATCTACCACCACGACGTACAACGTTTGTTTGTCTTCCGACAGTCCTATTGCCGTACGGGGGTGTGTATCGCACAAATATGTACCTATACTGCTGATCCCGTCATTAAATACACCTCGTTTAATCAAACAGCCCAAACCGCCCAATGCTTGATAAATATCGGCTTTATGTTTGATAACATTGCTGGCAATATCGATATCCACCTTTCCGTCCTTTGTCATATAGACCGTAAATTCATGATTGGGATCTTGCCACCAATCGCTCAACGGATATCCGTCTTTCCAAAAAAGATGTTTCGGTTTAATTAAAGTCGTTTCACCTTTCGAGTCTTTTTCATACACCCAAAAACCACCGTTCACGGCAACATGCACCCGACGTCCCGAATTTTCGAGATACTTCGTTTGTTCGGGAATCGTATTGACTTTTGTCGGCATGGTATTCACTTCACCGAACGGTGTAGTCGTCGCAATAGTCAATTTATTCACGTCGACTTCCGCCACATAAGCATGCTGGCGAGCCTTAGCTGTATGAAAATCAATCTCGGAAAATACCAATCCCGGATACCGCTCCTCTGTCGTCACCCGATTTACTTTCACCACCAAATCGGTACGACTCAATATTTTCTTCACCAAGATCGAAGTCGTATCGGTCGTAACCGGGAACGAAGGGGTATTATCCCCCTCTTTCGAAGGTTCGTCTTTCGATCCGCAAGCTACAAAACCGAATATCAAACCTATCAATAAAAGTTTGCTCCAATAATCTCTGCCTAACTTTATCATAATATACTTCAATTAATTATTTTTCAACACTTTGGTAAATTCTATACCACCCGACCTATCGTTGGTTTCCACCATATAAACACCGGCCGGCAAAATCGACACATCGACAGGTCGACCCGAAACCGCCTCTCCTTTCATTTGCAAACTACCCGACAGGTTATATATTGTATATCCAACTGTAAAACTATCAGAAATAACATAAAGGTTATCTTCCGAAACAAAAACTCTTATCGAATTCTGTTGTACATTAGGTTCCATTCCAGACTCTCCTGTATATTCATAAGCACCTATCATAGAGCCGGTAGTATTGCGGATTACGCCTCTCCCATCGACAGCCAGATTATCCGTATAAACTCCATTATCGTTTATGTCGATATAGAAAGTAGATTCCCTCAGAGCAGCAGCACTCAATACATTCAGGTTATTATTTCCGCATGCAACGGACTTCACTTTTACAGTAGGTGCAAATCCTCCATTATCGGATAACAGCAAAGATAATTTTCCATCGACGATTTCACTATCCAACACTTTCTGCAAATCCTGCACACAACGGTCATAATTGCGACATACCATATCGGTAGATTTTGCCGTAATATTCATTCTATCTGCTCCACCATACAAATTATACGTAGAGTTTTGCAAGGAGGCCGACTCTCCTAAATAGACTTCCCCCGCAGCGGCAGCCGAAGAAAAATTACCGGCGATTATGTTATTTACCAATCTCACCTTTCCCGAAATCACATGTACGGCAGAACCGTTGAAATTGGCCGAAGGAATGCCGCTCGTCGTATAACACGAATCGGTATTGCCGACAATCGTATTATTCACCAAATTCAAACTTCCCGCCCCCGACTTAAAATAAATAGCGCTACCTCCATTGGTTTTATCGGAAAGCGAACTGCTTTTCGCAGTCAACCGATTATTGACGAATGTATTATTGACAAATGTACTTACCATATACTCCGACTCGCCCATCTGCGTATAAACCCCGTTCCGACTACTGACATTATCGGCTATCGTATTCCCCGACAACAAGGAAAAAATCACACCGTCCGAATACCCCGAACTACCTTGTGTCGCTCGATTCTGCACGAAATAGGAATCAGATATATGCGACCGCCAACCCGGAGAAGCCAAATAAAATGCTCCACCCTGAGAACCGGATTGATTTCGAGCAAACATCGTCCGATTTATATTCAAATTTCCCCCGGAATATATAGCACCTCCATACGCCAAAGCATAATTATCACACAACTCCACATCTTTCAAAATGAGGTCTATTCCTTTCGAATAAATAGCGGCTCCGCTATTGAAGCCGGTCACATCGGCATATCCCCCGGTCAACTTCAAACCGTCGAGTTCCACAAAACAAGAATCGGCAACGGTCATTATATGATAGACATTATCCTCCGCACCCGATGCAATACGACCCGACTCATCGGTCACATCGTTCCGGTTCAAATCTCCCGACAATTCCGTTTTCCCGACTACCGAAGAGAAACTCTCGTCATATCCGCCATGAATACGAACGCTCTTATACACGTTTACCGTCGCTTGCCGACCTGCATGCGACGATGTTTCCACCGGATAGAAAACGCCTTCTGTCATAAAAATAGTATCGTGTTTCGAAGCGACATCGATAGCCTCCTGCAAATTATTGAACGGGGCGTTTTTCGAACCATCGGGAACAGCCGACGGAGTCGTGCTCACATACCACTTGCCCCGCTCCAAATTATCTTTAAATGTGCAAGTAATCAAAATGGGTAAATGATCGGAAGGCGTAATCCCTCTCCCGAAGTCTTCTGTAATCGTCTCGTAAGAAAGCACATTCACCCGATCGCAAAACACATAGTCTATGGGTTCCCCTCCCGTAACGGCAGGATTCCACTGTGCAAACGTAGTACCCGGTCCAACCGGAGCCGTCTGCGTCACCTTGCGACTATCGTCTAAATAAGCGTTGAATGTGTTATACATCGCTTTCTCCGCATAATAGGCATTGAAGTCACCCACGATAATAGCGGGATAACCGTCTGCTATTTCCTGCATTTTCTGCACATTGATCCGCGCCCCTTCGGCACGTGCAAGCACGCCCTTATGGTCGAGGTGCGTGGAGAAATAGAAAAATACATCGCCGGTCGTCTTGTCCTGTAATTTCACCCACACGGTATTTCGGCGTACCGCCGTATCCCATGACAAATCCGGAGCCGCCGGGTTCGATGTCAAGAAATACTGACCCTTATCCAGCAAAGTAAACTTCCCGGCTTTGTATACGATTGTCGTATGCGTACCGCTTGTCTCGGAAATCGCTCCCCAAGAATGAGTCGCATAATCGTCGCCCAACAATTCCTCCAATTGAGGCAACATCTTGATGCTGTTCTCTTGCAAGCCCACCACATCGAAATCATGCTCCACAATATTTCTGACCACATATTCTTTCCGCACATTCCAATCTTTATCTCCCGTATCGGCCGCATTCTCCCCTCGGATATTATACGACCCCATTCTATACACAGGCGAAGCCGAAAGCCCGGCTATCATGCCAAAGAATACCACCGATAATAAAAATCTGCTTTTCATATTCAAAATAACTATCTGTTTATCCATATTTTTTGCGAGAACACTTTGCCGTCGGTCACTATCCTCACTATATACATACCTATTCCCGGAGCCGATATATGATTGCTGTTTTCGGTCAAAGAGACCAAACACCCCGAAACATTATACAACTCGACCCGATCAACCGCCTTACCCAGCAATATCGTCCGTCCCGATACAGACAAATCCAAAAACTTACCTTCTACCGTTTGAACGTCCGAAGCATTTTCATTATAATAATTATAAACCAATTCCACGGCCGGAATATCTATCCGATAATTTTGCCCCAACGTATTTATATCCATACCCAATGTAAAATGCGAGAGCACCAATGGATAATTCGCTATATCGAAAACATCGCCCAAAACATCGGGGAAAGCTATATCGCATATATTCTCTTTATTCGCTTCGGGAATCGGTAAATCGACTGCGACTGTCTTTTTCGACGGAAGTCTCAATGTGCAAGAAAACGTCTTAACCTTCGCTTCTCCCGGATTTATATGAATCCGTAATGTATCGGGCAGACTATACAGAGGGATATCTCCTGCCAAAGAAATCGTTTTCGCCGAAGTACTGTTATATAAAAACGATATTTGTAACCCCTCTTTCTCGGAATTAGTTACCGACGTATTTTTAAACCCGGCCGAGGTTGTGAAAGAAACTTTTAGCCAATCGGGAGTTCCGTCATTTATATTCAATACATGTTTCGAGGGCTCCTGCACTTTCACTTTCAGAGTATCCGATACCTCCGATATAGAGCCACATATCTCGGCCATTCCGTTTTGCAAGCCTTTCAAAACGCCATTCTCCACAAAAGCTACATGCTCGTCCGAACTGCTCCACGAAAGCACACTCGGATTAAGAGGCACTACCTCGCCGGTACTTTTCGTCATCGACACTTCCACCGGATACTCATAATGACAATCGCTCACAACCGAATCCAATCTGAAAACAATATTATCTATATCCTCTTTCACCACGACCTCCATTTCACAAGTATATCCGGCCGGTGTGCGAGCATAAATTTTACCCAAACCTATACCGTCGGCAACAAAAGTCTTACCATTGGCTTTTACATATCCTATCTGTTCGTCACAAGTAATCGTATAATTAGACATTTCCGTATTTATCAACAGTCCATAGGCATTATACCCGTAAACGGTCGGACTATATTCCTCTCCTTTGGATATGACATGCGGAGGTGTCGCAAAATCTATTCCCCCGACAAACGAAGATGCAGGTGCTGTGGAAACCACGAATACACCATCGCCGACCTTACGCTGCACACCTTTGGAGCTGGGATAGTTCCTTACCCCCAACATACTGGTATACAATGTGCTCGAACCTCCTCCATCTAAATTCAGTGCCTCATCGGCTCCGGCATATCGCATCAAGTCGGCCAATTCCCGGGTACGAACGCCTCGCGAAATTTCGGTACGACCATCGCAGACCAACATAATCAATTTCTTCTTATCCTTACTGTACCCGATTGAAGTACGGGGATGCCACTCTATGGCATCAGCTCGCTCCCCTTCCGTATTCAATACCTCCCCGTTTCCCAATATCTTAGGATTACCGGTAGTCAGATGTTCCACCATAACGGTCTCGCCATCAAACGACATAGGTAAATTCACCTCTACTTCGTCCCCGTCATTCAAACTTTGAATAAAAGGCCCTGCCAAGCCTTTTCCGCTAATTACGTACCCACCGTCGGGAATCGCCATATTGGTCCCTCTCGCCCATGCTCCTTTCACGGTCATCTTACAAGGCTTCCCGGGAACTAAGCGTTCTCCTGCTTTCGGCATCAATGCGACCTCATAATACATCGGGAAAGAACTACCTGTCACCTGCGTCACTTGCCCCGGCATTTTATCGGTATAGAGAATAATTTTATTATTTCCGGCGTTAACATTTACTCCCGATATCTCATACGAATCGGTAACCGTAGTAATCGTCCCGGTAAAATCGACCGAAGCATTGCTAAGGTACGGTACTTTATCGGACGTAATTCCAAAATGACGGCATATCGCCGATGTAGATGTCCTATAAATTTCACCTTCGGCAACCGACGCATGATGCGGCCTACCGACAATACTGGTTTTTCCGTCGTTCGCAGTCCCCGACATCGCAAAAAAACCACCGTTGATTCCCGCAAAATAAAGACTTTCGCCCTCCACACTATGACTTTCCGCCATCTGTGTAACAGTTTGAGCACCGGCTAAATGATCCGTAGCGCACACTGTCCTTATATCCACATAAGGATCGGTAAGATCTACCGTCAAATAAAAAACCGTCAATGTCGTATCGGGTCCCGTCAATAACAATGATGTCTGCGTAGTCCCGGGACCTATTTTAGCATGAAACGTAGTATCTACCCGATAGTCCGTATTCCAAACTTTCCACGTAACGGAAGCATATGAATTGCATACCGTTAACCATAAAACCAGCCATAAATAAATTTTCAATTTCATAGTACGACATCAAACTTATTATTAAGAAAAAAGGTAATGAGAATGTGAAAATATGCTGCCGGAAAGAACTCCGGCAGCATACCAGATGAAAAAACTACTTAATTGAGATGTTATTTAATCACTTTGAATGCCTGTCCGCTCACGGTCATAATATAAACACCCTTAGCAGCAGAGGACAAATCGATTACTTCATTGGCCGGTACAACTTTCACGACATTACCGCTCAAATTATAAACCGTCACGTCGGCATCTGCCCCATTCACTTGGAATATACCGTTACCCAACGTGCTTACCGAAACCTTGCTAACATTCGTCAGGTCTGTAATACCCGATGTAGCATCACCGTCATAAGCTCCCACACAAGTAGTAGCAGCGCGTTTGTAACCGCGTTGATCGACGGTCAAATCGATATTCTCCGGCAAGCTCCATTCGGTTTTTAAAGCGTTCAGTTCATCGAGAGTCAAACTCGACATACGGGTAGCCGGAACCAGCGTTTGTGTATTGCCTCCATTATCACCGAAAGTAGTCTCTCCGAATACATCGGCATAGGTATATGTTTCTGCATCGTTATCTTTCAAATACAAAAGTGACGTCTTTTGAATTTCGGGAGTTTGCGTACGATCTCTCGGGGTAGTCCAAGAGGTACAATACCATGCCGTACCCGAAATATTATAACCGCCACTGTTCCATGTGCCCGGACGAGTCGCACCATTACGGCTCAACAATATAGCTGTATTCGAAGGAGCTGCTTCGCCCAAAACACCGTTTACAACGTAATTATTCGCCATATAATTGTATCCACCATAGCTCATCACACCCAAACCGCGACCGACATCCTTAGTGCCATTGTTATTACTACCAACCGTACGAGCTTCTTGTTCAGCGGTATAATCTTTATTAGCAATCGTATTGGAAATCATATACATCGTCGTTCCGGGATAGCCCATTACAACACCGAATCCTTCGGTATAGTTATCGGCAACCAAACTGTTCACCAAATAGAGGCGGACACGCTCGTCACTGCTACCCAAAAAGATCGCCGATCCGCGAAGTTTATTGGTATAAGCCGGTTTGCCGTCTTGATATTCCGATTCAGGATAATAGTCGGTCGTAAAATAATTATCGGTAAACTGGCAGCGTTGAACCACGGCTTGCGTCAGATATTCATCTCCGGCATAAGTCGAGCTTATAAACAAGCCTAAGGCAGTACCCTTCTCACTAGAAAAGTTTTCTGAAAAAACACAATCAGAGACATTTGCATCAGAAGCAATAAGCGTCAAACCAGATGTTCCGATAAAGGCGGCTCCATTTTGAATAAAGTTACACCATTGCATATCCAAATCGGTATTGAAGACCATCACCGCCCCTTTATAATTACTGGCACTATCGTAGTTGCGGAAAGCGTGTTTGAATGTGAACCCTTTTACGGTAATATTCAATCTCGTTTTCGTATCTACCCCGTCTATTTCCTCACGTCTCTGTATATACCACAAGTGAGTACGGTTACCGGGAACAGCTGCTACATCGCTCTCGATAGCCCCTGAAATGACAGTTTCATAAGGAGAAGGATACGTAATATCTGTATTCGTACCCGTACTGGCAGGGTCAAAACCGCCCAAAAGAGTCACACTTCGATTAATAGCTAAATATTTGTCGAAATCGGGAGAGGACAATTTATACACTCCACCGGCAAAACAAAAGACATCGCCATCGGCAAAGTTTCCTTGTTCCATATTCTCGGCAAAATAGTCATAACTAATCGCTTGTTCCCACGACGAACCGTCCGTATCGTCAGAACCGTCAACTTTTATAAAATACGTCGTGGCAAACGCACTGGGTGCTGTCGCCAACATAAACCCTGCAACAAGCAGGCAAGAAGTCAATTTTCTTTTCATAACCACTTTTTTTAGATTAGATTATTGGTAAATATTTATTTTTAGTGAGGAGAACAGAGATAGTCACCTCCATTCTCCCCAAAATAGCTTAATAAGACAAGCCGTCTTCCCAACCCGGGTTTTGAGTCAAACTATGATTCAGTGAACGTTCGTCGGTCGGTATCGGCCACAGATAATCACGTTCCTCATTCCAAGTCCGTTTCACATCTTTGTGAGGCCACATATATCCTTCGGTGTCGTTGGTCAGGAAGAAATCCACACCCAATTTATATTTGGTCAATCCCAAACCCGACGGAGCCTGATCCTTGTAAATAGCTGTTTCCATTTTTCCGTCTCCGTTCAAGTCGTACTTACCTTCTCCGGGGAAATAGACCCCATGATACTCGTTGGTAAGCTGTTTACCCTCTTTCCAACGAATCATATCGAACAAACGGAAACCTTCGAGACAAAGCTCTACCGTACGTTCGCGGCGTATTTCCAAAATCACACCGGTCATCGCACTTTTCGTCACATTGGGATAACCGGTCACATCGGCCATCAAATAAGGATCTGGATTGGCATTCGCCTCGTCCATATCGATATGAGCATCTCCCATTCCTGCCCGATCACGTAACAGATTGACCGAAATATCCAAATCGTCCTGCGTCAACGTTCCCAATTCGGCCTTAGCTTCGGCATAATTCAGATAAACTTCCGCCAAACGGAACAACGGGAAATACATCGGCGATTTGTTGGATTGGTCGTATTGCGGCTCCATCACATATTTGATGTATTGATAACCGGTCAAAGTAAACTTCGACAAGGTATTGATCATCTCCTTCGTCGTACCTTTCTGTACGTAACCGGGAGTCAGAATCGTCTGAGACAAACGGGGATCGCGACCGGTCACTTCGGCTACGAACTCATTCTTTTCATGCCCGGGCTTATCGGTGTAACGAGAACCGTCGGCCATCAAATAATGATCTACGAAACGTTTGGTGAACGATACCCGTTGATTACCCGTCATCGAATTGCACTGAGAATTATGCAAGACTGAAAGCTCCGTACTGTAACGACGTCCCAAGATGATTTCCTCGGCAGGAGCATCGAGCCGTGCGAACAAATCGCGATACGGAGTAGAACCTGTCTTATAAAGCGAGAATCCTCCTTTTTGAATCAATTCCAACGAAGCGGCAGCCGATTGTTTCAGCATTTCCTCCCAATCGCCCAAATTGTGATATTTACGGAACGTTCCTTCGAACAATGCAGCGCGGGATTTCAGTGCCAAAGCCGTCCATTTGTTCACTTCATACGGAGTCTTCGTCTCAGGCAACATAAATATCGCTTGGTCCAGATCTTCCATTACCTTTTGCATCACATATTTACGAGAATCACGGGGTTTATACAACAGTTCATTATCCTTCGACCCGATTACTTCGTCGTAATAAGGCACATCGCCGTAACGCTGTACTTTCGTGAAATAGAAGTAAGCGCGCATAAAATGGGAGAAACCATCGTAATGATTACGTGCGTTTACATCGTCACAATTTTTACACCATTGGAAATACGTATTTATGACACGTAAATCCTCCCAATCCCATGCTTTTTCGGTACCGGGAGTACGATTACCTAAAATCTCGTTATCCAAGATATTTTTGATGACATCGTCGGCACAGATGTCATTCAAATCATCGGCTCCGGGAAGCATACCATAATAGGAATTCGTCCACAGACGCAGCTCCTCTTCGCTCGAAAAATAATTTTCGGGAGCCATCGTATCCTCGGGGATCAAGTCCAAATCGGTACAACCCATCAAAGCAGCCCCGGTCAACGTACAGAATATATATAAATACTTTTTCATTGTTGTTCTGTTTTTAATCGTTAAAATGTAATGTCCACACCCACCGAGAAATTTCTCGAATAGTTATAAGCCATACCCGTGTTACCGTTTCCTCCGGCAGCTTCCGGATCGATATACTTGGTATATTTTTTCATCGGCGACCAGTACCAAAGGTTCTCACCGGTAAAATAGACACGCAGTTTGGTAAAAACCTTTTTCAAAACCGGCAATGTATAACCCACCGTCAAGTTTTTCAAACGGATATACGATGCATCCTGCAAATAACGGTCATTATTTACACCCAACTGACTATCGGCGAAAGTCTGATAACCGCGGAAACGAGGTAAATACCCACCGGGATTCTCTTCGGACCAGCATTGATCCATAAAGTTCTCGGGAATAAAGCTCGTGAATGCCCGAGCATAAGGTCCCCAGAAGCCGGTGGAGAGATGACTTGGATACCAATCTCTCTTACCTACCCCCTGGAAGAAGATACCTAAATCGAAACCATTCCAGTCGGCCCCTAAACGAAAACTATAATTATAACGAGGTGTCTCGTTACCGATAATCTCTCTATCACCCGGATCATATACTGTATCATCACCTTTATTGATCACATTATTATTGTCCAAATCACGGAATTTCAAATCGCCGGCACGATAATAAGGTTCCACTTTATCCGATAAAATACGGGCATTTACGAAATCTTGATTGATTTTCGATGTATATTCGGTAGCCTCCTCGTCCGAGGCAAACAACCCATCTATCCGATAGCCCCAAATTTCACCCAAAACCATACCTTCATAATAGTCGATAAGCAATTTTTCAGGATTGTTATACTTCGTAATGACCGTTTTGTTATCGCCCAAAGAGGCAGACACCGTATAATTAAACCGTTTCCCCATCAAAGCGAACGAATCGTTCCAATTCAATGAAAGTTCCCAACCCTTAGTGCGCAAATCGGCACAATTTTCTTTGGGTTCCTTAGCACCGAAAACGCTCGGCAACACATACGACTTAGCCAACATACCCTCGGTATCCCGAATAAAATAATCGCCCGTAAAATTCAATCGGCTATTGAGGAACGACATATCCAAACCTATATTCCATGTAGCGATCGTCTCCCATGTAAGATAACTGGTCTTAGGATCGCTTGGATAAGCATATTGCAATTTGCTCGTCCCATCGAGCGTATAATTCAAAGTTCCACCTGTATTGATCTCCTCTAAATAAGCATACTCATCGACACCATGCTGATTGGCCAATTTACCATAAGAAAGACGTATTTTCGTATTATCCACTACGTCTCTAATAGGTTCCCAAAAATTCTCCTCGCTGATACGCCAACCGGCAGAAGCAGAAGGGACGAACACCCAACGGTGATCGCTACGGAAACGGGAAGTGCCATCGTAACGGGCACTCACTTCCAACAGATAACGGTTCTTATAATCGTAGTTCACCCGACCGAAAAAGCCACTGTTACGCCATTCCGAAATTGTCTGACTTCGGGTTATATCCCCTGTCGCATTGGCAAAACTCGACAAATTCTCACTCAACAGATTCAACTGTTCCAACCTCAGATAAGTATCTCGTGCACCTCGATATTGATAACCAGCCAATGCCGTAAAATTATGCGCCTTGTTCCATGTATGAGTATAAGTTCCATACACATTCAAATTGTGCTCGTTCGTCTCATAATGATTTTCCCGATAATAATCCTTGAAGTTACCGGTAACAATTGTTTTTTCCTCACCCTGCTTATTGGAATAGTGCAAATTATGGTTCCGAACTTTATTCAATCGCCCACGATACTTATAACTATAATCTACCGTCAATACCAAATCCTTGAAAATATCGATATCAAAACGATTTCCTATAATTATATACTTTTGATTGTTAGCATGGCGCGCGCGATTGTCCACCAAATAGGGAGGGGTTCCATTAATGGTAGTATTGGCATGTGTCTCGGCATAAATAGCCTTACCTTCGGGAGTCTTGGCAGGCCATGATGCCATCAAAGTTTTATCCACTTCCATCAACGTATTGTCTATGGTCGACAAACCGCTGTATTTATACGAAGAAGAGAAAAAGTTCATATTAGTCGAATAGCGTAACCACGGCTTGATTTTCACATCGAGTTTCGCTCTTGTAGAATAAGTGTCATAAGTATCTGGGTTGATATTGAAAATACCCTCCTCGCGATTATAACGACCGCTCACATAATATTTCACCTTATCGTTACCGCCTCTCACCGAAAGGTTATATTCCTGCTGGGGACGAGTTTTACGGAACAGATAATTGTACCAGTCGAAGTTGGCATAATAGCGATATGAACCGTCGTCCTGCAAAACGATCCACGGACGATCGGGATGCTCAGTCTTGTCGTTGCGACGCTCATACAGCATTTGCATTTCCTCTTCGGTATAATTGGTAAAATTGGTCGCATATTGCGAATAATAGGCCTTATCGACCAAACTTACCTGATCGTAGCCCGTAGTCATATAATCGGTCGATGTCGTGTTTTGCGACCAACCGAAACGCCCGTTAAAACTTATACTGGCCTTTCCGGCAGCATCCGAGCCTGTCTTAGTGGTAATCAAAATCACACCTTTCGAAGCCGTCGCACCGTAAATAGAAGCTGCCGAAGCATCTTTCAAAATAGAAACTGACTCGATATCGTTGGGATTGACCATATTCAACTCGGTCACTACTCCATCGACCATAATCAGCGGTGTGTTTGATGTCGATATAGACGATTCACCACGAATATTCAAATCATATCCACTGCTGGAACGACCGGAAGACATCTTCAAATTCATCGAAGGATCGGCTCCCTGCAACGCCATGGCAACGTTACTTACCGGACGAGCATTGATTTCTTTGGCACTGATGGTTCCCACAGCTCCGGTCAAATTGACTTTTTTCTGCGTACCATACCCCACCACAACCACTTCATTCAGTAATTGATTGGCTTCTTTTAATTTAACCAGAACAAAGTTTTTTCCATTTACAGGAATACTTTGTTTTTCATAACCGACATACGAAACCTCCAACGTTGCATTAGCAGGTATGTCTTTCATAGTAAAAGCACCGTCGGCATCGGTCGAACGACCGATAGAGGTACCCGAAACTTTAACAACAGCCCCGATAATCGGTTGGTCATATTCATCTAAGACCCTACCAGTCAACTGATTGCTGGCTCCCACGGACTGTGCGAACATCTGGAAACCAGACATAAAGGCGATAATCAAGAGTAAACAAGACCATCTCCTGTGCAGTGTGTTCGTTAGTAAATTCATAATTTTTTTGATTTATGGTTCTTATTAAATTAGAAGTTTCTATATATTATTATAAGGAATGAAAAATCCATTCCTTTAACAAGCTATCTTTTAACTATTTACAAACGATTCTCCTTACAAAACAACATTAACACAACAGTTACGGCACAAGCGGATAGCAACAGAATAAAACCTCCGTCCCAACCGAAATGCTCGAAAATATATCCCATACCGATATTGGCAAACACGGCCGATCCTAGCAAATAGCCGAACAACCCCGTGAAACCGGCAGCCGTACCAGCCGCTTTTTTAGGAACCAAATCCAAAGCCGAGACTCCTATCAACATTACCGGACCGTAAATGAGAAATCCTATCGCAGCCATAGCTACGTTGGTTACCATCGCCGAAGCACTATTCCAATAAATATAAACCGCCAGCATAACCAGCAACATATAAATAATAGTCACCGGACCGCGACGGCCTTTAAAAACTTTATCGGAAAGCCAACCGCAAAGTATAGTTCCGAAAATACCGGCTATTTCGAACGCAAAATACGACCAACTGCTATTCGCCAAATCCATGTGCTTCACCTGTTCGAGATACATCGGCGCCCAATCTAACACACCATAACGTACAAAATAGATAAACGCATTGGCAAAAGCGATAATCCACAAAAGCTTATTATTGAAAACATGCCCGAACAGAATTTCTTTGGTAGAGAGTTCCTTTTCCTGTTCGGCGGAATATGCCTGAGTACACTCTTCCGGCTTATATAGTTCGATAGGCGGTAATCCACAGGATTGAGGCGTATCACGCACCAGTAAATAGGCAATTACAGCAATGATTACGGCAACCATAGCCGGGAAATAGAAAGCTCCGCCCCAGACTCCGAAAATGGTAATACCGAAAACCGCCAAAGGAGCCATAAGAGCTCCACCGACATTATGAGCGATATTCCATATAGACATCTTTACGCCTCGTTCCCGGACAGAAAACCAGTGAACCATCACCCGGCCACACGGAGGCCAACCCATACCTTGCACCCAACCATTTACAAATAAGATGCAGAACATAAGCATGATAGAAAGCGAACTGACCGTCCACGGGATAAGACCCATAACAGTCATAATCACTGCCGAAGCTATCAATCCCAAAGGTATGAACACACGAGCATTGCTATGGTCGGAAACTGTACCCATCACGAACTTACTGATACCATAAGCTATCGAAACGGCAGACAAAGCCCAACCTAAATCGGCCTTATCGAAACCCATCTGTTCGAGTGCAGGCATGGCAATCGAAAAATTTTTACGTACCAGATAATAACCTGCATACCCGATAAATATACCGAGAAAGACCTGTAATCTTAACTTCTTATACTCCTTGTCCACCCGTTCTTTGGGAAGCGGATCGATAACCGGAGCCGGTTGGAATAACTTCAACATACACTATCCTCTCTCTAAAAAATCAGGCTAAAATATAATTTTTTGCCAGATTGGTAAAATTTTTAACTTGTTCCGTTTCCCAATTTTTATCTTTTCCCATTTCACGAGCCATAATAGCCGCTACACGAGGAGCCATTTCCATAGCAGCCCGAGCATCCATAAAGAGCGCCCGAACACGTCGTGCCAATACATCTTCCACCGTTTGAGCCATCTCCTCCCGCACAGCCCAAATAACATGAGCTACCCGGAAAGTATATCCGATATGAAGCAACTCTCCCAACGAGGCATCGTTTTCTATCAATGCTGCGATTTGGTCGGCATCGCTACCGTACACGTAATCCCAAACCGAACGGTCCACTTCTTCCCGGTAACCATGTAATTGCATTTTACGAGTCACACAGGCTCTCGGTTCCAAACCGATCAAAGCAGCCACTTTATTCACCGCTTCTTCGGCCATCTGACGATAAGTGGTCCATTTCCCTCCGGTTATCGTAAGCATTCCCGAATCGGAAACATATATTTTATGATTCCGTGAAATTTCTTTGGTCTTTTTGGAATCGCTATGCGTAGGAGCAGCCAACGGCCGCAATCCGGCGAACACAGACAATACATCGCTGCGTTTCGGTTTACGAGTCAGATACTGCCCCGCCTGATCGAGAATAAAATCTATCTCCTCGTCCAGAGGCTTCGGTTCTAATGAATTTTCATTCAATGGCGTATCGGTAGTTCCCAATACGGCCTTTCCATGCCACGGTACACCGAACAATACTCGTCCGTCCCTTGTCTTCGGTATCATCAAAGCCGAATTTCCTCCCAAGAAAGCGGCATCGACTACAATATGCACTCCCTGACTGGGACGTACTTTCTTGCGACTCTCCGGCTTATCCATTTGCATGATATCGTCCACATAAACACCGGTAGCGTTCACTACCCCTTTTACATTTACTTCATACGTTCCGCCTTCGAGAGTATCTTCCAAAACCGCCCCGCAAATCTTCCCAGAATCATTCTTAATCAAAGACGTTACTTTCATATAATTGATGCATATCGCACCGTGGTCATGAGCACTCTGCATCAATGTAATCGCCATTCTCGAATCGTCGAATTGCCCGTCGTGGTAAACCACGCCTCCGCGCAAATGATCGTGCAGCAGTCCCGGCAGCTCCTTCAAGGTCTGTTTCTTGGACAAAGGCAAAGACCGTCCCAAGCCCAATCGCCCGGCCAACAAATCGTAACAACACAACCCGATGGTATAAAAAGGACGTTCCCACCAACGATAGTTGCCGATAATGAAACGCATATCCTTTACCAAATGGGGGGCATTGCGCCATAAGCGACCACGCTCATGCAACGCTTCCACAACCATAGATACATCGCCTTGTTGCAAATAGCGAACCCCTCCATGTACCAGCTTCGTGCTTCGACTCGAAGTCGCTTTTGCAAAATCGTGTTGTTCTACCAATAGGACACGGTATCCCCGACTCGAAGCATCCACCGCCACGCCCAAGCCCGTAGCACCGCCACCTATTATCAATAAATCCCATGGTCTCTTTTCTTCGGCCATCTGTTTTATCAAGCCTTCACGTTTCATTTTCTTATCTTTCGATTTTTGATTTCTTATTAAATCTTGCGATTACTTTCTTTTTATGTGACAAAGAAAATAAAAAAGCAAGTATAAACCAAGAAAAAATGTAAAAATTTTTCGTTTCGTTTTCTTTTCAATAATATTTCATTTCGTTTTCAAAATAAATTCTCAATATTATTTGTGCATTATTCAAATAAATTTTACATTTGTATGGAACAAATATTATAATATTATTATGCTTAGTATAGCCGAAAGACACAAACACATTCTTGACAAGCTCAATGCGCAAGGGTTCGTGAAAGTTTTAGATATCGCCCGCGAATTGGACGTGACACCTGTAACGATACGAAAAGACTTGAAATTACTGGAAGAAAAGAAATTGCTATTTCGTACACATGGAAGCGCCAGTCCGGTAAACCCTCACACGGCAGATATCAATATACATATTAAAGAGCGAATAAACAGCGATGCCAAACGGCGTATCGCCCATACAGCCATTCGTCTACTCGATCCGAACGACTCGATTATCGTCGCCTCGGGAAGCACAGTGTATGCATTCGCCGAAGAAATTACAGACGATCTAAACCTGACAGTCGTCACGGCTTCGCTCAACGTCTCTACTTTGCTCAACCGTTTCGAGCACATTCATGTGATCCAGCTCGGCGGAACATTGCGAAAAAGTTCTTTCTCGGTCATCGGCGATTTAGCCGCACAGGCATTCGACAATCTTACTTGTTCCAAACTATTTATGGGAGTAGACGGTATAGACCTCGATTTCGGGCTGACGACCTCGAACATAGACGAAGCCCGGCTCAATCAACGTATGATCGCAGCCTCGCTACGAACGATCGTCCTTGCCGACTCTTCCAAATTCGGGAAAAGAGGATTCGGGAAAATCTGCACACTCGACCAAGTCGATGTCATCATCACCGACTCGGGTATTTCGCCATCGGTAGCAAAAAGCATAGAGGAAGCAGGAATAGAACTAATCATTGCATAAACCTCAAATCGAAAGGAAACAAAAGGGGCGGGAATGTTATTCCCGCCCCTTTTGTTTATCTCCGAATCTTAAATTCCATATTAACAAAGAAAAGACCTGCTTCACACGACGCAAGCAGGCCCTTCACCAACGATAAGTGTCGCCAACTCAAAAACTATTTCACTACCACTTTCCCCTTAACTAAACTACTTCCTTCGATACGTATCATATAGACTCCCGATTCGAGTTCAAATTCCTCACTTTCCCCATAGGCTTTGCGACTCGCTCTCTGACGCCCGAGCGTATCGTAAATACCTATACTTTCGCCACCTTGCAAATTAACGATTCGCAATTGTCGTTTTCCCAGAGAATAGAATGTAGGCTGCTGCATTTCATCGGAAAGAGTTTTAAAGGATAGAGAGAAACGTCCCGTTTCCATCGCTCGATCATCTACCGTAAAACTATACGGCACATGTTTCAAGTCCACTTTCCGACCCGTCGATCTATCGGTAAGAACCACAGCATCATAACGATCATATTCCGAATCTTCGGTCAACGATATTTCATAAATTCCCGATTCGCCGGTATAGATACCCACCGGAGTTTCCCCTTCGATATCGGCCGTTTGAGTATGAGCAAATCGGACTCCCTTTTCATTGTAGACATAAATCTGCGGAATCCTCGGGTCGAAACTCATCATTTTCAACGCATCGTTTCCCATGTCGAAATTCATGGGTTCTCCGTACACATTATCGGCAATAACCGATACATAGTCGCAACCCGCCGATAAATTACTCCCCGAAATTTTCAACTGTACACCGTGAGGAGTCGGCAACGTATTCAACGGGATAACAGGCTTGGCAAACAGAAGTTCCTCCGATTCCTTCACCGTAGCAGTCTGCGTGAATACCGCCGAGAAAGGAGCAATCGTGTTTCCTTCCCACGAATTTATCGAAACAAAACGGCTGGCCTCCGGGTCATAAGTATAGAGTATATGGTCGATACTCATTCTTTCGGTAGTATAAGAGCACAAATAAGGCACACCGAAAAGATTCCAACCCATATTTTCTTTATACGTAAAATGAGGACGGCCACCGACCAAAGTCTTCAAATTATGCTGTTTCAACAAAATACTTTTCCCTTCTTCTGCCGATTCTTCATAAACAGGCAATGCCGATGAAGATTTCGAGAAACGCACAGTCACCGCATCCGAAGCAGAAGGAGTCGCCATGAGATAACCGACATTCGCGCCCATCTGGTTATTTTCAAACGCCCAATATTTACTATTCTGAGGAGCAACTACGCTATACAAATCTTCGGCTCGCTTAGCCCCGTCATACTCGTATAAATATAAACGGTTCTTGTCGTCCCCCGATTCATCTCCGGCCTGTATAGCCTCTACCGGCAAACCGTCTATCGTAATGCCGTTCAACATCGTACCGTTCCCGACTTCAAGAGAGAATGGCAGACTCACCATATCCCAAGAAGCTGTCGTATCATTAATAAGCGGTTTCAAATCACGCTCTATGGCCAGATTATAAAGCGATACGGCATGCTCTCCTGTCCACAAACCCGCAGCATGATGAAGCAACAAATAGGACGGTGCGAAATCTTTCGTAAGGGCATCGGTCAGCCGCACTTCACTTTCCTTGCCGACATAGACGACGCTTCCCGCATGAGGATAATAATTATCGCTCACGTTGACAACCTTCTGCGGAGTCGTATTCCAAGTTTCGAAACAACCGTAATCCGGGCGAATTACTTCACCTTCCCCATGAAACTTATCGGTAAACAGCCGCACATTACCCAGCACATCGCAATCGGTAGACAGATCGATAATATCGGTATATTCCTTACCATTCCTGATCTTAGGCACTGTATATCCACCGATAGTCGTCACCGGATTTCCTTCATGGTCTACACCTGTTTCCTGTAAAGCTCCTATTCCAAACAAGACTGCATCTTTCTGGTCGGATAGCTGATAACGCAAATGTGTATCATCGGTAATATAATCCCCGACATAAAGCGGACTATACGCATTCCCCGACACCGAGGTCACCTCTCCGTTTATCGTATTGATTATCTTTCCCGTGCCGCCGATTTGTGCTCCCTCGCCAGGGGCTGTCACATGAATGGCTGCCGCATGCTCGTCCAATACGACAGCGGAGCTGCCTTCTTTCACCGTATTGTCATGCACCAAAACATTGTAGAGCAGCCCGTCCGTTTCCACCACAGCACCGTCGGGGTTCACATTATTATATATGACACTATTGACGATGGCGAACGAATCGGCGACGATCACCGCCGAGCTGTTTTTGCTTCCCGTAATATGAAAGCCATTCAATTCCGCC
Organism: Barnesiella intestinihominis YIT 11860; assembly: GCF_000296465.1. Classification (NCBI taxonomy): domain Bacteria; kingdom Pseudomonadati; phylum Bacteroidota; class Bacteroidia; order Bacteroidales; family Barnesiellaceae; genus Barnesiella; species Barnesiella intestinihominis. The sequence continues at coordinate 1,140,016 of NZ_JH815203.1, forward strand.
CAATTCTCCACAATCGTCCCGGCGGCACGGTCATTGTCTGAACGCACGACAGGAACCCCTTCCGCCTCTACCGAAAGGATACTTTCCGGTGCATTCTTTTCCAACAAACCGGGACGTTGAGTCAGCTTCGTTTCGTTGGTTCCCCGGAATCCGCCATAAACTTTCACATTTGCCATCCACTGTAAAGTCGTAGGCAAAACGTAGTCTCCGCCGGCTACCCACACCGTACCATAAGTTCCGCTCTCTTCCGGGTCTCCCGAATAGTACGCCGAATAAATGGCTTCCTGTAAATCGCCCATAGCATCGTCCCAACTGGAACCCAATCCGAATCCGTTAAGCTTCACATATAAATTAGGATAGAACAACCGTTGGTACTCATAAGCACCTATATCTATGCTGTTACCGGCTATACGACGATTGCCTCCGGCATCCACGAACATAACTCTCGCCAGCGAATCGCCGGGAGCCACAGGCTCTTCCACCGAACCGAACGGATAATACGCAAATAAATCGGTGTACCATTTATCGTTTTCCGCTTTATTATATGAGTCGCCCGTCATGTATCGATACCCCGTATTGATCAGTTTACGCCCCGGACGTATGTTATACTTTTTATCCAACGGAGTCGCTTCATCGGGAGCTTCGAAACGGGGACCGTACGACATATCCTCATTGTCGGAACTTAATGTTTTATTGATATTGGCAGCCTTATCGCCCAATACGACACCTGCGGAACTATTCCAATAAACATACTCGGCATTCGGCTGCTCTGCCGTCGCATCGTCCACCTGAACCGCATTGCTGTACAGGGTCGCATTCTGCACATCTATCTGGTTGTTCAAATCTCCGACAGTAGGAACAGCCGAAGTATAATTCCTCCAAAATATATTGTTATAGATCTGCAAAGGTTCGGCGACAAGCGCTCCACGTGCGTACAATCCGCCTTTGGAGTTATCGGCTATCGTGTTGCTGACAATGTTGCCCGTCCCGTTCAAAGCAAGCCCCCAAGCCTTGTTGGAATGAAGCACGGTATTATATATATTGCCTTTATTCAGATACACAGCCGCACCTTTTTCTCCGGCAGCCGTATTATCGACAAACACGCTGTTCCGAATCGTCGTACTGCCATTGGCTGCATACACGGCCGCACCGGTCGAACCCTCGCCTGTCGCATCGGCCGCATTTCCACCGACAAAAGTAAAGCCCTCTATGTTTACAGGAGCCAACGCCCCGTTTTCCCCGGCCGTATCCATCGACTCGTCTATATAAACGAGGTGTTTCGAATCGTTTCGATTTCCTCTGATATAAGTCGGGTACAATATAGGATCACGCAAATTATCCATAGCGACATCGGTCCCCGTGATGTTGTTGGGATATCCGCCCCTCAATGTCAAACTCTTGGTCGAGTATTCCAGATTTCCCACATCGGGTTTCTCCAAAACGAACGAATAACCGCTTGTCCCGTCTTGCAGGAACGGCACATAGTCGCCCGAAGCAATCTTGATATATTTATCTTTTTTATTGGGGCTGAGCAACAGTACCTGAATAGCCTGATGAATGTTAGACGTAGCCCTTTCCCACGTTTCTCCGTTGTTTTCTTTATCCGAAACTGCTTCGGAACTCTTCACATACAGTATATTACCGCCGAAAGGAGTCAACGATACCGTTTCATATTCATAAGCCCCTATATCGATCGTCCCCTCTTTCCACTCTTTCACATCGATCATATCTACACCGTCTTTCTTAATAATGTGATATGTATCGGGCTCTTTGGTAATACGCCATTTACTGTTCAGCGTATCCGGCACATTCTCGCGTCCCGACACTTTCTGCACGGCATAATATCCCTTGCCGGAACCATCGAGTACGACAGGTTCCGTCGTAATTGTCGTACTCTTCACCGAGCCGTCGGGATTCATTTCGATAACCGTATTCAGTCGGCGTGTACCGCCATTCGTACCCCGGTTAACCAGCGTCGAGAGCGAAGGCAGAGAGAAATCGGCAGAAGCGAAATAATTTCCCGCTCCGGCATAATCGCTGGGAAATCCGAACCGAGGCCCCATAACCGCTTCATTAGCCCGATCCAGAAAGACCTCGAAATTTCCTGCATCTTCATCGACATCGGCTGCCGAAGTAATAATTTCCCAATGATCTGCATTGATACGTTCGGCATCGTCATTCCCCCAGATAACCGTATTGGTAAGATTATTACCGGCTGTCGAAGCCGAATAAACGGTACTACCCGATGTTACATCGCCCGACACATTCTCGGCATAGGCATTACGCACGATCGTATTGTTGATTAACTGCGATGTCGAACCGGATTCGGCATAATAGGCCGAGCCCGTCGATGCCGTATTGTTGTAAATCACCGTATTGACGATGAGCGACTTCCCACCTTCCCGCAGATAAACCGCACCTCCCGATTTACCGGAAGCCTCGTTCCCGCCCAATATAGAACCATAGATCTCTATATCGCTGGCATACACGGCTCCTCCCCCGAAATCGGCCGTATTGAGCAACAATTGGCAATTGCGCAAAGCAATCGGAGCCAAAGCACATAAAGCCCCGCCTCCATGATCGATACACGACGAGTTACCTTTTACCATCTTTATTCCATCAAGTACAACCCTGCGAGTAGCCTCCGAGTCTTCATAATAAGCCACATGCGAATTACCGGAACCGCCGCCTATATCGCCCGAAAGAATCGTTTCATTAGCGTACTCGAAATCTTCGAGCAAGCCGTTCCCGTTCCAATCTTGACGAGGTCGCTCGCTCAAAAATGCCTCCCCTTCGTAATACTGGTCCGATGAAGGCATAGCCTGAGTTTCTTCTTCCGTAACGATATTAATATCCAACTCCGAAACCGTATTCCCCGACTGATTCTTATTGTCTATCGTTATATCGCTAATTTCCACGGTATATGCAGCTTCTCCACCGAAATAAGGATGAACAGAGACGAGCGAAAGCATATCGCCATCGGACAATGTATTTTCCTCATCACTAATCTCTACGGAGGAAGCGCCGTTATATACCAATCCGGTCTTTAAATCCACCGTCAGGTTGTACTCTCCATTACTAACTCTTCCATTTATAAGCAAAGACTTTCTTACACCGGCTGTCGAATATAACTGTATACGCAACCTGCCGTCCTCGTTCCCTTTACTCAAATCGGTAATATGTATCGTTGCATGCAAATACCGATTACTCGGGTTTGTTCTTTCGTATTTCACTGCCTGTGGAAAACGGAAATAAGCACCTAATGATGGATTAAAATAATTATACCACCATAAAACACGTTCCCTCTCGTTTGTTAATACGACACCGTCGTTCCCCGAAACTGTAATAGATGCCCAATTAGAACTTGGACAATAATGCATACCGTATGCTCCTGCCGAATTTCCGGCAGCATAATAATCGGAGACATTGGAAGAATATGTATTCGATTTTTCCGCTTGCGAAAGATTATTCAAGCTCACCGAGGCATCATAAGGAACACCCGTAGAAGTCTGATGAAGAATATCGGTATCGAGAATTTCCGTCGATACCGTTGTGGAATTCTTGCGATTATCGATCGTAGCGCTATACAACTTCACACCGGCCGGTAATCCCGAGACGCGAACAGCCTCGATGACCGGAGCTGTCGCCCAATCGGTATTTCCGATAGCCAGATAGCGCAAATCGTAAATATACTCGGTAGTGCTGTCGGTGGCGATGACCGGCAATTCCAGCTCATGAGGGAGTTGGAAGCCATTGACCGTCACAACAGGAGATGACGGTGACTTCTCATCGGTCGTGAAATGTAAGAACCACGAAGAGGGTTCGTCCTCCAATGCCTTTACCTCTGGATAAAAGGTAATCTCTCCATTGCCGCCCAATGTATAGGAATAGTCTCCTTTGTTCCATACACCGGTGGCATCGACACGCTTCGAGGGTTCCACTTTAAACGATTCTATCCAACTCTCGTAATAAGGCAAGTTACTGCCCCGGAATCCTCCGTATATCGATGAATATCTGTTAAGAATAAAAGAAGTTCCCCAATTATCCTCTTTCACCGAAGTTTTCGGGTTATACGTTCCCTTCGAGACCCATATCTCGCACCGGCGAGTATCCTTATTCGGATCGTGTTCGAAATTGGCATCATTCCCGAAATAATCGAGAGCTTGCTGTATATCGCCCAAAGCGTTTCGCCAACTGCGGCCGTTCGCCAACCCCTGTGCCGTTTGCGACACATACAACCGGTAGATTCCGTCTGCCCCCTTTTCGGCTTCGGTATCTCCCGCAGGGTCGATAACAAATATCCCGTCATAAGCAAAAGCTCCTATCTCGAAATAATCCCGCAAAGAAGAATCCTCTTTATAAAAACGATTCGTTCCGAGCAAATCGAGTCGAGAAACATGCAATGCCTCCATGAGCGGAGAGCCCGGCTGCTCGGCTCCGATACCGGCACGAATCAACGCCGATACACGTTTCAAAGTAAAATCGAGGTTATCGGGGTCGGTAAAACCGGGAGCATTCAAGCCCACTATGGTCGATGTATTCTCATTCGTACTCGTCAACGCCATGTTTCCGAAACCCACGACTTTGATACCTTCGACCGCACAATGATTAAAGATATAGTTTTGATACCGCACGCCCGTAAAGGTCGTATCGACCTGCTGGGACATGTTTCCGTATATATTTTTCCCGTTACCGGAATCGTTCATCCAGAATACAGAATTGATGATAATCGGCTTCACGCCTATCGATATACCACCACCGGAGCCATTGTTTACAGTCGTGTTATCGACTACCGTACAATTTACGACCATCGAAGAGTCGTCGGCATAAATACCTCCGCCATTGGCTCCCACGTTATTATAAACTATCGAACCGGTAATCCGGCCGCCCGGAGCTAAGTAAACTCCTCCGCCCTTATCGGAAGCGGCACAGTTGAAAACGGCACAATTCTGCAACAATCCGTTCGACGTAACCTTAACACCGCCACCCGACTGCCACTCTTCGTCAGACGGGTGATTGGCATTTCCATAAACGATATAAACACCGTTGAGCAAAGCTATTTCGGGGTTGGGATCGTCGTAATAAGCTGCGCCCTCGGCAGGCATCGTGGCGTTGTCTTTATGCTGCTTCATGCCGAACGTTACGACACGATAGGCGCTTTCTTCTGTCGAACTGCCGATCATACCGTTGAAAAAAGTCCTGTTCAAACGCATATTACGTCCGTCCACGGTCTCGTCGTCAGAGATTCCCGCAAACCCTCCATACACCTCTATCCCTGCCGGAATAATAAACGAAGCGGTACGAGGCTGATCGGGAAGAACGACATCGGTAGGATAATAAGTGCCTTTCGCAATCCTCACTTGAATGCGAGTAATATCTCTATATCGACCCGATGCGTACGTCTCCTTATTGTGAATAATATAACCTGCCCAGTTGAGAGCTTTTTGTAATTTCGCTTCGCAAGCGGCATTCGCCCACGACGAACCGTCTACCGTACCGTTAGCCGCCTTCGTCACATAAATGACTCCCACCTGTTCTCCGTCGATAGTCTTGATAGCGGGCATAATCGGCTCGCTTTGGTCTATTTCGTATGCCCCTATATCGATAGAACAATCTTTGAAACGATCGGTATAATCCATATCGGTTTCGGGTAATGTAATCCCTTCGGGACTATTATTCCCGGCATTGATACAGGGTGAAGTGCCCTGTAAACGATAGTCGTTATTTTCTTTATTTCCCGACGAACGATCCACGAATTGCGGAACTTGATTGATAATGTTGTCTTGCGTCAAGTTAGCACCAGAGACTCCCGATATAGAACCCGAGGGATAACAACAATGCGAAGTTCTCAACACTACATTGCTATGAGCCTGCACCTGAGACGAGCCCGAATTATTATAAATAATGGTATTGTAAATATTGGCCGCACCATCGGCAAACCAATAACCGCAATAAATGGCTGCACCGCTACCGGAGTTGTCGGCAATCGTATTGTTATAAAAATCGGCTACTTCGATATAAACGGCCTGACCGTTGGAATTACCGCCAGATACGGAATTACCGGCAAACACGCAATTGTACAACGTACCGTAACGCATGTAAACACCCCCGCCGTATTGTTCTCCGTAATCGCTCCCCAATGCCGGCATATCGTTATTGAAAAACGAACAATTGGAAAATGTTCCGTCGTTACAAAATGCACCTCCGCCACGACTACGGGATGCTACATTATAATTGTTTCGGATAATACAGTTTTCGAGCCGTCCATTTTTCCGCAAGGCTACCCCTGCACCGCCATCTTTTCCGTGACGTATTCGAGTTCGACCGTTTTGTATTATAAATCCGTCCCATATCGTCTCGATAACAAATGGATTCAACGCCACATTATTAGTCTCGGTCGAAGCCTGTCCCTGCGAACCCGCTTCCAAACGACCTCCGTCCTCATAATACGGGAAAGGCTGGGTAAGTACCCTACGAACTTTATTCGCATTATCGTATCGACTGTTCAATTCATAGAACTGACTCGTCGATCCACCGGCATCCATATCGAAATAAGGAGCATACCCATCGAGCGAAGTAACAGCATTCGCCTCGGCGGTAGTCATCGTCTGTATAATCGTATTGTAGACGCGGGGATTGCGCTCGTCTTTCCCGGGTGTACCGGTCTTGGGAAATCCGCCGTACACTTGCACGGCATCCCGCATAAAGAATCCCCGCCGGCTGGTATATTCGCCCTCGGCTACCCACACTTCGACCAAAGCCGTCGTATCGACACCGACAGGTATTTGTACCGATGCACTACGACCGTTCGTTTGATTGTATGTATAATCTGTATAATTCAATGTCTCATAAGCGATCCGACCGCTTCCGTCTTTTTTCAACGATGTCTTGTATGCCTCGTTGACAGCATACTGCAAACCGGTAATATAGTCGGTAGCATCGCGGCTATCGTATTCGATTTGATCATAAGGCAGACCGTCGTCGAATCCATACCACGCATTTCCATTGATAGCGTTCGCCCACGAAGAACCGTCTCCCGTACCGAAATAAGAGGTTTGAGGAGAAGAGGCCGTACCGGCAGGCCCGCTACGCACGTAAAGAACCGAACCGACAGGATTCAGACAAGTAGCCTCATAAGCTCCTATATCGGGGGCTCCACCCACAGCGAAATTATGCCCCGTAATATCGGCATCAAGAGCCAAATCCGGATCACCAACTATACTTTCGTCACCGGCAATCACCAACGGTGATTCGCAAGTCGGTTCGAATCGTGCGGGACCGCCCAACGGCGTATCGTATCCGGACGAAACTGCACCGACATTTCGGGTCGGATTGACAAAAGCCGGATATAACGGATCGCCCTGAACGACGCTTAACTGTATGTTCTCACTCCACAGATTCCATTCTTCCGGAGCATTCTGGATAGCATTGTTGCGAATATCGAGCGTAGTGGCCTCTCCTGTAATTTGTATGTCTTCGGGAGCGATAGTCCCGGTCGAAGTATTTCCCCACAAAACCGAATTATAGAGCCTCAGCTGCCCATTCATCGCACAGATGCCCGGGGCATTGTTATGTATAATCGTGCAGTGATTGAGACGAGCATCGTTTTCGAGGGTTATCGCCGAATAAAAGGATTCGCTCGCCAATCCCGTATTGGTATTATTATTCACCACCGTATTGGTCATTACCAATTTTTTCGTCGTACCCAACATAACGATTCCGGCTCCGTTCGTTGCGACATTATTCTCGATCATGCAATTGCGGATATACAATGTGCCATATTCGTGCAGCACACCGCCCCCTGTCTTGATAACCGAAGAACCGGTCGATGCATTTCCGTTGACGATATGAAACCCGTCGAGAATGGCTTCTCCGTCGTCAGACATAGTTACCACATGATAAAGGTTCCCTCCGGCCAACGTACCGTCGAACACCGTACGGAAATCCACCGGATTACGCATCGGTTCGGCGACATCGCTCCCTGTCGGGACAAACGTCCGTCCGGGAACCGTAGAGCCTTCCGTACCTCTCAATTTGGAATTGAAACCGCCATACAAGGAAACGCCTCCCCGCAAAACGACCGACGAAGTGCGACGGTCACTGCCGATAGCTTTCCATACCGGATTTATCGTCCCCTCCTTCACCCATATCTCACGAGGGCAACCGGGATATTCGGTGTCCGGGAGTTCCGCCAAATATTCGATGGCCGAGTTCCCCGATATAATCGGAGATTCCCAAGACTCGCCCGAAAGATCCGTATCGACCGACGGGTCGACAAAAATAACCAGTTTCTTTACACCGTTATCTTCTATGACGCTATATTGCAAAGACGGACGATCGGAAGCGAAAGCTCCTAAGACACGAGGCTCGACGAACGCTTTGCTGAGAATATCGGTCATCGCGACATAAAACTGTGTTTTCACCGGAGCATATCTGACATACGGAGCCTCGGATTGGCTGCCTCCTTTTCTTTGTAGGGCAGAAAATTCGGACGGAACCCAACGCTGTACGTCATAAATAGTTCGCAACGCATTGTCGAGCGTTTGAGTGCCTTCGACATCGGCAGCTGTCGTCTGGTACACGCCGGCCTCATTGTTGATAACGTCGACATTGCCGACTCTCACATTGGTAAAATCGGGGAAACTGGAATCATAAGCGATAGAAGAACGTCCTTTTGAATTTTGATCGGACAAGGCATACGTTTTTTGAGTCACGGTATTCACGCCCCAAATCGTATTGGAAAGATTTTGCAGCGCCGTATTATAAACCTGTATCGAAGCCGGCACATTCGACTCGGCCGTCTTTCCGTTTTTTCCGTAAAATTGCCGAGTATGTTCGAGGGTCGCATTTCCCCAAAGAACCGAATTATAGACTATGCCATATCCATCGACGATCATACCGCCCGAATTCCCTTCTTGGTCGGAAGCCACCGCCGAACAATAGTTCTTAACCACCGTAGAGGAAGAAAGCCCTCCCAACTTATCGAAATAGACCGCTCCCGCATCGGACGAAGAGGTATTGTTGGAAACGAGCGTGTTCACCAAGACGCCCCGGTACATATCGTCTAACGATTCTTCGTATGCAGGATTGTTATACTCCGCCTCATCGACATACACACCGCCGCCCACGCGAGCCGTATTGTTGGTTATTACCGTTCTGAAAACGGTTCCGTTCCCCAATATGTACACGCCGCCGCCCAATCCGTTGCGCACCTGCACTCCGGGCGAAGCATTGCGAAAGACCATGCTGTTCACCAACATTCCGCCGTTATTCATCATCACCCCGCCACCGCGAGTCAAGGCAAAGTTTTGATAAATGATACAATTCGACACGACTCCGTTCTCGGTCAAATAGATTCCACCGCCCATACGGGTCGATTCTCCGCGCTCGCCATAGTCGGCGCAACCGCCCGTAACCACGACACCGTCGAGAGTCGTCTCCACGGGAAGCGGCTTTGCCGTAACGGCTTCGTACTTCGTGGTTCTTTCGTTAAATCCCTCGGAAGCGAACCATACCACATGGTAGGAGTTGCGCCCGTAATATTGCTCCCATTTCTTCTCTCCGGCATTCCAACGCCAACCTTTCTGCGAATCGTCGTTCCGGTCGACATCTCCGCTGAATATCGTACGATTGGCAAACGCCCATTGAACATCGAGATGGTCCGGGTCGCGGGGACGAGTCGTACTGTTGTTTATCCCTTCGTCGCCGGTTTGTCCCCGGAATCCTCCGTAAACCGAGATACCGCTACGCATGATGAAAGAACGATGCCTTTCCGTACGGCCCCTTATACCCGACTCATCGGTAAATGCTGCCGTGGGGTAATACGTTCCACCGGCGACCCACACCTCTCCCACTACATTCCGGGCATATAGTTGATCGATCGCCATCTGCACATCTTGCACGGCCAAACGCCATGTACTTCCGTCCCGGACTTCACCGTCGGCAAGAGGCGGTTCGTCGGGCGAAAGCTGACGAACATACAATATATTTCTGCCCGAAACCGGCTGATATTGATAAGCTCCTATATCCAGCGTCTTACTGACTATCCTCGGCTTCCCGGCAATGTCGTAAGAAACATCGGTCCCGTAATACGTGTTCAACGTCGTCATCCAAGAACCCTCGGCTTTCGACAGGAGCACAGAATTTTGACGCAACAAAAACGAAACGCCCAAATCGGCATACACAGGCTCCAATATAGCCCCTATCTGAGTCGTAGGATTGATAAAATTGGGCACAGAACCCGTATGGTCATTATAAGGCAACAACGAAATATTATCGTTGCCTTTCGTTTCGTCCCAATCGACGATCGCACAATTCGAGACACGGTCGACAAGAGCATCGAATCCCTTCAATCCCGCATGGTTCAACGGGTTGATACTCCATATAACCGAGTTGGATACGCTGATCGAAGAACCCGCCACATCGGTATCGGCCGGACGACCTATACCATACAACTGGTTGTTGACAATCGTATTATTGACAATCGAGGTCTCATCGTATACACAAATACCGCCCCCGTTATTATTGTAAACGACATTGTCGAAAACGACTCCTGCTTCGGAATAGATACCGCCTCCATATCCGAACCCGTCGCGACGGAATGCCGAATTGGATACCAACACCGAGTTATAGACAAAACACGGTTGGGAGTCCGAACCGCTATTCTTATGCATATAAACGGCTCCTCCTTTCGAGGCAAAATTAAAATAGAACAGGCATCGCTGTATGCCGCAACCGATACCGTCGAGCGATACACCTCCGCCGCGCCCCGAATTACCGTCTCCATCGGCAGAGCCCCCGACAATAGTTATCCCGTCGAGCATCACGTCCACACTCGACGGATCGAAAGTAACTACCGTATGGAGATTGTCTGTCCGGGTGGTATTCTGGGTCGGGTCGAGCGAAGAGAACATGTTATCCGTACCGACTACATCGTTTCTCAATCGGTCGCCCGATAAAATAGTCTGGTTCTTCAACGCCCACGGCTCCTGCCGGTCGCCCGAATAGACATTGCCGTATTCTCTCTCTTCGAGACTGTTCTCCCCCTCATAGACCAAAGCTCCTAAATCGTCGAACACTTGCCCGCGAAAACCGCCGTAAACAACGACCTGATTTCCTTTCAAGACAAACGAGGCACTCTGTTCATCGCCGGGAAGGAGTGGTTCGGTCGGGACATAAGTACCCGCCGCAATCCATATCTGCAATGTAGAGTTAATAGCATTCCATGTATCGGTAGAACGAAGAATCATTTGCAAATCGGAACCCTTAGCAGCATTCGCCCACGAAGAACCGTCGAACGTACCGGCTCCTTCGGGGGAAACATATATGCGTCGCAAATTGAAGGCCGGTTGAGCCGGCTGGATATTCGACTGAGCCTCTACCGGTAAGCTCGTCAGCGACAACAGAAACAATAGCAGCAATCCCGCCGAATATCCCATGCGTTTCGACACATCGGAAACACGGCCTGCAAAATCAATAATTTCTCTATTTCTTCCGTTCAACATAACCTATAATTCCTTTTCTATATCGAAGCTGTCCATCGATAATTATATTCCGTTTGCGTAAATCCCACCACATCGAACCGCAGCAAATAATACGGCGCAACCGCCAAGTCCTCGGGGGTATCGACGTGTATGTTATAAGTAGTCATCTTTACATAAGTGTCTGCATATACGCTCTGCACGACCAGCTCTATATCGAGCGTACCGCTATCGTAGAGATAACAGTCGTATCGCCCGTTAATCCATGCCGATTGACCCGGTCCCGAACTACCGGTAAGGCTGACCACGTGATCGACGACGGGGTCATTCGACCTCACGGCAAAGAATTTTCCCTCTTTGGGTACATTTTTCAACTTCAATGAAACGACTTTCGCCGACGTACAGTCCCCATGTTCTTTCTGTCCGGCTGGCTTGGCATTGTAATTGGATATAGCCGTCCCTATATTGTACATAATATCGACCTTAGAAGCCACCAGCCCGGCATCGATAACTCCCGAATGCTTCATTTGAACCAATTCGAGGTCAAGCAAAGTACCGGCATATAAATCGCGCGAAGGCGTGGCGATCGTCGTCAACGCCATCACCTCGTCTTCCGTCGACAGGGCATCCCATTCGTAGTGACTGCCGGCATTGACGATAGCATAAAACGAGGCGGTGCACTTCGGCACGTCTATGGCTTGAAACTCATAATAGGCCGTGCTTTCGGGCAGCTCTATATAATAATGTTCCATGTAAGCGGCAGCGCCGTTTTTAGGCTCTACATACATGAACAGGTTGATATTTTCGATGGCATCAGGCATCTCCGGCGATGTCCCGGGGTCTCCCGGAAGCCCCACCGCTCTCGAAATTTCCCGGCCGGTGTATATACTCAACGTCACGCTCGCCGTCTCCTGCGGTTCCGACGGACTGCCGGGCTGCAACGAGTTCTCGCCTCCACAGCCGCCGAGCAACCATGTAGCGAACAAAAGTGCCATTATCGCATATCTCTGTTTCAACATCAAAGCTCCTATTCGATTAAACCTATATTCGACAATCTGCCCGCATGCGGGAATATTATATATCCACATCGATATCTCCTCCCGGCTTCCAGTCGATAGTCACCGCCACAGTCGCCTGCACATTGTGACCGATATCTATACTGCCGTCGTCCCTCACCACACCGTATATTTCTATACACTCTCCGGCGGGAAGCGGCTCGGTCAGATTGATCGTATTTCGTGTTATTTTATCTCCTATGGTAACGTAAACATCGGTATTCCAGATAGCATTTTCCTCCGATGGGTTACGATTCAAAGACTTCGCTCCTGCTCTCGCCTCATTCCTCGACGGGAACGAAACAGCTTCGAAAAGCGCCAGTCCGTTTTCATCTTTCCCCGCTTCATTCATCTGTACGACAACGGGGCGGTCGTACTCATAAAGACTGTCGTTACACAAAAAACCGGTTGCGGTTTCATTGACATATCCCTCTACCCGTTTTACCGGGACGACGGGATCGGTTCCATAACTGAGGTGTAACCTCGTCTTGGAAATACAAGGCGTCAAAACTACCTCGATAAACTGATTTCTGTCCGCTATCGTAAATCGTTCCCTCCCGACATACAGTTCCGAAACATGCGAAGATACCGTATCGGCCGCCGACTCATAAGACAATTTATAACGATCGGACGCGACACCGAGGTCGGAACATTTCACACAACTCGCCTGCGAAATATTGGCAATGGCAAAATGGTGATAATCGTTTGCAGGCAGGGTAATAGCGTAGATATTGTTCGACGGCATTCGTTCCCGCTCTACATACTCATGATAAGCGAGCGATTTGTTACCGTCATAAAAATGCATATTGAGATTCTCCATTCTACCCGAAAATGCCTGTGTATGGGTAGACAGTTCTATTCTATATCTGACGGTGAAATTGTTGCAATCGGACATGTTGTCGTCGATGCAACCGCTCGATAACGGCAGCAACGCGAAAAAGATTCCCCCGACAACCCATCTTTGCCAATCACCTGTTTTCATTTTCTCGATATTTATTTTTTTGAGGAAATATCTCCGGCGAATCGAAACGCTCCCGATTCACCGGAGACAAATTTTACAGTTTAACTATTTTTTTCGAAATCAATCGCCGATAGGTACATCGATAACCAAACCGGCTTTCCAGTCTATATCGACAGCCAATGCCAATTCCAAACGCGGGTTAATCAGGTCGGGAACCGTATTGTAGGCTTTTGCCAACGAATTGATAGACAAGTTCGCCGTCGTATTGTAATCCTGCTGGAATACGCGAACGACTTCACTCTTACTGTTGTCCTTCTTATAAGTCAGCTTTCCTACCAAGTAGAACGTTCCGCCTTCGGGAACCAAATTGCCGTCTAAACCGTAGAATTGAGGACCGTCATTCAAGACCTCCAAAGCAATATTGGGTGTATGTCCCAAATCTTCTGCATTACCGGTAGAACAATCGGCCGTCTCGGGCAATAAGCTGTATATAAATGGAGTCATACCAGCAAAATCGGGAGTAGCGGCTTTCGTCAATTCGTAATCATTGGTATTCATTCTGTTGTCATATACAATCTTGGAATAAGTGTCGGCAGCAGAAGGATGCATTTCCCAATCCAGTTTATCGGGCAGACCACCAATCAATATACCTTTTACAACAAAATTATGGTTGGCCAAAGTCACCTTAGTATTTTTACCGGCCGGAACTGTACCGTCGGCCGATTTGAATGCAGCTTTCACATCGAGACGTGCCACACCGTAATTGATCGTTTTGTTCAAAGCAATCTTCGTCGTCGCTACCGTAATCGGCGTACGAGCTCCGTTATAAACACCATTATTCCAATTAGTAAATGTCGGAAGAGTCGAATAAGCTACCGGATAGGCATTGGTCCAATAATACAAAGAAGAAGGATAGCTGTATGCCTTCGAAGAACCGCTCGTAACAATACCCGAACCGCCGGGGCCGTTCTCATCGAACACGATAATACCGTTATCCAATTTATACGCTCCTTTCGGAAGATTGGCGGGGAAATCTTTGTAAGCATCTTTTGCCAACTCTGTCGCCATATTATCGACCGATGTCTTTGCCGTATTGGCTGCTGGCGTAGAGTATTTCGTATGTAATTCGTTCAACCCGTCCGAAAGATACTGTAAAGCCAATTTCAGATTTTCCAAAGAAGCGCTATTGAACGAAAAGTAACCATTCTGCAACTCTGTTGCCTTATTCTTCTCCTCACCATCTGTCAAACTACCGACATAAGTAGCCAATGCATCCGTAACATTCGTTTTCCACGCCTCTATCAAAGCGGCTGCGGTAGAATAGGAACCACCGGTATAAGTACCTTCGGTAATATTCTTCAAAGTAAACGCTATGTCGGCAGGAGTCAAAGAGGTAACCGAAGCATCGGGTGTCATCTCCAAAACACCTTTGTAAGCAGCGTCATGCTTGGCTTTACCGTAAAAAAGAAAAGCGATGTCGCCGGAAGGAATAGTTACGTCGGTAAACGTTTTTACAAAATTCTTGGCCTCACCATTCGTGATTTCAGCACCTGTCAACTGGGTAGCACCGGCCAATACCGAATTGGCTCCTACATAATCGCCGCTCAAATTTGAAAAAGGCATTAACCTCAAACTTTCTATACCCAAGAAATTGTCGTTGCCTTGAACATCGTCGCTGGTAGCACGGGATACCGGCGAAGGAATAGCGAACGAGAAACTCGTCTTGACAGCATCTCTTTCCCCCACAGGAGTCTCTCCCCCCGGAATAACCTCTTCGTTGGAACAAGACGACAGAACTGCGGCAGCAGCAAGGAACATAGTCCCGGCTTTTGTCCATTTTGTTTTCATTGTTTTCATCTTCGTAATTGTTTTTGTTAAAAGATTAATAATCGTTTTCTATATTTTCCAAGTTTTGAATAGCTACTTTGTCACCCATAGCGGCTGCCTGCTTGAACAAGTCCAATGCCGTCGCTTTATCGCCCAAACGATAATAGGCTGTCGCGAGAGTGTTCAAACAGCGTTTGTCTTCCCGTATGGGTCGAAGCAAAGAGACAGCCCCGTCGAAATCGCCCTCGGCAATCATACCTTGTGCTTGGTTGATCTTTATAGCGTTGTAATCCGGCTCCGAAGTATAATAAACCCTCATGTATCCCGAATTACGTTGGTCGGAGAATACCGAGCGCAACAGCTCCTTGAAAGGCTCTCCACCGTCCAGCCGGCGCAACAACCACTCCCGACGGCCGAGATCGGCCGTATGGTCGATAATATCGAGCATCTCGTCCCGGCAATCGAATGTGCTTTCTTCCACCCGATCGCGCAATTCGCCCCATGCCTCGCCCCCGTTGGCTACCTCGTAGAGGCTATCCGGCAATTCGAGATAACTGTTTACATACTCCTTCAAGACCTCGGCGCGAGTGCCTGCCAAACGGGTATTCCGGCCGAGAGGACCCTCGGGCGAAGCAAACCCGACAATCAATATCTTCCCGACATCGGAACGGTCGTCGGCATAGATCTGCCTCAATATATCGACGATTCTACCGAGCGTCACATCGTTGTTTCGGTAATCGCGACGCAAGTCGGACTTATCGAGAGGGAAATAGACTTTCAATGCTCCCCGATCCCTCCACACGGTCATCGAATCGGAATAGGGCTCGTACTCTGCCATCGGGAACAAAACCTTTTCGACCTCGGCCAACCGTTCCGCCACGCTCGGTATCAATGCCACCGGCTGTACCGAAGGGACATAAGGAGGACGCAGTTTCACATCGGAACAAAGAAAGATGCCCGGCAAAGGTTCGACCTTGCAACACCCCTCGCGCTCACATAACAGGCTGAGATCGACAGGGGCTCTACCCATCCATTTTTCATAAGGCAGCACGCAATCGTATTGCAACTCGCCGCCATCGACGGTCTGATAAAAAGGAACTTCATACGTTTTCCCCGAAAGCACGGCTTCCCGGCGGCGTAACTTTTGTTTACGCTTGCCTATAATCTCTATTTCGTCGAGAGCCAAAGAATCCACACCGTTCTCGATAACGGGAATAAGCCTTTGTACATAATCGGAAGCAACTGTTCCCGACGGAACCAAAATTTTGAAACTTACCCGAATACTATCTCCCGAACGGTGTATCGAAGCATTCTCGACCTTCACCTCGGCCCCGGCAAAAAATATAGCCCAGACAAAAACCGGCAGAAACACTATATATCTTTTCATCGCTCTCATTTCAGTATATAGATTATAGAAATCGCGGCTTCGGTAGGAGCAAGATAGCCTTTATGGCCGTCGCCTATTTTACGCCCGCAAGTACGACACTGGTAATAATCGAACGTATAAATCGGCTATATTTTTAGCGTGTTTTCCCCGATGAATTTTATTGTTTGTAAAGGCTTACAATACAAATAAATTTCAAAGTTTTTATTAATAATATAAAAATCAATCTGTTAAAATAAAATATAGTCATCGTATTTGTATTGTAATAATTCTAAAATATTGTAACTTTGTCACCGTATTTCAAATGGTAGTAATGGGGAAGCGGGGCAATAACAAATGATGCAAAATCTGTTATTGCCTAAAAATTAGAAGGTTATTATAATTGATAAAAAATATATGGGGCGAATAAAACGATTTGAGTTATAAAAAATATATTTTGTACTAATCCTCACATAATTAGACAAATAGATGAAGAGAATCCTAAATATAATTATAATAATATTATTATCGGCTATTTGTTTGACCGGTACGGCGCAAAAGATAGCGGTAAAGAGTAATCTCCTCGGTTGGGCTACCGCCACACCGACGTTGGGAGCGGAAATAGGATTGGACGATCGTTGGACGTTGAATACTCATATCTACTATAATCCATTCACTTTCAGGGATAACCGAAAATGGAAGCATATCCGCGTACAACCCGAAGTGCGTTATTGGCTCTGTCAAAAGTTCAACGGGCATTTCTTCGGGCTTCATGTATTATACACCCATTTCAATGCCGGACAAGTTCCGCTTCCTTTCGGAATTTTTCCCGATGTTAAAAAATATCGTTATCAAGGCAACACTTACGGAGCCGGGTTATCTTACGGTTATCAATGGATTTTAACACCTCGGTGGAGTATCGAGGGAAGTATCGGTGTAGGATACAAGTATAATACGTTGGTTTAAACCTAATAAATATATCTATTTATTTACATTTAGAAATATTATTTAACTATTCAAATATCATTATACAATCTACATTTATTGGGTTAAATAGGGATCTTCACATATTCTAAAAATAAAAAAAAATTTGCCTACAAAAACAGAGGGATCTTAACCAAAAGGGATATATCGAAACCACTCGATATATCCCTCATTTTTAGATTCAGTAGAAAATTTGCGAGGTAGGAGGAAAGGGGGACGCACCACCCTGTTCCTGTATTCAAAGGTATCAACCTTCTCCCCTGCCGTCTCCCATAGCATTACGGGGAATTGCAGAGCAATATAAGGGAGACACCGAAGGAACGATAATTGCTAAGAAGAGGGGTAAAAAACTGCTGAGTAGATTTTTGATGACATTCAACCCCTCCGTCACTACGTGACACTTCCCCTATATTTTGTTTGACAACAAAACACAGGGGAGGTGTTGGAGACACCCACACAAAAGAGCCTTTCCCCGATGATATAAAATCAAATTTTCAAACCAAACGAAATGCTTTGCGAAGCTCCTCGGATTGTTCGTCGGTCAGGCCTTCGGGCTCGAATCCCATCGCACGAGCCTGCAAATAAATCTGCGCCGATTTAGACAGCGTATCGATCATATCGAAACACTCGATCACATCGCCACCGACAGCCAATGCTCCATGCTTCTCCCACATAACCACATCGTAACGGTCGAGCAACCGGATAGTGGCATCGGCCAGTTCGAGCGAACCGGGCAACTTATAAGGCACGATACCCAAACCTTTGGGTACGATAACCCGCGTTTCGGGAATCATAGACCACAACAGTTTTCCCAGTACATCGGGCTGTAAGAACGCCCGGTTATGGGTCATCGCCACCAAATCGGTGGGGTGGGTATGCAACACGACCTTATTGTCGATGCCACGGCCTTTCAAATAGTCGTGCATCGAGAGATGCGAAGGAAGTTCCGATGTAGGCCGTACCGGATTATCGGCGATAATTTCATACCAATCTCCCGTATCGGAAATACGGATCACCGCCATATTTTCCATCGGGTGCGAAGCGACATAACGCATACGCCGGTTCGTACCTGTCACCAAAAAGAAATTCCCTTTCAATGCATTCATCACTTTGGGTAACGGGTATCGCTCGGAAATGGCAGGCAATGCCTTCTCTTCATCGGTCAATAGATCCGTAACGTTCACCGAAATATTTCCGCCGTTTCGTTCGGCCCACCCTCGTTGCCACAAATAACCAGCCACTTCGGCGACATCGGCGATCTGGCATTCGAGTTTATCGTTTTTAATCAGTTTCATCTCTTTTATTTCATTATAAATTACTGTTTACCAAATTGGGGAAAACCGTCGAGAAGATAAGAATCAGCAACCCGGCGATCAATACGGTTACGGTCCGCCGTCCTACCCCGTTCCACTCTTTTAACAAAATTCCCCACACGTTGCTGAAAATAACATTCAGCGACATCAATATGCTCCACGAGAAAGCCAGCATGACCGGCGAACCGGTGAAGAAACTTTTTCCCATGCCCAACCCGAAGAATTGAGAATACCAAAGCAAACCCGCCAAAGCGCAAAACAATAAGTTATTGACTCCTGTCGATACCGATACCGAGAAATACTCCCTGCCGGTACGATTCTTGATATTCTGCCACAGGCAATACGCCGCATTGGTGCAAAAACCGCCTAATGTAACCAACAGGATCACCGGGTTAAGGGCGAACAAGTCGGACGCACCCAACGCCAATGCCGTCTGCTGCACTTCGGCTCCGGCTTCGAGTCCGAGACTGAAACAGGCACTCATCATACCGGCGAGCAAGGCGACCGAAATCCCTTTGGTAAAAGCGAAATCGCGTATAGCTTTCTGCTTCTCCTCATCGCTCATATTCCGAGCCTTCAAACTACCTGCATAACCGATCACCGCAATACCGGCCAACGTAATGCACACCCCGGCCAACAAGACGAGACCTTCGCCGCGAAACAGATTCGTTCCCGCAAACAAAGCCGGAAGCAATGTACCGAAAGCCGCACAAGTACCCAACGAAATAGACTGTCCGAGGGCGACACCGAGATAGCGCATACTCAACCCGAAAGTCAATCCGCCCACTCCCCACAGCACACCGTACAAGACAGACATGAACGGAATACCCTCGGAGTAGAGTTCCCCGAGACTATGACCCGTCGGAACCGCCAGAAACGCACCCAACAAGGGGAACACCAACCATGCGAAAATCCCCTGCACGAGCCAGAAACTCTCCCAGCTCCAAGATTTCACTTTCTTGATAGGCACATAAGAGCTCGACTGGCCGAAACTCCCTACGGCAATAATCAATAACCCTATGAGAATATTCATGGCTCGTTACTGGCGTTTGGAAGTCACATTTTTCTCATAAGCCTCGATGTCGGCGATATAATCTTCACCCACGGGCACATCGTTCGTCAGGCAGAAATAATCCCAAACAGCATTCCACGGCAGGCTCTTGCACTCTTCGAGCAAAGCGAGACGTTCGAAGAAACGCCCTTCGGCCTCATATTTTCGCAACAGGGCAAGCGGTTCGAGCAACGCTTGCAAGAAACACTTCTGTGTAGCCCGCGACCCAATGACATAAGCCCCGATACGGTTGATAGAAGCATCGAAATAATCGAGACCGATGTGCACTCTCGAAAGGGCATCGCAACGAACCACTTCATGAGCCAAGTCGAGCGTGTCGTCGTTCATAATCGTCACGTGGTCGGAATCCCAACGAATGGGACGACTCACATGCAACATGATTTCGGGCGTAAACAACAGCAACGAGGAAATCTTGTCGGCGATACTTTCGGTCAAATGGAAGTGACCGGTATCGAGAGTCACGATCTTATTGTGCTTCACGCCGTAACCCAAATAAAAATCATACGACCCCACGGTATAACTCTCGGCTCCGATACCGAAAAGTTTGGCTTCGATACAATCTTTCATGTGCCGGTACTCGGTAGCGAAAATACGGTCGAGAGACTGTTCCAACAACTGACGATAATAGAGCCTGTTGACGGTCGTATCTTTGGAACCGTCGTGAATCCAAAGATTCATGATACAAGGATCGTTCTGATATTTTCCCATCTCGTCGGCGATCCACCGGCAACGACGAGTATGTTCTACCCAAAATTCACGAATCGAATCGTCGGGATTGGCAAGTGTAAGCATGCCGCTTTTAGGGTGGGAAAACGAAGTGGAATTAAAATCGAGCTTCAATCCGTTCTCTTTGGCCCATTGCATCCAACTGGTAAAGTGATCGGGAGTAACCTCGTCACGATCGACCTTCTTACCGCCGAAATCGCCATACACCTCGTGCAAATTGATGCGATGCGAACCGGGCAACAAAGATTTCACTTTAAGCAAATCGGCACGCACTTCGTCGATATTGCGAGCTTTACCGGGATAATTTCCCGTAGCCTGTATTCCGCCGGTCAATTCGCCGTCGGGATTTTCAAATCCTGAAACATCGTCGGTCTGCCAGCAATGCAGCGACAAAGATATTCCCTGCATTTTTTTCAACACTTCGTTCACGTCTACGCCTATGGCGGCATAACGTTCGGCGGCATACTCGAAAGCCGCCTTCACGGCTTGTTCATTCTTCATGATATTCTCCTTTCTATTTATAATAAATTACATTTCTTCTTGAAAATCACGTATTTCTCGTTCCACAGTTCGGTATCGCACGGTTCATAACGCTGTAACGAGACCGCTCCGGCAGCCAATCGACGCATGGAATCCCGATCGGCTACCACGCCCAAAGCCCGCAACTGTACCAACACATTACCCAAAGCCGTCGCCTCGGAAGGCCCGGCAATCACAGGAAGTCCGATAGCATTTGCCGTAAAACGGTTCAACAAATCGTTTTGCGAACCGCCGCCGATAATATGCAGACATTCGATGGGAAAAGATGCCACCGTCTGCAAGCGGGTCAAAACAAAGCGATACTTCAAAGCAAGACTCTCGAATATGCACCGCACATACTCGGCATGCGTTCGCGGTACGGCCATGTGATGAGACTTGCAATAATCCGCAATAGCCTCCGGCATGGAAACGGGATTGGAAAAGGTCGCATCATCGGGATCGACATAACTCTCGTTCGTGGCAACGGACTGTCCCATTTCCACGATTTGCGGATAGGAATAAGTCACACCCGATTTATTTTTCCACGCTTTCAGGCACTGTTCCAAAAGCCACAATCCGGTGATATTTTTCAGAAAACGGGTAGTCCCGTCGATACCGCCCTCGTTCGTGAAATTCATTCGATAAGCCTCGTCGGTGACAATCGGCTTTTCCGATTCTATGCCCATCAACGACCAAGTGCCGGAGCTGAGATAAGCGAAATTCCTTCCCGATGCCGGCACGGCCGCCACCGCCGATGCCGTATCGTGACCGGCAACAGCTACAACGGGAATAGCGGACAATCCGATTTCGGCCGCTACATCGGCCCGCAAGTTCCCGATTATCCGGCCCGGCATAACGACCGGAGGAAATTTTTCTACCGGAATATGTAAAGGTTCCAACAACCGTTCTTCTATCCGGCAAGTTTCGGGATTCATCAATTGGGAGGTCGACAATATAGTATATTCACACACCTCTTTTCCGGTGAGCAGATAAGAGATGGCATCCGGCATAAACAAAATGCTGCGTACTCCGTCTATATCGATACTGCCTTCGAGACGCATCGCATAAAGTTGGAACAGCGAATTGAAATTCATAAACTGTATACCGGTCAAACGATAGACCTCTTCCCGGGGAATATGTCGGAAATATTGTTCGGGAACGCCCTCGGTATATGGGTCGCGATATGCACGGGGCAACGAAACGAACGAACCGTCGGGCCGAACACAGACAAAATCGACGCCCCATGTGTCGACTCCGATAGAATCGATTGCAATCCGTCGGGAAGCCGCCATGTTCAGACCTTCTTTGATAGAATCGAACAGAGAATAAATATCCCAGTAACAACGTCCGTCAATCTCTTTAATCACATTGGGAAATCGGTTGAGAATTTCCGTCTCCAACCTTCCGTGTTTCATTTTTGCCAAAATGACACGACCGCTCGTAGCTCCCAAATCTATGGCTATACATGCAGTGTCTTTCATGTAAAAACAAGATATTTTATAATTTACGAAGCAAAAATAGAATCGGAGAAATAGATTTGACTGATGTTTTTGATACAAAAACTTTCTATTTTGATATTCCGAAAAGAAATCCTATATTTGGGCTACTATGAATATGGAAGAGAAAAAATCGGATGCTTTAAAATATCTGAGAGTAAATGCTCGGGACGAAGAATGGGGTATCGTCATTACGACGGTAGGTTACCAATATGTTTCGCCTAATCATGCCTACCCGTTGTCGAAACACCCGGATAACTACAATTTCAAGAACGAAGGCAAACGCACCCTCAACGAATATCAATTGGTTTACATTACGAGAGGAGAAGGCTATTTTTCCAGCCGGTCCTGTCCGAAGACACACATAGAAGCCGGAACCATGCTGTTGCTCTTCCCGGGAGAATGGCACAAATATTACCCCGATGCCCGAACCGGCTGGGACGAACATTGGGTAGGGTTCAGAGGATTCCACATCGACAATCGGGTAAAAAGCGGCTTCTTCACCCCGTCGCACTGTCTGTTCAAAATAGGAACAGACGATAAAATCATAGACCTTTATCACGAAATCATGGACAAGGCCGAACGCGAGAAAGCAGGATTTCAACAAATCGTATCGAGCATCGTCTTACATTTGTTAGGAAGTGTGTACTACAAAGATTTGAATCGCTCGTTTAACGACGATCACATGATCGACATCATCAACAGAGCCAGAATCATGATGAAGGAAGAACAAACCGGGAATTTGTCTCCCGAAACCATTGCAGCCCGATTAGGTGTAGGATATTCTCTATTTCGCCGGGAATTTAAACGGTATAGCGGAATTTCTCCCGGACAATACCAGCAACAACTGAAACTGGCTCGTGCCAAAGAATTACTGTCCTCGTCCAATCTCTCCATTGCAGAAATCGCATTTGAACTGAATTTCGAATGCGTGGGACAATTCTCGACCTTTTTCCGCAAAAAGGAAGGAGTGACCCCATCGGAATTTCGACGACAACGATTCTGATTATAAGATTTTTACGCATTAAACAATAGACATTCGGGTAAATAATAAGAAATCGTTCCTTATCATTTTACCTATATGATTTTGACGCTTTGACTTCAAAATTTGACGCATTGCTCTTTTGCATCTCCTCTTCCAAGTTACTTTTGTTTCCAAATCATAAATAATATTTTTATCTATGAAAAAGACATTCGCCTATGCCTTGTTGGTTCTTACGGCTCTCTATTCTTGTGAAGAAGGAAAACAGGAAGAACCCGTACTTCCCGAAACGACTCCCGATGAAATCTATTTAAACGTTTCGCCTCATGCACTCACTTTCGACGAAACCGACGCGTCGAAGAATATCATAACTGTCAGTACAAATACGAACTGGAAAGCAACAGTGGATAATTCGGAACTGAAAATAAACAGAACCGAAGGAACAAGCGAAGATACCTCCATATCCATTACCGAGGCTCCCGAAGGAAAGACTTGTAAACTCACGATTTCGACGATTCCCGCAAATGGAGAAAAAACGATTTCCAAAGAAGTGTCCATATCGAGAGCCACGGCTGTCGTCACTCCCGACCGGACGATTATATATAACAACGATTTCGACAAAGAGATCGCAGTCAAAAACACATACTGGCCTTATCTCGACCAATTCGACGGCTGGAAAAATGCGAACGGAACCGGTAGCGGAGCCGAGACATACGACCAAATGAGCGTATCGGTCAGAAGCGACTGGACATCGGATTACGCCCCACCTGCCGACTACCGCCCTTACGCATCGGGAAAAAACAACATCTACTTCAACAAAGCCGGCAGCTTCGTTTCCATAAACAACATTAACATCGCTCAGGAAAAAGATTTTATCCTGCAATTCGGTAGTTCAGAAAACAAGATATTCGATTACGACGACTTGAAGGTCGAAATAGGAAACGGGACTTCATGGGTAGAAATAGACTATTCCAGAAATCTGACGAACAGTTGGGCTTTGACGACAAGCATGTTTTCCCTTCAAAACAGTTCCGGCACACTTAGTATCAGACTCACCGCCACAGGCGCCACACAAATGCGCATAGACGACATAAGATTGACCGACGGAGAACCCTCGGAGCAAATCATCGTTTTCGATAACACCGTTTATCCGTTGGCAGAATTGCCTGCATACGAAAACGATGACTACGTCATCACTCACTACGGCACGCTCGGCAGTCAAAGGGTGCGGAACTATACTATGCTGTTCGATAAAGAGAAACACGCCGCTTTGTGGGTTGCCTACCCGCTCCATTCATGTTATCGGGGAAACAGCGGAAGAACCGAGGCTTGGGCGGCAGACCCTCTCATCGAAATGTTATATCAGGCCAAAGTTTATGGAGAAACATTCTGCTATTATAAAGACTATTCACGCGGGCATCAAATACCTTCGGCCGACCGTACGGCAACCGACGAACTGAACAGCCAAACATTCTATGCCTCGAATATGACACCCCAAAACGGAGATTTCAACGGCGGGATTTGGGCTTCTCTCGAAGGGAAAATTCGAGAAAATATGTGCCAAGACACTTTATACGTAGTGACCGGTTGTTACTTTGGAAATGGATATACGACTACTTACGACGGATATTATGGAAACAACGCCGATCCCGCTTCTAAAATCTGTCCCGTACCTACCCACTATTTTAAAGTGGTATTGCGCACTCGTTCCGGGAACTCGGGAAAAGCCGTCGGTCAATGTGGCTCCGACGAGCTGAAAGCCATTGGTTTCTGGTTGGAACATCGCAACGACTATCCCCAAACATTCAGTACAGAATATTGCAAATCGGTAGAATATATAGAACAACAAACCGGGTTCACCTTCTTCCCCTCCGTACCAAAAGAAGTAAAAAAACAATGTACGCCGTCCGATTGGGTTCTCTGACATAACCCCGGCTGAGACTGACAGCACAAAAAAAGGGGAACAGACCGTCTAAACGAAATGAACACGGTCGACAAGGTTCTTGGATTTTCTCTCCAAGAACCTTTTTTATGGACAAATATATATACCCGTCAAAAAACGCCCGGAATGAAATCCCAAGCTGCGAGCCGAAAAAAACTCCCAATCATGGGCTCGTGTACAAATACCCGCAACTTCGATACGGGACAAATCGACGCCACAAGCCGTCAACTCCTCCACAGCAGCCGCCCACAAATCGATATGAAAACGCCCCGACGGATAACGATGCGCTATACGATTTACATCGAAACCCTCCGAGTCAAACGTTTGTACCACCTCATCGCCCACTTCGAAATTGTCGGGGCCGATCGACGGCCCCACCGCAACATACAGATCAGACGGAACCGTACCATACATATTAACCATCTCATCGATCGACCGTCGAACGATATGTCCGGCCATGCCTCGCCACCCGGCATGAACAGCAGCACAAGCCCTATGAACGGCATCGTAAAGCAAAACGGGGACACAATCGGCCGTCGACACAGCTATCGCTACGCTCGGACAATCGGTCATCACAGCATCGACACCGTCTAAACAAGCTGTTTGTTCTGGTTTAGACAACCGAATGAACTCGTCGGTTACAGACAGAACTTTCGTTCCGTGAATTTGGCGCGGAGAAATCAACGTATCGATACCTAACGAGCGACAGATCCTCTGTCGATTTGCGATAACTCTATCGGGATTATCCCCGGTGTATTCACCCATATTATCCGTAGAATACACATCACCGTGAACGACTCCGTTACGTGTCGTAACGAACGTAACGACTCCCGGCAGTGCATCGAACGAAGGAAACGAATACCACCTGCAATCCTTATTCTCGTGTAAAACCATTACCAGTCTTCTTCCTCGAAATTATCGTCGCCCGACTCGTCGCCACTTTCGTCACGTTCCAAACCTGTATCAAAGTTATCTTCCTCCTCGACCCGATGGCGCTCATCGAGATTACGATGGGTCAGTGTCATCACGCGATTTTCCTCATCGTTCAACTCACGCCACAACACATCTTTCAACTCGGTAATACCCTGTCCCGTCACCGATGAGATAAATACGACAGGCACATCAGGCAAATCGTCCTTCATCGCCTCGATCAACTCGTCGTCGAGCATATCGCACTTGGTCACGGCAAGCACCCGCTGTTTATCCTGCAAATCGGGATTGAAAGCGGTAAGTTCGCGAAGCAAAACATCATATTCTTTACGAATACTATCGGTATCCGCTGGAACCATAAACAACAATACGGCATTGCGTTCCACATGCCTGAGGAAACGCAATCCAAGCCCCTTTCCTTCGCTCGCTCCCTCTATAATTCCGGGTATATCGGCCATGACAAACGACCGATTATCTCGATAGGATACGATACCCAAATTCGGTTCGAGAGTAGTAAAAGGATAATCGGCTATTTTAGGACGAGCCGCTGAAATCGTAGATAACAATGTCGATTTACCCGCATTGGGAAATCCCACCAATCCTATATCGGCAAGCAATTTCAACTCCAAAATAACAGTGCGCTCCACGGCCGGTTCTCCGGGCTGGGCATATCTTGGGGTCTGATTGGTCGCCGATTTGAAATGCCAGTTTCCCAAACCGCCACGGCCGCCTTTCAAAAGAACTACTTCCTCACCGTCTTGTGTAACCTCACACAAAAACTCACCCGTATTGGCATCGAAAACCGCCGTACCACAAGGAACCTCTATGGTCTTATCTTCACCGTCTTTACCGAAACTTCTGTTCGCCCCGCCGGGTGAACCGTTACCGGCAAGTACGTGACGAGAGTATTTCAGATGCAACAGAGTCCACAAATTACGATTGGCTCGTAAATAAACATTTCCTCCCCGACCGCCGTCACCGCCGTCAGGACCACCCTTAGGTACATATTTGGCCCGGTACAAATGCATAGCACCGGCTCCGCCCTTACCCGAACGACAAAGTATTTTCACGTAGTCTACAAAATTCGACTCTGCCATAATTGATTTATTATTTTTCTTTTGGATTAAACGATACAAAAATAGTTATTATGCAAACAACCCTAAGTGGACACATATTGCAAAAATAGCTATAATAAGTGAAATTATAAAATCCCAAGCCAAACGGAATGAAATATAGCGGGAATCGATTTTTACAGATTATAAAATAGTTAACATCGATAATACGCGGCTCTATAAGAATAATAAATATTTCTATTTTTGAACTTTTTCACTATCCGGGTTCGAAAATAGTTTCAGATTGTATTAATATTATTATCTTTGCGGCATACTTATTAGATAATTTGAATTATTATGAAGAAAATTGTTACTCTTTTTGTCGCAATAGCGGCATTTTGCGGGTTCACTTCAAAAGCAGAAGAAGCTACTACTTTCGAAGTGAACAGAATTAAGTACACCGTAACCGGAGAAAATTCGGTAGGTGTCTCGGGATTAAACGAAAATTATGAACCCGGTGAGGTAAAACTTACCGAAGTAATTATTCCTTCCACGGTCGAAAATGCGGGGAAAAACTATACCGTCACTTCGGTCGAGGAGTACGCTTTTCGGTGGACATCGGGCATCCTGAAAATAGAACTTCCCAATACCGTTACCGAGCTAAAAAACAACGCCATCTATTACAACGATGATTTGGAAGAAATCGTTTTGTCGGAAAACATTACAAAATTAGGAGAATACTCCTTGGCATCGAACCGTAAACTGAAAAGCCTTGCCATTCCCGCCGGAGTAACTGAAATTCCTCAAAGCTGTTTTGCCAGCGACGAAGGATTGACGAGCATTACTTTCGCCAGCGATTTTACATCTATCGGCAACGGTGCTTTTTACAAAGCCGGTATGGCCGAAATAACGATTCCGGGAAGTTGTAAAACAATCGGCAACAACGCCTTCCAACTCTGTCCGAACTTATCCAAAGTAACATTGGGCGAAGGGGTTGAAACGCTGAACGAAGGAGCTTTCCGCGAATGTGCAAAACTCACGGAAATCAATCTTCCGGCAAGTCTTAAAACAATCGGACAATATGCCTTCCTCAACGATGTAATGCTCTCGTCTGTAAGAATTCCTGTTGGGGTAACCGAAATAGGAAATGCCGCTTTCTCGAATGTCGGTGTCACAGCTTTTGAAGTAGAAACCGGAAATACCGCTTGTCAAGCCATAAACGGAGTTTTGTATTCGGCAGAGGGAAATATTCTCTTGGCGTATCCTCTAAATGCGACAGCCACAGAATACACGATTGCCGACGGTTGCTTGGGTGTAGGAGAAGGAGCATTCGCTCATACCACTCTTCAAAAAGTAATCGTACCCGAAGGGATGCGAGCTTTCGATGATAACGCATTCTCCGAATCCTCTCTCACCGAAATCAATTTTCCCGAATCTTTGGTATTATTCGGTAATCAGGCTTTTGCAAAAACCCAGCTGACAACAGTCGTTCTCCCTGAAAACATGACAAACGTATATGAGGGTACATTCGCTCAATCTACAAAACTTCAATCGTTAACGATTCCCTCTGGGATTCG
The DNA here is from genome assembly GCF_000296465.1 of Barnesiella intestinihominis YIT 11860. Taxonomy (NCBI): domain Bacteria; kingdom Pseudomonadati; phylum Bacteroidota; class Bacteroidia; order Bacteroidales; family Barnesiellaceae; genus Barnesiella; species Barnesiella intestinihominis. The sequence continues at coordinate 1,169,295 of NZ_JH815203.1, forward strand.
CACCATTGAGTCGTATGCCTTCAATGGGTGCACTGCGCTTACCGAAATACATTGTTTAGGAGCGGAACCGGCCACACTGAACTATTACGAAGGTTATGACCACCCTTTCAATGGTATCGATGCCTCACAAGTGAAAGTCTATGTTCCGAAAGGATTTAAATCGGCCTACGAATCCTCTGAGTGGGGATACCAATTCGACAATATCATCGAATCAAATACAGGTATTTTCCTACAAGAAAGTACCAACCCGGCCAACGACGCCGAAATGGAATCGATCGGGACTATTGAAATCACTTTCCCCGAGAATGCCTCTCTTGTAGAACAATTTCCTTCGGTAAAAGTAGTTAAAGGACAAGAGCTATACGGAGAACCGGTAGAAAACGCAGGCGGTTGGATGGCATTCGCCAGTGGTAAAAAAGTAAATGTATTCCCTGCCGACGAATATCAGGAAGGTCCACAACCCATTCCTATGGAAGACGGTGTAGACTATTACGTCACCATACCGGCCGGAATAGTAAAAAATGCCGAAGGTTCTTTGAATCAGAAAATCGTCCTTCACTTCGTCGGTAAAATCGAAAGCGGCGTAGACCAGATAGAAAGTAACGACTGCTTTGTTACAAATAACAACGGTACGCTCAATGTCGTATTAGGAAACTTAACCGATTGTACGGTCGAACTGTTTAATGCTACTGGAAACCTTATCAACAGCATTAGTCATGCACAAGGAACAGCGACTCTTCATGTCGAATCTAACGGACTCTATATTATTCGTATCGTATCGGGCGACACGATAAAAACTTTCAAAATCGTAAAATAATAAATCTTTTAGCGATTATCCGAAAAGGGGAGGTATGAACCTCCCCTTTTTTAATTCCCCTTATGCTATCTATTATAGCTTTTCTTCTTTGATAAGCTCTCCTATGGGTTTCATAGGCATCTTACAACTATACAAGCACCCCTGTGTATAGCATAATACAACACAAAAACAAAGACTCATTAAAAAACGCGGGAAGCTGACAATCGCTCATTCCACACGCTGGCTTCTCGCATTGCCCTCAACAAGAAACAAGCCAAGCAGCTACCCACGCTGTATGTATACAACACCGTTTTCACGCATGTACTACACACATGTGGGCGCCTACACTTTCGCCATCTTCCTTATTGATAAATTTTGCGAGAATTTTCGTGTAGAAGATTACGTCTGTAAACGCCTTTAATATGTCTTTATCTCTATTCTGCAATAGAAAAACTGTTGCAAAAATATGATTTTTAGAGATAGCTCCTAAAAAATATAGCCGTTATGAGTCTTCTATGATTAAAAAACAAGAGCAAAGGGGTACAAAATTGTACCCCTTTGCTCTTATCTTATCGGTCTTTCAAGAAATTATAATTCCGATATAACCGACTTAATAGATTTGAAAATATCATCGACACTACCCATACCCTGTATAGCGCGATATTTTTTCTCTTTTTGATAAAAATCCTTCAACGGTTTTGTCTGATTGTGATACACATCGAGCCGCTTTTGTATTGTTTCCAAGTTGTCATCGCTACGGCCCGATACTTGTCCCCGCTTCAACAAACGGTCGATCAATTCTTTCTCCTCCACTTCAAGCCCCAAGACAACATCTACTTGGGCATTGCGTTCGGCAAGCATCCGAGTCAAGGCCTCGGCCTGAGCGATAGTCCGAGGGAAACCGTCGAATATAACCCCTTTCTTGGATTCCTCATGAGAATCGAGCACATGCGCCAAAATATTCACCATCAACTCGTCAGGAATCAACTGCCCCTTAGAAATATACGAATCGGCGGTTTTTCCCAATTCAGTACCCCGGGCTATCTGTTCACGCAATACATCTCCCGTAGAAATATGAAACAGCCCATATTCTTCGATGATTCTCTCGCTCTGAGTTCCCTTTCCCGAACCCGGAGCGCCAAAAATAACTACATTCAACATTTTACCTTATATTAACCTATTAAACCTCTTATTTCTTATTCCGATACCACATAAATATCCTTTAAATTACGCCCCTGCTCATCGTAATCGAGACCATACCCTACTATAAAAGCAGGAGGTATTTCAAGAGCTACATAATCGGGCTTCACATCACATTTCAAGGAATCGGGTTTAAACAGTAACGTGGCGACCTTTATCTCTTTCGGATTATGAGAATTCAATTGCTGCAATAACTGTTGAATGGTAAAACCCGTATCGACAATGTCTTCTACCACAACTACCGTACGACCGGTGATATCTTGCTGTAACCCATATATTTGCTTCACCTCTCCGGTCGAGTGCATACCCTCGTATGACTTCATTCGGATAAACGATATTTCGGAATCGATAGTCATTTCACGAAAAAGATCGGCTGCAAAAACAAATGCGCCGTTCAACACACATAAAAAAAGTGGATTCTTACCGGCCAGGTCTTGATTCATTTTCGAAGCGATACGTCCCACTGCCGCCGCTATTTCGTCCCGTGAAATATACGGAGTGAAAAAACGGTCTTTAATCTGAATTTTTGTGTTCATTGGTGTTATACTGAATGTTTCGCAAAGGTATAATAAATCGTAAAAACTTGGAAACGATAATCTATATTTTTACAGAATCGCCCCCCGATCATCATTCGACCCGGCAAAATACACCATTTCCTTTTTTCTCACTATATTTGCAAATAAGATGCGGTTCGACAAGTCAAGTCGGAAATATAATTTCCGCTTGCCTTTGCACTCACCTTTCGCTATATTTGACCTTATCAAAAGACTCCATTGAGATGAAAATATTTACGACCCAGTCAACCAAACTACTCGATCGATTAACCATAGAATATGAACCGGTATCTTCCATCGATTTAATGGAACGAGCAGCCGAAGCTCTCACTTCCGAAATATGTAATACGATTTCTCCTTCCCAACGTATCTATATTTTCGCCGGACCGGGAAACAATGGAGGAGATGCATTAGCCACCGCCCGATTGTTAATTGACCGGGGATATAAACCCGTCGTATATCTTTTCAACACAATGCCCAACCATCGTTTATCGGCAGATTGTGAACAGAATCGAGAACGACTGAGGAGAACCGGTCATAACGATTTCTTTGAAATAACCAACCAATTCACACCGCCGGTTGTCAATTCCGGCGACTGCGTGATAGACGGCCTCTTCGGGGCCGGGTTGAAAGAACCCTTGACAGGAGGATTCGCATCTTTGGTACGCTACATCAATGAATCGGGGGCTTTTGTCATTTCCATCGACATTCCGTCCGGGTTATTCGGCGAATGGAATCCCGAAGCCTCAGAAGACCGTATTGTCAAAGCTCGGTTAACCCTCTCATTCCAAATGCCCAAATTGGCTTTCTTTTTCGCTGAAAACGCAAAATTTACAGGGGAAACCAAAATACTCGATATACACCTTCACCCTCGCGTCATCGCCGAAACCGAAACTTGTTATTACCTAACGACAGCAGAAGATATAGCTCGTAACATACGACATTCCCGACCCAAGTTTTCGGATAAACGGGATTACGGACATCTGTTATTGGCTGCCGGGCAATACGCCATGATGGGCGCCGCCGTATTATCGGCAAAAGCAGCGTTACACAGTGGAGTCGGATTAGTCTCGGTACACTCGCCTCGATGTGCCAATCTCATTCTGCAAACAGCTGTACCCGAAGCGATTTTCTCTCCCGACAAAGGAGAGAACCATATCGAAGAAATTCCTGTCCACCCCCGTTACTCGGCAATTGCAATCGGACCGGGAATGGGGTGTAACGAAACGTCCGTATCGGCGCTCATGCATTTAGTCAAAGAAATACGCCAGCCACTCGTGCTCGATGCCGATGCCTTGAACTGCATTGCCCATGAACAAAGCCTTTTAAGATATCTGCCGTCCCATACCATACTCACACCGCACATTCACGAACTCGAACGCATGTTCGGCCCCATGACCGACGATGCTTCTCGACTGAAATGTATCACACACGTAGCCACGAAATACGATATAATCGTCGTCTTGAAAGGGGCGAATACCGCCATAGCTTTGTCCGACGGAACCATACACTTCAACTCGACCGGGAATCCCGGAATGGCGACAGCCGGCAGTGGAGACGTGCTCACAGGGATAATCGGCTCTTTACTGGCACAGGGATACCCCCCCGAAGATGCCGCCATCATAGGCGTGTACCTCCACGGAGTTGCCGGAGACATAGCTGCCCGGGAGTCGGGAGAAGAATACATTACAGCCAGCGATATTATCAATCACCTCGGACTGGCTTTCAAGCAGATAAAATCCTATCAGGTATGATAGAATGTCAAAACATTTTATATCTTTGCAAGAGATGCGAAAATAGGAAGCCTTCGGTATAACCGAATATTTTTAGATTCGCTTCTGACTCGTATTATTTTATTTCATAACATCATCAAGAGAATCAAATGAAATATTTTATTCTAACTCTCGGACTGTTCCTTACGACGAACATCGGATTTGCCCAAGAAACAAAAAGACTCACCGCCGAAAAGCATAACGAGTACGGACTTATATACTCTCTCCCGCAAACACATCTCGATGTAGAAGTGATTGCCACAAAAACGACACGCAAAGCCGGCCCTTATTACCAATATGCCGAAAAATATTTGGGAATACCGGGAGCCATTACACAAGACTCCGAAGAATGGGCGTTATCTTCCGTCAAAGTTACACCCTATGGAGTACCCGATCCCGAAGAACAATATCTGATGCAATTCAAACCGGGCGGTAATGGATATATCGTCTTAGATGAAAACGGACTTCTGCTATCCATCAACACCGAACCGGTCATCGATTCGATCGTCTCCACTGCACCGAAACAAAAACAGGAATCGCCGTTAGACAACAACGAATATGCGAAAGTCTACTCCGAAGAACTACTCATGTCGGCTTCAACGGTAAAAATGGCCGAAGTAGCAGCCAAACAATTATACCGTATCCGAGAGAGCCGCCTCAATTTGGTAACCGGTGAAGTCGATGAATTACCGGCCGACGGAGAATCGTTCAAACTTATCATACAACAACTCGATGAACAGGAGGCTGCTCTCACGGCATTGTTCATGGGGACAACGCAAACCGAGACAATCATCAAACATTTCGATTATATCCCCGTTGAAGAAGTTACAAACGACATCGTTTTCCGTATTTCGGATTTATATGGAATCGTAAAGCCGGAAAATCTCAGCGGAGCCCCCGTATATTTATCTCTGAAAATCACCGAAGAAGGAGAGCTACCCCTCGATAACAAAGGGAACATAAAAAAAATGCCCAAAAACGCCGTAGCGTATGCTATTCCGGGGAAAGCAGAAGTAATACTTTCCGACGGTAAAAAAACGCTTTTCAAAGAGAATTTACCAATCGCACAATTCGGTGTCGTATTCGGATTGGATCCTTCTATATTCACCGATAAAAAAGCCCCTTCTTGTGCGACATTCTATCCGCAAACAGGAGCTATCCGGCAAATCGGCAAATAATATGCTTTTACCATACATGAAAAGCGGGTTGGCAGAAGCCGGCTGCGACGAAGCAGGACGAGGCTGTCTGGCAGGTTCGGTATATGCAGCCGCCGTAATATTACCGCCGCACTTTCGAAACGAATTATTAAACGATTCAAAGCAGTTATCCGAAAAACAACGTTACGAGCTGCGTCCCATTATCGAACAAGAAGCCGTAGCATGGGCCATCGGTATCGTCACCCCCGAAGAAATCGACCGCATCAATATTCTCAATGCTTCGTTTCTGGCCATGCACCGGGCTATCGAACAACTGAATCCGCAACCGCAGCATCTTTTAATCGACGGTAACCGATTCAAACCATACCCCGACATTCCCCATACTTGCGTCGTAAAAGGAGACGGTAAATACGAAGCCATTGCCGCAGCCTCCATTTTAGCGAAAACATATCGAGACGACTATATGAACCGATTGCATGAACAATATCCCATGTATGATTGGAATCGAAACAAAGGATATCCCACAAAAGCCCATCGTGCCGCCATACGCCAATATGGACCTACACCCTACCATCGCATGTCCTTTCAACTGCTTGAAAGGCAACTCACTTTATTTTAGGTGACCAAATACTACTTCGTAAGTAATATCCTAACGATTGAAATCGGAATCGAAAAAGCGAATAAAGTAAAGCAGAAATTGATAGTAGTTATTGCTGGCCTTGTATGTTCACAAAAAATAATGCCGGATCAAAAAAATTTTGACCCGGCATTATTTTTACTATATCATAATATCATTCGGCCACTCTCTCCAACCATTTAAGCATACCTAACATTACACCCATCGATATCAAACATACGGCAAAGAACACTGCCCAGCATTGCCAAATGGGCCAAGCGTTGTACATAAGAGGACCAATCCACAACAACAAATTGCCCAATGCAGTCGCTCCTAACCACAAACCCTGACAAAGTCCCAACAAATGTTTGGGAGCCACTTTGGATACAAACGACAAACCGAGAGGCGAGATGAACAACTCGGCTACCGTCAAGAAGAAGTAAGTTACGATAAGTACCCACCAATGTGCTTTCTGAGACATTTGCTCAGCGACCGGGAGAAGTTTGAAATCGTCGGCAGAAGGATAACCTTTTAATGCTGAATAGATCACCAAGAATAAGAATGCCAATCCGGCGATAAACATACCGATAGCAATCTTACGGGGTGTCGATATTTCTTTTCCCCGACGGCTCAACCAAGCGAACAAAGCCATAACAATAGGGGTAAGCGTAATAACGAAGAAAGGATTGATTGCCTGCCAAATCTCCGGAGCGACTGCGCTCGAATCTACAAAATCGCGTGCAAAGAAAGAAAGAGACATACCATTTTGGTGGAACGAGAACCAAAAGAAAATAACGATACCCAAAACGGCGAACAAGGCAGCCATACGTTGTTTGATTTCTTTGGCCATTGCCCGTTTCTCCTCGGCGGTATACGATTGGGACTCCACTTTGGTCTTTTTGCCCGGAGTAGGAAAACGTCTCTGGTAAGCGACAAAAATTATCAAAGAGATAACCATAGCGACAACCGACGCTATAAACGAATAGTGAATACCCTCGTTAAAAATTTGAAGATAGTTTTGACAAGCACTCGTCAGTTCTGCCACGTTACCGCCCGCTGCCGTCATAAGGGCATTAAGGTTATCCAATGCAGCCTGACTCATTTGGGTTCCATTGTTAATGAACTCGTGGCAAAGTGCCGGAAGTTGGGCATTATAGGCCATTCCGTTCGCTCCCAACCACCATTCTCGCAAAAGGGGCGCAATAAAAGGAGCAATCAAACCACCCACATTAATAAATACATAAAAAATTTGGAATCCGCTATCCCGTTTGCTTTTCGCAATCTTCAAAGCCTCAGGACCTTGTTTTGCAGCCTCTGCCTCAAAATCGTCATACAACTGCCCCACAATAGCTTGCAAATTTCCCTTAAACAAACCATTGCCAAAAGCTATCATAAACAATGCAAAACAGGTAAGCGGAAGCAACCAAGCTATATTCGTACTCGTTGCTAAAATCGGAATAGACAACAGCACATAACCCGTTGCCATGATTATCAGCCCGGTTCGAATCGTTCCTTTGTAATTCTGGGTACGGTCGGCGATAGCGCCTCCCACCAAAGCCAACAAATAAATACCCGCATAAAAGAATGAATATATAGTACCCGATGTCTCCTCGCTTAGTCCGAATTTAGAGCAGAGAAACAATACCAATACAGCATTCATAATGTAGTAGCCGAAACGCTCGCCCATGTTCGCAAGAGCTGCCGCTATCAACCCCTTAGGATGTCCTTTAAACATAATAACAGATTTTAAGTATTAAATGAATTAATTGTTTTTCACTTTAAAAGCCAAAGCATACATGCGCATTTGTTTAACCATAGCCACAAGCCCGTTCGAGCGAGTCGGCGATAAATGTTCGTTCAACCCTATTCTGTCGATAAAATAAAGATGAGCATTCAAGATCTCATCGGGAGTATGGCCGGATAAAACCCGTACCAACAACGAAACTATCCCCTTCACGATAATCGCATCGCTCTCCGCTTCAAAATAAACGGAACCCTCTCTATAATCGGCCTGCAACCACACCCGACTCTGGCAACCTTCGATTAAATTTTCGGAAGTCTTATATTTCTCGTCCAAAGGAGGAAGGGCATTGCCCAAATCGATCAGCAATGCATATTTGTCCATCCAATCGTCGAATACCGAAAACTCCTCTATAATCTCGTCTTGTATTTCGTCGATACTTTTCATATTATTCATTTTTCAATCATTCTTCATAAAGAACCGTCAACACGGTCTGGCCTACGGCTTTCAACGTCGACCGATCTATATTTCTCATTGTATCGTCCACCGTATGCCAATAAGGAGGAAATCCCGTCTCTGTATCTCGATGACATGGAATAATATCGATACTGGGTATTCCATAACGGTTTACATACAAATGGTCATCGGTAACATATCCGCCGTCCTCCTCGATAAAATAGTTTCCGTACCCCAATCGCTTCGCCGTATCCCATACTTGCGCCACAATTCCGGAAGCATAATACTTCGAAAATAACTCTCGTCGAAATTGTGCCCCGGCTCCGCCCACCATATCGAGTAAGATCCCGAATCGGGCCCGATATCCCGGCTTATGAGGCCGACGTGTCCAATACTGTGTGCCCAATGCCCATGTGTTTTCGTCACTCGACTCGCTCCAATAGGGAACACCGTAATCCTCGGCATCGAAAAAGGCTATATCGACACCCGTGTCGGGCTGTCTCTTCCCTATCTGACGAGCTATTTCAAGCAATACGCCCACTCCGCTCGCACCGTCGTCGGCTCCGGCGATAGGCTGACGATGTTTACTCTTATCCGGGTCGTTATCGGCGTATGGACGAGAATCCCAATGAGCGAACAATAAAATGCGATTTTTCTTTTCAGGAGAAAACGAACCTATGATATTCCGTATAGAAAGCTCTGTCCCGTCATAAGCCGTAACCGTTCCTTGCTGCACTTCTACGACAGCGCCATGCCGAGCCAACTCGGAAGATAAATAATCGGCCGTTGCCAAATGTGCCGGAGTGTTGGGCACTCTGAAACCGAACTGCACTTGACGTTCGATATAAGCATAAGCACTATCCGTATCAAAAGAAGGAACCTCTATCGACACGCTATCCGTATCCTTTTCCTCGCTATTTTTCACCGACTTTGCAGAACAAGCGACCAACCCGACAATTAAAATTAAATACCCGACCTTACGGTTTACTGTTTTCATCATGCTCAAAAATAAACATTCTGATAAAAACTCGCAAATATCCCGGCTATTTTATACAAAAAGATAAATCCACCGACCGCTCACCGACAGAAAACACGACATCTGCCCCCTCGATCATCGGCAAATTATCCGAGACATGTCCCACCGGAAAATCGAAACATACCGGATAATCATACTCATCGACCATTTTACGAATCAACTCATACAATGTACCACCCAGACCTTCGTTCTCGGTATACTCGGTAAACCTACCCACGATCAATCCCGACAACGAAGCCAAACGACCGGACAGTTTCAAGTTATAAAGCATGCGTTCTATTTTGTAAGGAGGCTCGGCTATATCTTCTATAAACAAAACCGTTCCAGGCAAAAATATATCATACGGAGTAAAAATCAATCCGCACAAAACCGCCATATTTCCACCCACCAACATTCCCCGTCCCTCACCGCAACGGTTCAAAGGGTGAGGATTTTCCTTGTATTCGGGAATTTCTCCGAATAAAATTTGCCGTAAATAGTGCGTACAACGATTATCCGCCGGCTCGGTAGTCAAATGCTTGCACATGGGAGCATGCAACGACATCACCCCACGGCTCACACAGAGAGCATGCAAAGCCGATATGTCGCTGAATCCGATAATCCACTTCGGATTCCGAGCAATATCATCGGTCAATCCGTCCAACAAATGAACAGCCCCATATCCGCCACGGCTGCACAAGACAGCCTTCACAGCAGGATCGTACAACGCATGGCGGAAATCGTTCATTCGTTCATCTATCGTCCCCGAATAAACGCCCGAATGATCCAGACAGTGAGAAGAAACAGTCACACCGAGCGACCAACTTTCCAAAACGCCGGTCGCCCCTTTCACATAATCGGGATTGATAATACTCGCAGGCGAAACAATGGAAACGCTATCGCCGGGGCATAAAAATTGAGGTCTGTACATCATCAAAAATCCAATATTTTAAATCGTTTCTTATCCGACTCCTGTACATAATGTTGATAATGCCACCATTCATTAGGAAGCGGATAAAGCTCTTGTTCTCGCATGACTGCATACAAAAATCGTCGATTGTGATAAGCCGCCTCGCTTATCCTACCTGTCTTCAATAAATAATCGTCATCGACCGTATGCGCTTCTTCTCCAAAAAAATCATACGGACTGCCCATATCCAATGCGACGCCATCGCTACCGAGTATCGATAAATCGACAGCCATGCCGTAATTATGGAAGCCTCCCTCATTGTAAGGATTAGCCACATACTGCTCTTGCGGTGTACCTCGCACTCGCTCAAACATTCTGCGCTGTATGCTTAACGGACGGGCGGCATCGTAAATCACCAACCTATATCCCGGCTTTAACTCCTGTAACCGGGCATGTACCCGGGCCAGCCGTGAAATCATATGAGGCAATAGATAGGCTTTTCTCAAATCGGGATATAAAATTTCACCCATAAAATTATCGGCCGTAGCGTATTTCAAATCTACGACCACATCGGGAATGGCAGTTTGAATATCGACCAACCCCGCCTGCTCGAAATATTCCTCATAGTTGATCACCATACGGCTGTAAATCCATTATTGGGTAATAAAATCTCATTATTGTTTTCTCCGTGCCTAAACGAGTATCTGTTATGTCCATACGACTCTATCCGATAATTATCGGTAAAACTTACTAAATGAAGCTCTTCCTTAGAGGAAGGTAAAGAAATAGACACATCGGCATGGCGTGTGAGCTCGGGCACTTTAAAGTAGAATTCCCGTCGTAATGTAGGATAAGAACATCTTATCTTAGCATCGAAATACACATACTCTCCATCGATACATAATACTTTGTCGGGAATATCAGAGGTAAGTTTGATACCTATTGTTGCCGAATTTTCCAACTTCACGAGCTCCACTTCTATGTCTCTTACGCAAATTGGAACATTTCCCAAATAAAATTCTACCGAATAGTTCAATAAAGAAACTGCATTTTCAACATTCAACGACTCAATAAAAGAAAGACACGACAATTCTTCTCTCAAAAAGAAAACCTCGCCTTGCTCTTTCTGGAAGAAAGGATTCTCATTAAAAGCAAAAAAGCATGAAAATTTGGTCAACTTATTCTCCGTTCCTTTCTTCAAATATTTCTTATAACGCAAAGATTGCGATATGCAAAATCTAGCATCTTTACATCTCATGTACCGTCCAGCCTCATCGTAGAGTTCGTCTTTTCGATTAGGAATAATTTGAATATCATATACCATATCGTCTCTGTATGAAGGGTTCTTTAAGATAGACGAAAATACCCCCTGCATATTCTTCGCTAAAAGACTGCCTAGCAATCGCTCGCTACAATTATTCACGACATCAATCACTTCTTTGGAATCATACTTCTGAATAATATCCAATTCAGCGCCCAACGATTTAACAATACTATCATCGACCTCATTTCGAAACTCTTCCTTCACTCGTTGTTGCTGACGATCCAAAAGAGGGTTTATCTCTTCGACTATACTCTGGGCAGAGGTTCTTTTCGTAAGTAACTGATAGGTTAACGTAAACAAGAAAAATGCAATAGTCGTACTTATAATAGACGTTAACAAATCGTACAAAAATCCCTCCTGCATTTTCCATGCCTCACAAATAAAACCTATTACGGCGGCAGCCAATGCGACAGCAATGATAAAAAGGGCATACCAATAACGCTCCATCACATTCCGGAATTTACTTTCTCCCTTATCCTCCATATATAAAAACTTCTAAATAATTAAAATCAAGACTCTACTATTCACAAAAATAGCAATCTTTCAATAGTATTTAAAATATCTGTCCCGAAATCTGTGAGACTTCGGGACAAATGACAAAAGCTATAAACAGTTTTATTTTTCTCGCATGAAAATATTGATGGGTGTACCGCTGAAATTCCAATTCTCCCGTATCTTGTTTTCGAGATACCGTTTGTACGGGTCTTTCACCCATTGCGGCAAATTACAAAAGAACACGAACGTGGGGACGTAAGTCTCCCGCAACATGGTCACATATTTTATTTTTACATACTTGCCTTTATGTGCAGGAGGCGGATAATTTTCTATCGCACTCAGCAACACTTCGTTTAGTTTCGAAGTGGGTATCTTGGTATGCCGGTTCTTATAAACCTGCACGGCGTTCTCCAAAACTTTATAGATACGTTGCTTAGTCAACGCCGAAGCATAGACAATGGGAAAATCGACAAAAGGGGCGAGACGTGCCCGTATGGCATTTTCAAAAGTTTGAATAGCCTTATTCGATTTATCTTCGACCAAATCCCACTTGTTGACACAAACCACCAAACCCTTTTTATTTTTCTGTATCAACGAAAAGATATTCAAATCCTGTCCTTCGATACCTCTTGTAGCATCGATCATCAAAATACAGACATCAGAGGCTTCGATAGCTCGTATGGAGCGAATCACCGAATAATATTCGAGGTCTTCGGTAACCTTCCCTTTCTTACGAATACCGGCCGTATCTACCAAATAAAAATTGAATCCGAATTTATCGTATCGGGTATAAATCGAATCGCGAGTCGTACCGGCAATATCGGTAACAATATACCGGTCTTCGCCAATAAACGCATTGATGATAGAAGACTTTCCGGCATTGGGGCGTCCCACCACCGCAAAACGAGGAATGTTTTCCTCTATCTCGGGTTCCGATTTTTTGGTAAAACGTTTCAATATCTCGTCCAACAAATCGCCCGTTCCCGAACCGCTGGCTGCCGACACACAAAAAGGATCGCCCAGCCCGAACGAATAAAATTCGGCGGCGTTATACTGCCACTCGTTCGAATCGGCTTTATTCGCTACCAAAATCACCGGTTTATCCGAACGGCGCAATATAGCTGCCACATGGTCGTCGAGGTCTACCGCGCCGGTTTTCACATCGACCATAAACAAAATAACATCGGCTTCCTCAATGGCCAAAGCCACTTGTTTGTTAATCTCTTCCTCAAAAATATCTTCCGAGTTAACAACCCAACCTCCGGTATCGATAACAGAGAATTCCTGACCGCACCACTCGACCTTACCGTATTGTCGATCCCGTGTCGTACCGGCTTCTTCGTTGACAATCGCTTTACGAGTTTGAGTCAGACGATTGAAAAGAGTCGATTTTCCCACATTCGGGCGTCCTACTATCGCTACTATATTTCCCATAATTCCACTTTCTTTTTACGGCTCTCACAGCCTTTATTTCTTAATCTTTTATTCAGGTATATACCCGAAACCTTTCAATTTATTTTCCCGACTACGCCAATCTTTCTCCACTTTTACATACAGTTCGAGAAAAACCTTTTTGTCAAAAAACACTTCGATATCTTTCCGGGCCAAAGTCCCTACCTTCTTCAAAGCCGAACCGCCTTTCCCGATAACGATTCCTTTCTGAGAATCTCGCTCCACATAGATAACAGCCATAATATCAATATGGTTCTCTTCTTCATGGAATTGTTCTACCGCCACCTCACAAGCATACGGAATCTCTTTATCGTACGTCTGCAATATTTTCTCGCGGATAATTTCCGTTACGAAGAAACGAGCCGGCTTATCGGTCAAAGCATCTTTCTCGAAAAAAGGAGGTGACGGAGGTAGTAATTCCTGAATACGCTTCAACAAATAGTCGAGGTTAAATTTATATTGTGCCGAAACCGGTATAATTTCGGCATTCGGCAACAACTGTTTCCACTCCTCTACCAACTTTTCAAGATCGCTCTGCTCTTTCAGCAAATCGATCTTGTTGATAACTACCAATACAGGAACCGTCTCCCGAGCCACCTTGTCGAGGAATGATTGGTTTTTCGCAGGAGCTTCCACCACATCGGTCACATAAAGCAAAATATCGGCATCGAGTAATGCCGACTGAGAAAAATTCAGCATCGACTCCTGCAACTTATAATTAGGGACAAGAACTCCCGGAGTATCGGAATAGACGATCTGCATATCCTCGGTATTCACTATTCCCATAATTCTATGACGAGTCGTCTGTGCCTTCGACGTAATAATCGAAATTCGTTCTCCGACCAGTGAATTCATCAACGTAGACTTACCTACATTGGGATTCCCGACAATATTTACAAATCCGGCCTTATGCATAATTCTGTTTTATTCGGTTACAAGTCAATAACTTCTGAATACAAAAATAGTGAAAATATTCTACCCGACGAAACAACCTATAATCGCTTTTGTTCGAAAACAAGAAAAGACGCATCTCTTTCGCTAAAAGATGCGTCTTTCTTATATCTCGACAAATTTATTTTGCGTCGTATCCCCAAATGAGATAAAGAGCTCCCCATGTAAATCCTGCGCCAAAAGCCGTGAGGACAAGTTTATCTCCTTTTTTGAATTTATGCTCAAATTCGGCCATACACAAGGGGATAGACGATGCACTCGTATTCCCGTACTTTTGAATATTGACCAATAATTTTTCTTCCGGCAGCTTTATACGATCGGCAATAGCCTCTATAATACGCAAATTTGCTTGATGAGGAATAAAATAATCGATCGTATCTACGGACAAACCATTGCGAGCCATCACGCTTTCCGAAGAAGTGAGCATATCGGTTACCGCATGCTTATATACCGCCCGACCTTCCTGATAAACAAAATGTTCATCATGATCTACCGTCTCGTGCGAAGTAGGATGAACAGCACCACCGGCTTTCATCAACAAATGAGGCAGTCCCATACCATCGGTATGCAACACGGCATCCCTCACTCCGACTTCCTCGTCGGTAGGTTCTAACATAACGCAAGCCGCAGCATCACCGAACAGTGGACAAGTAGAACGGTCTTTATAGTTAACCATCGACGACATCTTTTCTGCCGCCAAAACAACCACATGCTTATACAGTCCGCTCTTTATATAGGCAGTTCCTGCTTGCAAAGCAACGATAAACCCTGCACAAGCGGCTTGTATATCATACCCATAAGCTGTTTTTATCCCCAATTTTTCCAATACGATCGATGCCGTAGAAGGGAAACGATAATCGGGATTCGACGTAGCACAAATGAGTAAATCCACTTCACTGGGCTTTACTCCTGTTTTTTTCAACAATTCGGCTACTGCTTTTACGCCCAAATCGGAAGATCCCGTTCCTTCTCCTTTTAAAATTCTACGTTCTTTAATACCTACACGAGTAGTAATCCACTCGTCGTTGGTATCGACCATATGCGACAACTCGTCGTTTGTCAAAACATAATCGGGAACATACGAGGCAATTCCCGTTATTTTTGCATTCTGCATAATAATAAAATCGGCTTAGTGTGTGAAAAAATGCCCTAAATCGCTTAGGGCCATACATACTTATCGATAAGAGCTTAAACAGCAGCTTCTTTTTCGATTGCCAATTTTCCTCTGTAATAACCACACTCTCCACATACAGTATGGTATACATGCCAAGCACCACAGTTAGGACAAACTGCCAAAGTTGGAGCCACAGCTTTATCATGAGTTCTTCTTTTGGCTGTTCTCGTTTTCGATTGTTTTCTTTTAGGATGTGCCATTTTTCTATTACTTTAATTATTATCTATTATTTTCTTTAATTCGTCCCATCTCGGGTCGGTTTCCTCCCCTTCGCCGGGCACTTCATCTACAACATCGTCATCATCGTATGATGCGGCATCTTCACTTCCGTCGCTATCGTCCATAGAACGCGCCGCATGTTTACGCAATTTAGCACTCATCGATTTATTGCATTTCCCTGCTTGATGAACATGCTTCAAAGGTATTGTCAGTGCAATGAACTCATATAAAAACCATGCAATATTCAATTCTCCGTCACTTTCAGGAATAACAACCACATTATCGCTCTCCTCGCTGTATTCCGAACCGAATTTCACATAGAGCGTTTCTTGGGTTTTTACCTCATGGTCCATATCGTCCAAACAGCGATCGCACGGAATTTGAATGACTCCTTCCAAATCAAAATCCAGTTCGAAAGAAGCCGCCGTCCGCTTCACTGTCAATTTCACCTTCACCTTTCCTTTTTGAACATCTTCACCTTCGATATTCTTAAAGAACTCATTATCCAATACATACTCAAAATCCTGAGTACCTATCGGCATACTTTTGAGCGGTAATTTATAAGCACTAAATCGTCCCAATGCTATTTGTCGTTAAAACTCCGCAAAGGTATAAAAAATAATCGTTACAAGTCAATCTTTTCGGTAGATTTTATTTCACATTCACAATTTTTCAAATGGGGAGCCATAATCGATTCGCCCCGACAACATTCAAAAAAAAAGAAAGATTTGCCAGCCCGACTAAACGACTCGCTTCAATTCGATTCTGAATGTCGTACCTTTTCCTACTTCCGAATCTTTCACATAAATGCGTCCGGCATGATAATCCTCTATAATACGTTTTGCCAAAGTAAGTCCAAGTCCCCAACCCCGTTTCTTGGTCGTATACCCCGGATTAAAAACCGTTTTGAAATTTTTCCGTGCAATCCCCTTGCCCGTATCTTTTATATCGATATAAATCTGTTGCTTCTCCGATGTCATATAAACATCTATACGCCCTTCTCCATTCATCGCATCGACTGCATTCTTGCACAAATTCTCTATGACCCATTCAAATAAAGAAAGACACACCATCGCACCCTCGGCATCAGAAGGGAGATGAGTCGTAATCAATACTTTATCGGAAACTCTGCGACGCATATATTCTGTTGCATTTTCAAGCACTTCGTTGACATATATCAATTCCATTTCTGGCTTCGAGCCTATTTTGGAAAAGCGTTCGGCTATGACAGACAGACGATTTACATCTTTATTCATATCCGACAGTAACGAGGGATCCACACCCGACGATTCCAACAAATCCATCCATGCCATCAACGACGAAATAGGAGTTCCCAATTGGTGAGCAGTCTCCTTCGATAGTCCCACCCACACCTTATTCTGCTCGGCCTTTTTCGTACTAATCAATGCAAAATAAACGATTAAAACGAACAGGACCATAACACCCAACTGCACGTACGGATAAAGAGATAGCCGCTTCAACAAAATAGAATCGTCATAATAGAGATACTGTTTCTCCCCGTCTCCCAAATTGATCTCTATCAAATTGGATTTACTTTTCAATTGTTCCAGTTTCTCTTGTAAATATTTCTCCGTATCCGTTTCGGGCAAATTCAAATTAAGGTACTGATTTATTTCTCCGGTATCATCGACGATAATCGCCGGTATGGAGGTATTGCTCTGTATCACCTTCAATATCAACTCCATGCTCATTTCTGTCTTATCACTGGCCAATTCACGCGTCGCTTCGGCCCATATTTCCATTTTCTTTCGCTCCTCGATAGACAAGTCTTCCACAAGATCATTCGAGACATAAAGTACCCCGCCAACCAGCAAGACAGAAATCAACAAAAAAATCAGTTTCCCTTTTTGTCGGGCATCATAGATATTTTGCATAATATACACTCAGTATTACATATTATATAAACGGTTCCACGACTCGAATATTATTCAACGGCTTCTTAATGTAAAAAAGAGGAGCCTTTCGTTATTCAAAAGCTCCTCTCTTCTCATACTTTTACCAGCAGTGTGCTGACTAACGGACTTGAACCCGGATTGTTCGATTATCTACCTTCACAAGATAAACGCCTCTTTCCATTGGAATTTTCTCTGTATCACTTTCTGACTCTATATAAAAGAGCGTACGACCATCAATGCCATAAACAGATATTTTTCTTCCTGTCACCCCCTCAGACATAATGCAACCGTTCATACCATAAACCCTGATGTCATTTCGGTTCAACTCATCTACTGCCGATGTTCCCAAACGAACGGTATTCGAGCGGAACGATTCTCCTTTATCATAAACAACAGTGACATGATAAGCTCCATATTCAATAGACGGAGTAGAATAATTCGTCTCAACGATAGGAGTTTGAGTCAGTTTCTGTCCATTGCAATAAACATGATACCCTACAACCGACAAATCTTTTACCGCCGATACCGGGACATACGACAAATCATCAACTAATAAAGCGAACTTATTCGAACTGATATAATGAATTGCAAAATAACGGGCATTCTCTGGTAACTGATAAGAATATTCTTTCCAACCTACATTAAGAACCGATTCCGTAGCAAGCAATTCAAAGGCATCTACATCGGTCGTTGTCGTCGAATAAAGTACTTCAAATGTCTCCGGCGTATATTCCGTTGTAGGAATCGTAGCATAGAACGACACGTTTGTTCCTCCTATAATTTCAGGAGAAATCAAGTAGTCGTCATTTTGAGGCGTCAGACCGTCATAACTCAAACCAGCCCAAGAAACCAAACATTTTTCACCAGAATGAGGCTTCCAGTTATTCGAAGTCACATCAACACCCTCGGCCAGAGGTTCCCAGACTTGAAACGCCATCGGTGTACCCATATTCGGAAATTCTACAAATAAAATACCGGCAGAGGTCAATCCATCTCCATCTACCACTGTATAATCACCTATATTCTCATAAATAAACGATTCGTAACCTTCGAAATCATCTACTACCGGCTCGGGGGTCAATGTGGGCTTTGTCCAAGACAATTCATGAGCCCTCTCTGTTTTCTCCCCGACTAAATCGGTAATAACAGGCAACTCTGATTGAGAAGCGATTATTATTGCCTCCAATATATTATTTTCTGGGATCTCATCAGACTCTTTTGCGATAACCTCTGCTTTAATAGGAGTTTCTTTACCTATCATTTCAGCCGTAGGAGTAACCGTAAATAAATGATCGGCTGTTTCTCCCTGCGCCAAAGCCTCCGTCCGAGAAAGAGTTTGAACCAGAGTCTCATCTACATAAAGATTCACATCATAAGTTATCGACTGCTTCCCGTTATTTTTAACGACAACCGTATAATTTTCAGATTCACCCACGACAGGACGACGAGCACCTTTGATACTTTCGAGTTTCGCATCAAATTCCGACTCATTAGCAACTGCCATATTATCGATGATTACATAATCACTACCATTAGAAACAGCTCCATCAAACACAATTGCAATCCACGGATAATCTTTATATTGAGCCAAATTTACTTTGCATACGGTCCAACCCGGAAGAAAAGAGGCTGTATTGGCGCTATAAACCTCGGTATATGCTTTATCATCGGCAGTCACTTTCACCGATAATTTTCCGGCAGCATTCTGGTAACGATATAATAAAAATGTCAATGTAGGAGCATTAAAACCACCCAAATTTAATTTGGGGACTTGTAAACGAGCTTCTCCCTTACCCGATTGAGAATGGCAAACGAACATTCCTCCATCTTCCGGCTCCAAACCGAGACTGCGGATATAATTCGTCAATCCCCACTCGGCTTGTCCGCTCAATGCCCCCATAATCCAAGGATAAGTTGTTGTCATATTATTCACACCGTTTTCCTCGAAAGGCATCGTATAAGGGATTCCCAATACGACATTATCTAACGCAGCCTCGCCTTCGCCCCCGATAGTAGTAGCAGAGACAAGGAAAGTATAAGAATCGAGTTTAGAAGAGGACGGAGTAGCCGTATAAGAAAGGGCTGTGGTAGTTCCCACTTCCCTATAACTCGTACCCACATACTCATAAATCTTATACGTAATATCAGATGGTTGGAAATAACCATTATGCACACCAACCGTAGGAACACTCCACGATAACTCGGCCTTCAAATTATCGGAAGAGGGTAAAGCTGTAAAGTTCGACACAATGCTTGGAACATCGATACCGCAATAACACGTTACCGTAGCTGTTCCTCCTTCACTGAACTCATTCTTGGCCACCACAGTATAAAC
The DNA here is from genome assembly GCF_000296465.1 of Barnesiella intestinihominis YIT 11860. Lineage (NCBI taxonomy): Bacteria > Pseudomonadati > Bacteroidota > Bacteroidia > Bacteroidales > Barnesiellaceae > Barnesiella > Barnesiella intestinihominis. The sequence goes on from NZ_JH815203.1 coordinate 1,189,378, forward strand.
GTTATTTCCCTGAACCGCATTCTCATCATTACAAGAAAGAACTTCTCCGGGTTGTTTACCCGTAAATTCAGCGACCACAGACCCGTCGGCACGTTTCACGGTCACATCGACCGTACCGGTCAGCTCTTCACCGTTCAAGCTTTGAGTAGGCAACCGGAAACTCAGCGTTGCCGAAAGCCCCCCTTGTGCAGCGGGAGTAGCCTTTAATTCTGTAACAGCGGCCGGAGCTTTCATCAACGCACCGTTACGCACCTCTATATTTTTTATATTCAAGGTAAATTGATCTGGATCGGAAATTGCATGGAATCCGACATAATAACGGCCATGCTCTGTAACTTCAAAGGTAGCTGTAAAAGTTTGATATTCCTTGTTCGTCAAATCAAATGTCTGAGCCTTTTGTTGATCTTCCGGCTTATCCGATTTACCATAAGTCACTTCCAATTTCTCAGAACCCATTACACCGGCCTTAGCGTCAAACACGACCTCTATCATATGGGCGGTTCCCAATTCGATGGCTGGCGTTACGACATAATCATCGGCCGAATTCGAACAATAAGCATACTTCAACGAACCGTCGCTTATATCGTAGTACCAAGTATTATCATCGTTATTGTTATCCTTGATCGTAAACAAAGAAAACTCCTGTTGAGTCGGCGCTACTATATAAGGTAAAGAATAAATACCGCAGAATACCGTTTGTTCCACTTTTACACCGGCATTTTCTCCACTATAAGCCACGATGCCATATGTATTAAACCCAAAGTCCGAATGTTCGTCTTCATACGTTAATGTCGCTCCCAAAACCGGATTTTCAAACGTTTTTATTAACTTCCCATTACGCAAGATTTCAATTTTAGAAACAGACGAAAGAGGTTCTCCTTGATAATTTTCTTTCGGAACGACAAAACTCATTGTAGCTTTCTGTAATCCTGTTTGATCTGCCGTCACCACAAAATCGGTTACGCCTTTCGGAGCATAAATACTTCCGAATTCTTCCACACGAACATTATCTACATTAACTCCAAAACGATCGGCAACGCTTGTACAATGAATTGCAAAATTTCCTTGCCCGTTCGCTTCTGGCACGTAGGTAAGTACAATATGTCTCGGAGAAGACGCATCCGCCATAATTTCCGTCGGTTCCATAACAATCGTAGATAACGTTTCTACGGAAGGCTCCGCTCCCACTTTAACACCAATAATTTCTGCATTATACCCCGAGCCTGAACAAATATCGAACGAAAGCGAATAAACATTATAAGCTTTAAAAGTCATTTTAGGCAATACCAAATAATCATCAGCAGCATTATCGGCAGAGAAAGTATAACCCGCACTAAATTGACCCGTATCGAATTGCCAAGTCACACCATCGCCATTATTATCGATTATGTTCAACAAATCGAATGACGATGCATCTTCGAAAGTTTGTTCATAAGGAAGCGAAACGGCTTTCCCAAAAACGACCGAATTACTCTCGACCGACCCACACTCTTCTCCGCCGAACTTCACGATTACAGTATACTTGTAAGACTTTAACTCATTCTCGGGAAGATTATCGATATAAGTTGTCTCTTTTATGTCGGTCGATAACGACTCTCCATTACGAAGAATGTCATACGAAACTTTTGTCAAGTTTACCCAACCTCCATTAATACCGGCTTCGGGTAATGTCCAAGAAAGGGTTACCTTCCCAGATTCTTCGGCAACAGCGGTCACTTCGGTTGGAATTTGGGGCATATCTTCTCCGGTAAAAGTTTTTATCGAAGCTGCAACCCCCTCTCCGCCACTATTCAAACAAATTACTTTCAATACATGTAATCCATTCGTTAATACAAGAGATATAGAAAATTCCGCACCGGGACTTTGGTTTTCCTTTATCTGGACAGTATCGCCATCGACTACTATGGCTACATTTATCAATCCTTTCAGTTCATTACCACCGGCAGTCCTTGTAGGAAGATCGCACGAAATTCGGGCTGTCGTCGCACCCGGAGTCGCATAGGATATACTCAAATTTTCAACAGCAGCCGGAGCAGAAGGATCAGAAAAAGGATCTGTCGTGTACAAGCCAATCCACTCCTCTCCATTTTCAAAAGCCAATTGCGTATAAAACTCTTTCGAGACCGGATCTATTACAATCAACTCGCTCTCACTCCAATTACAAGCAGCCCAATAGATTTTACGATCGAGAGGGCTCCAACAACACGATTGAGAATATTCAGGGAAAAAACCTGTACTCACTACTTTCTCCCCCTGTACGGCAGACTCTTTATCAAACTTATATACATCGCCATAATCATCGATTACATACATTTGCCCTTCTCCATCGATACACATTCCCCGATAAGAATTTTCCATTGGAGCGACAACTGTAAAATCCAATGTTTGGAGGTCCAATTTACTCAACGTATAAGCCTCCCCGGCCTCATCATAATTAATTGAATAAACGACATCATTGACCGGATCATAGGTCATATTCACCGCAGCATTAGGATATTCCGCCTCTTTTTCTATAACTTGTTTATCTCCCGTCACGACATCTACGACTACCAATTTTGCAGAATTGATACCCGACCAGTAAAACTCGTCAAAAACCGATAAATAGAATTTTCCATTAGCGTAAGTCCCACCGCCTTCGCCTTCACCATATTCCTCTACGTCATACAGTTTAGAATAATCTCCTGTATTAGGATTAATCGAGTAGATACCATAATCCCTCTCTTCATAACTATTAGTAGCTGCCAAAAAGCCGAACAAATTCGCCGGTGAATTTTGTGCATTAATTTTGGCAACACGAGTACGAGCCGGCAACTTAGAGATATTAATAATTCCCACTGGATTTCGAGACGAGCGCTTTCTATATTTACGAACCTGCGCTTTACCTGATTTAAGAGGTACACTCCGTTCTGTAAATTGATAATTTTCACGTTCTTTCGGAATAGATTCCGACCCTAAAACTTTGGAAGAAAAAGCCATTATACACATAAGCACAACGATCCAACCTCCAAAAACCTTTAATTTAGTACTTGATAACTTCATAAAAACACTACTTAATTATATATTTTGATTCCAAAATAAACAGCTCTTACAAATGCTACACAATAAATGATTAGCCTATAAATAGTTCCACAAAATTTTATGCAAAATTAAATATAATATATATACTATATAATACCCATATTTAGGTATTATGTAATATAATTTTACAAAATAAAGCAACACAAATATTTTAAATTATAAAAAAATTTCATTGTAAATCGGTCATCAATCATAAAAATAATAAACGAAAAAACACTTCATATCTTCCATCTATACCCATTAATTCTATTTAGAACATATACAATACTATTTTGAAAATCAAATATTACTTCATCATTAAGCAATAAACTATTCAAAAAAATATCACCCTTTAACTCAATTATATCATAATATTTCAAATACCCATTCTAATTTTGCATAAAAAAACATACAAACGATAAAACAAAAACTTAATACTACCTATCATGAAAGTGAACATATTTAAATGCCTAACATTATCTCTATTACTATGCAGTATCCAATTACTATACGCAGGACGCATATATGACGAATTCGAAGATACCTATAAAATAACTTGGATTGGTAACTCAAAATTGATTTCTGGAACGACCGACGATTGGGCACAACGAGCCGGAGACATCTATCGATTGAAAATCGACGATCCATCAAACTACTCATTCTTAGTTTATGAACTGCCCGAAAATGAAATTGCTCATGAAATAATTGTCGATTACTATTCTCCGACCGGACTACGTCCCACTTTGGCCGTAAAAAATTCGGCCGGAGAAGAAACCAAATATGTGGAAGGTTGGGACAACGGTTATCCAGAAATAACGGATAAAGGGCATGGACTATATCGATGCACTTTAAAAGACAACTTGATACCGGAAGATGCGACTCAGGTCGTTATCTATTTAGATGCCCAATCCGACATAGAATTATTAAGAAATATAGTATATTATGGAGATGGCTATCAAGCGAAGAATTACAACGAAAAAACGAACTATTACCGGGTTCAAAAGCTATTGGAAAAAGCTGAAAGCGGCAATGACATTACCATCGGTGTCATAGGTGGTTCGATGACTGCCGGAGCCAACGCCGAACCGATGGAGACCAATTGTTACGGAGCCCGATTAAAGGCTTGGTTCGAATCGACTTTTGAAATCGACGTCAATTTCATCAATATCGGTATCGGTTCTACGAATTCCTATTTCGGGTGTATTCGTGCCGAAGAGAAACTATTACGATTCAACCCCGATTTGATTATAATCGAATATGCTTGCAACGACCAACTCGAAGATATTTATCTGGATTCTTACGAAAGCCTGATACGGAAATGTTGGAAAAACCCGGGTGAGCCAGCCGTTATATCGCTAATGCTATGCACGCAAGCTGGGATTTCAAAAATCGAACGTCAATATCCCATCGCTCAACATTGTCAAATTCCGATCGTCAGTTACAACGATGCCATAAAAGACGAAATAATCAAAGGAGAAAAAACATGGCTGGACTATTACCAAACCTCTACACTCATCGGCGGTGATGGCATATACCCCAATACAACCGCACATCAAAAAATCGCCGACCTAATAGCGACCGAACTACTTGAAGGGAAAAAAGCATCGAACATCGATCGAATGGCATCACTACCAGCTCCGCTATATAGCAACATTTTAGAAGATGCATTTTATTTGAGCGAAACCGATATAACCCCGGTCCAAACAGGTGTCTGGACGGCGGGAGGTTCTATTTGGGATTTCGGCACAGGAAAAGGTTGGAGAAGCGAAATTGCAAACAGTGAACTTCAATTTAAAATTAACGGAGACGTTGCTGCCGTCACATATTGGAAACGCCCGGCAAACGAAAATTTCGGAACGGCCCAAATTTGGGTAGACGACAATCCGGCCGTAGTCATTGACGGCTCTAACGGAGAACACATCGACCAAATCGTATTGACCGATTTGGGAATCGGAGAACATATACTCCACATCAAACTGTTGGAAAACAAAAAATTCGAAATTGTATGTATTGCCGTTTCGGGGGAAAGAAGCTATTGGAACGGACGATACTATTTGGAAAACGTTGCCAACAATCTTAGGTTAACGATCAGCAACAATGACATTACGATGAATCCGAACGGTACAGGTTTTAATGTTTCTCATACCGACGACGGATATATCGCCTTCAACGAAAACAATTCATATCTATCGGTCAATGCTGCTACCGGCGCTTTGGAACTTTCATCGAATCTCGACACCTCCTCAAAATTTCTCTACATAGACAAAGGTGAAAAAGCTGCAATACGGGCTTTGGCTAACGGAAAATATTTGTCTCAAAAAGACAACATTATAACGGCCTCTACCTCCGATATAGCCGACAACGAATATTTTCTATTCAAAAACGAAGGCGATCCCACAACTATTAACGAATTAAGAAACAACGAAATCGACTGTTCCGTTGTATCCAATCAAATCATAATCAAAAATGCAATCGGAGAGCAAGTCAATATTTTCGATCTATCCGGTAAACTACTATATCGACAAAACATCTCGACCAATAATGAGAATATCTATTTCAACAATGGCAATTATTTAATACAAATCGGCGACAAGACATTTAAATGTAATATATAACTACCCATTCCGCTATGATGACAGCCAAAGAAAATGTAATACGAACCCTTCGACATGACAATCCGGAATGGATTCCGGTAAACCTGTGGCAACTGCCCGCCGCAAAACTAAAATACGGACAAGCGCTTGACGACATCATCAATCGCTGCGAAATCGATATTCTCTCCGCTCCGTTCGACGACCCCACCGAAGACGCACGTCACTACCAAATCGGCAGTTATACCGATTGCTGGGGATCGACTTGGGTAAATCACCAAGCAGGTATTATCGGAGAAGTAAAAGAATATCCTTTTGCCGATTTCAATAAAGTTTGGAACTATGAAAGTCCCAAAAAATTATTTTTATCAGGCATCTCTGGATTTGAAAAGACAAAAGCATTCATTGACACTCATAAAGACAAATTTATCTTAGGCGGTTGGATTAGCTTATTCGAACGTATGCAATACCTTCGTGGTACAGAAAACCTTTTCATGGATACGTTGATTGAATCTCCGGAATATTTCAAACTAATGGAAATTGTCGAAGATTTTTATAACACCTATTTAGACGAATGGCTCAAATTAGAAGTCGACGGAATAATTTTCGGAGACGACTGGGGCTCACAACGCTCTTTATTAATCTCGCCTGAAACATGGAGAAAACAATATAAACCTTTATACAAACGGTTTTTTGACAAAGTCCATACTGCCGGTAAATTCGTTTTTATGCATAGCGACGGCTACATTTTGGAACTATACGACGACTTGATCGAGATAGGAGTAGATGCCATCAATAGTCAAGTGTGGTGCATGGGATTAGACAAAGTCGCCGAAAAATGCAACGGACGTATTACAAACTGGGGCGAAATATGTCGTCAGCACATACTCCCCGAAGGAAGTGTCGAAGATGTAATCGACGCCGTACACAAAATGAAAGAAGCTCTATGGGTAAATGGTGGCCTCATCGGGCAATTCGAAGCCGGACCCGATATGCCACTGGAAAATATCAAAGCTGGTTTAATCCATTGGAACGACTAAAAATTCTCTCAAAACATGGAACAGTTTCAGCCGAATGCAAACAACATTCTCGATGTCCTTTATAACAAAAAGCCAAAGTATCTCCCTCTATATGAACATCACATCGATATTGAATTTATAGAGAAATTTACAGGAGAAGAACTTATCGGTTACCGAGAAACAGAACCAGAATACTTTTTCAAAAAAGTAACGGAGTTTTGGAAAAATAATACCTACGATGCCTTTGACTTCGAAGCTCCAATCTGCGACGTTTTCCCGGAGCACGGTGCAATTATGGGAGGAAAATTAGGCCCCATTCAAACCCGATCAGATTTTGAGCGCTATCCCTTCGACGAAATACCCCATTTGTTTTGGGAAGCGAACAAACCCAAACTCGACGCTATCAGAAAAGTCTTGCCAACAGGAATGAAAGCATATGGAGGATGCGGGTATGGCATTTTCGAATCCGCCCAAGATTTGGTAGGTTACGAGAATCTGTGTATCATGCAATACATAGATCCCGACTTGTTCCGCGACCTTTTTATTCGTATCGGTGACTTATACGTCGAATTATGGTCCAAAATGATACAAGAATACAGCGACATCTTCATTTTTTTCCGTATGGGCGACGACTTGGGACACCGCACATCGACCATGCTCGAACCGACAACCATCATTAACCACATACTTCCTCAAACCAAGCGTATAATAGACTTGGTACATCATGCAGAAAAAAAATTTCTTCTGCATAGTTGCGGTAACATATTCGAAATAATGCCCGACATCATAACTTTGGGAATTGACGCAAAGCATAGCAACGAAGACCTGATCGCTCCTTTCGACGAATGGATAAAACGATATAACGGTCAAATAGGACTTTTTGGAGGCTTCGATGTAAATCTGCTTTCGTTGGGAACCTATCAATCCGTATATGACGAAGTATTGAGAAAAGGCACAGAATACCGGCGCATTTGCAAGGGTTACGGATTAGGTTCGGGTAATTCCATCGCTTCTTATGTCTCTGTCGATGGATTCAGAGGAATGATCGATGCCGTCAAACAAATTCGAAGAAAAGAAAAATAACAAAAAGGATTTATCTATATCGCGGTTGGGAGCCATTATCCCAGTTCCTCCGACTCAAAATTTGAATTCATCACAACAAGATAAGTCACGCAAATATTTGAAGCACGCGTTTTCTAAATTATAACACTTTTGATAACATGAAACGAAAATTTATTTTACTTACCCTTGTAATTGCAACATTGATTGTCCCTGCGAATTTACAAGCATTCGAATCAACTGTTGAGGAAGAATTACAAACACCGTGGGAAGGTTTCGGGTACAATCAATGGGGATTCGCCCGCGAAAGCGACGGTAACACCTTTAAGCCGTGGTCCGATGATTTATGGAAAACCGCGACAGAACGGATCCTTGCCATCAAACCTTCGTTAGTCCGCTTACCGGTAATCCGCGATTGGTTCAACAAAGACGATGATGGGAATAATCTGCCCATCGGAACTTATAATTGGGATAGCAAATACATGCAGGCCTATTTCAAAATTATGGACCTTTATAAGGAACACGACATTAAAGTTATGAGTGGTTTCTGGGGTGTCGGATATAACGGAGAGGATTATAAACAATTTTACACGACCGACGAATGCGCACAACTGCAAGCCGACCTCATCGAGTATCTTTTTAGAACAAAAGGTTACGACAAAATCATTACCAGTTATGCGCCCTCGAACGAGCCTTTGGGAGTAGGTATCTCTTACGAAGATTGGAGTACCATGATAAAAAAACTTTACGCCGAATTGGAGAAACGTGGCTTACCCACAAATTTTCTGTCGGGAGCCGATTCATGGAACGACTGGATATGGAAACCTGCACAATACAACGCAGATCAACTGTCAGCCTATGATTTCCATAACTACCTGAACGATACGCCCGACGATACTTACAACCAATTATATAATCGCACCATTGAAACGACTTTTGCAAACTATCTCGCAAATGTCTATAAATACGACAATTCCAACAAACCCGTCCATGTGTCGGAAATGGCTCCCATCGGAGTCCCTTTTATCGACTGGCCTGTTGCCGATGCTCCGGCTCATTGTCGAATCGACACCTACGAATATGCATTAGGTTTTTGGGACTACGGCATACAACTTGCCCGTTCGGGCATGGCATCGGGATTGGCTTGGGCTCTCGACGGGCTGGAACAGAATAAAAATGCCGGCATGTGGAACAATGCCGGAACTTATGGCGGTATGACTTTACGTCCCTGGTACTACACATGGCAACTGATGTGCCGTTACTTTCCCCGTGGAGCAAAAATTCTCAAAATGACCGAACTGGAAGGGCGCAAAGATATTCGTATACTCGGAGCCCGTATCGGCTCCGAAGATTACTCGTTTGTCGCAGTCAATCGACGTATGGATGCTCAAAGCAAAACACAATCCATTACCTTTAAGGTCGATTGTACCAAACCTCTTTACATTTATCGGTTCAACCGCAACAGCTGCGGAGATGGCGCTGCGTTGTCTCTTCCGTATGAAAAAATAACCGATCAAAATCTTTCTACCGGAATCACGGTGGAAGTTCCTATGGAAGAAGGTATATTCATCACTACCTTGGAACCGTTAGAGACAAATACGTCCGACACACAGTCTACTCTAACCATCGACTTTGAATCGCAAGACGGGTATATGCTTCTCGGCGACTATAACAAAGGGATTAGAACCTACATAGGTTCTAATCCCCGCAAACGAGACCCTAATACCAGCGACAATGCCGGATACTCCGAAATTCTAATTAACGACGAATACAATCCCCGAGATTGTTTCAGTACTATATTTCCGCTCAATAAAATCCTAATCAGTGAAGATTTTCCACTGCTCAATATTCAGTTGTACAGGAGTAGACCGGCAAAAATCGCCATTGCCTTACATGTTCAAAATGAAGACAGGCTATTGGGTTACGAATTCGAAATTCCTCACAGAGAATGGAGGGAATTACAACTGAACCTAACGCCTCTAATCGGTAAAACACTGGATTACATCATCATATATCCTTATAGAGATTCAGCGACGACTTCCACTCTCGACACCGAATCTTTGATTTTTGACAACATCTTTCTATCCAATACAGAAAATTCCCCTATCGATTTACAAGAAATTACAACAAACAACGACCAACAATACCGACAAATTCTGGACATCGACTTCGAATATTTGAATTCTTTTGTAAAAGTTATTCCGGCCAATTCCTCCATAATGTCTTCCATTGCTTCGAATCCCAAAATACAAGAAAACAATCCCAGCGATAAAGCCTGTCAAATAAATATATTAACAAACGATGCCGATCAAGACTTGTCCGCACAATTAAATTTATATCCATTTGTACAAGTTCCCGAAAGTAACCACAACCTGTTCTTCTCATATTACCGCCCGACAGGACAATCCGAAATCAAGATAGTCGTCAATTTCCTTTCGGGAGAAAAAGCCGTCGGGCACTTTTCCTGTAACGAGAAAAGAGAATGGTTTAGGTACGGCCTGAACTTGTCGAATCATGTCGGTCAAATCATTACAAGCATCGACATCTATCCCAATTTAAATTATTCAGACCGGCTGAACGTTCTCGACACTTCTTTCTTCGACAATTTTATATTTAGCGCCGAAGAAGTTTCGGGAATCGAATATGTAACAAACAACGACATCTCGGTAACCGCCGAAAACGGATATATTTATATTGAAGGCGTTAAAAACATGCCTGTCTATCTTTTCTCTGTCGACGGTAAATTACTGCACTTTGCAGAAAACGTAAACGGAAGTTACTCCATTCCGGCAGAGAATGGAGTACATCTCATTAAAATAGGCAATACTTCTTATAAAATAATCAACTTCTAATAATCCAGCGAAAATGGCAAAACTTTCAGATTTACATAATGCAATCGTAAAAGGGAATCTCGAACTGGCAGTTAGTACAACCCAAGAAGCGCTTCAAGAAAATATCGACCCGCAAACATTGATCAGCGATTATTTGATTAAAGGAATGGAAGAAATCGGGACTCAATTCGAAGCCGGAAAAGCCTATGTTCCCAACCTGTTGATGAGTGCCCGGGCTATGAAAGGAGCTTTGGAACTTCTTAAACCTTACATGGAAAATGACAAAAATACAATCTCTCTCGGGAAAGTTGTCATTGGAACGGTTAAAGGCGATCTGCATGACATCGGGAAAAACCTCGTAAGCTCTATGTTGGAAGGCTGTGGGTTCGAAGTAATTAATCTCGGTGTCGATGTTTCCGATGAAAAATTCGTCGAAGCCGCCAAAGAACACAAAGCGAACATTGTCTGTATGTCGGCACTTCTGACTACCACAATGGTTTATATGAAAGAAGTTATCAAAGCTTTTGAAAAAGCCGGAATCAGAAACGATGTCAAAATCATGATTGGAGGCGCTCCACTCAGTGAGAAATTTGCCGAAGAAATCGGAGCCGACGGATATAGCGACAATGCCAATGCCGCTGTAACTCTCGCCCGAAAATTATTGAACAAATAAGAGAAATGGAACATTCACTGCGGTTCGAAGAACTAAACTTGACAAAAGAAACCGTATATATAGAAATGGGGTATGGAGCAGTATCTCCCGACAAAAATGTTCGGGATTTAGTCGACAACCTGTTCCTCGTTGCAAACAACATAGTAAGACTTCGTTTTTACTTTCGAATGTTCGACGGGTATGTAAACAAGGATTGTATATGTTGTAATCAAAAAATATTTCACGTTAACCAGACTATCGCCACACTGTTGAAAAACTCCGAAAGATTCGTTTTTTTCGCTGCGACTGCCGGTATGGAATATCAAGATTTTCACAATAAACTATCGAATGCAGACGATGCATTGCTACTATTCATTTGGGATATCCTCGGTAGTTGCATTGCCGAAGCGACAGGAGACATTATGGAAAAGTTCGTGGAAACAGAATTGCCGGGAATACCCCATACTAACCGTTTTAGTCCGGGTTATTGCGGGTGGCATGTGAATGAACAGAAATTACTCTTCTCACTCTTACCCGATAATGTGTGCGGAATCACTCTCAATAGCAGTGCCCTGATGTATCCTATAAAATCTATCAGCGGAGTGATAGGCTCTGGACTTCATGTCGATACCCGCAAATACGGTTGTCAATTCTGCGAACTGGACAACTGTTATAAGAAACGAATTAAAAAATCATTTAATCATGAAACTCAATCTCAATCGGAATAAACGATATGCTATACCCATTATGACACACCCGGGAATCGAGCTCATCGAGAAAACTGTAAAAGCCGCCGTTACCGACGGCCAGACACATGCCGACGCCATTATCGCCTTGTCAGAAAATACTCCTTCCGATGCGGCGACAGTCATCATGGACCTTACCGTCGAAGCCGAAGCTTTCGGGGCAAAACTTCATTTCTCCGAAAACGATGTTCCCAGTGTTGCCGAAAGGTTGCTTCACGACAGGAACGAAGTGGAAAATCTCCGCATTCCCGATACCGATACCGCCCGTATTCCCGAATATCTGAAAGCAAACAGACTTGCGGCAGAACGAATCAATGACCGCCCGGTCTTTGCAGGTTGTATCGGACCTTATTCTTTGGCAGGTCGACTTTACGATATGTCAGAAATGATGATGGCTATTTACGTCGAACCCGATTTAGCAAAAATACTACTCTCAAAATGTTCAGAATTTATTCTCAAATACATTCGAGCTCTGAAAGAAACAGGAGTCGATGGTATCATCATGGCCGAGCCTGCCGCCGGGTTACTCAGCAACGACGATGCCACAATATTCTCGACTAATTATATAAAACCGATCGTCGAGGCCGTACAAGATGAAAACTTCCTTTTCGTATTGCACAACTGCGGAAACACAGGGCACTGTACGCAATCCATGATCGACTCAGGAGCAAGGGCTCTCCACTTCGGTAATCAATGCGACATCGTCTCCGCCCTTCAACAAGTACCGTCCGATCGCATTGTTATGGGGAATCTTGATCCAGTCGGTATTTTCAAATCGTCATCTCCGAAACAAGTCTACGACGAAACGGAGAGACTGCTGCATGTTACTACCGATTTCGACAACTTTATTATCTCAACGGGTTGCGATGTTCCTCCGGGTGTCTCCCTCGAAAACATAAATGCATTTTATCAAGCTGTCGAGATTTTTCGTAACCGACATTAAAAGTAAACGTCTGTACTTTTTACTTTGTATCCGATGAAAGACCGAACCTTTTCATTATAACAAAGCGATTGTAATAACAGAAAGAGGGCATACTCACAATGAGTATGCCCTCTTTATATTCCCCGTACTAACATTTCACCGTTTTTCTATTTTCACTTCACGAATACGAGTATTGGAGAAATAACCGTTCGGCAGCATTTCAATCTTTAAATAATTGCAATTATCGAGTTCTGTTTTCGGTGTTATGGTCGAATGGACAAAACGCCAAACAGACATTTCGGGTTCGGTAAACGACAATTCGACCTCCCTCCACTCGCAATTATCCGGCGAGACGTACACTTTGAAACGGTCGGTTATGGTTTCCACTCCCGACACCTTGATTTCAAAATAATTAAACCCGTCGAACTTATAAGTTATATAAGCATGTTCTTCATTGGTCGACGGGTGAATAGTCCCGCAATCTTCCAAAACTTTGAAGAACTGGAAATCGGGAGCAGCAGTGTTACATTCGTCATAGAATTTAGGGAAACCGTTTAATCCCAAATTATTGGAATGATCATACATACGTTGGACACCTTCCATCGGATCCATCATATATTTATCATTTTTCACAATTTCCGGTTTGCTACCTCCAATCGTAGTCAACAAAACAAAACCTTTCGCGGGGAAATCGATAACTATCCCCTTTTGAAGATTGACATCTTTCAAGACTTCTTTCACAACCGGAAAGCCTGCTGTATCGACCGGATAATCGTCCTCGAAATACACATATTTATTGATTATCGGATCGTTCACGACAGTAGGAATCTGTACGGTTACACGCTGCGCAAAATCGGCTGTATTTGTAATCGCAAATGTCAAATCTCCTGTCGGAGTCAATGCGGCCACACCATTCAAATTCTGAGTCCTATAAGAATTGGAATACAAAATTTTCGACCCTTTCGGGATATTACGCGACATCAACGACCACGTATAAAACCACAGACGTATATTCGCTTCTTCCGGTTTATTTTTCTGTTCTGCGATCGAATTCCAAAATCCCCAACGTTTCTGTTCATCGAGGTCGTCCTTATAATGCATGGCATCATCCATACCCCATGCCGCAGCAGCCGACCAGCCGGAACGCAAAGTCTGAATCAAGGCATCGGCAACGAACGTTCCATACCACCACTGGTGAATCAACGTATGCTGGTCAAGCACCTCATTATGTCCGTCACGAATACCCATTTCGCCCCAAATATTCACTTTGCTGCTGTCCTGCATTTGTGTAAAGAAACGAAACATTCGTGTCTCATCTTCCACACGATTCGTAAAAGTCCAATCTTTATTGATATACCAATGATAATCGATGACAGGAACCACACTATCCAATTCGGTCAATGTCTTATTGAACCAAACATCAGTCCCCCAATAACCTCCGTCCGGACCCACGATCTCAATATTATTCAATCCCCGTTTATCCAGTTCCGAGCGTAGATTAAGAATGGCTTTTTTCCATTTTTCCCATGAATAACCGGTTCGAGGATCATTGGCCACCAAATTTACTTCATTCCCCAAGTTAAATTGCTTGATACAAGTCATGCCCTTCTCTTTAACCAAATATTCAACCAATTCAGCTACTTGAACGGCATATCGGGAATCGTCCAATTCTATCGTATACTTAGGCATATCGACGGGGACAGCCTGTTTCCAATTCGGATTCATCGGCTTCCACCACTCTCCAAGCAACACATCGATGTCGTTATCCTTACAAAATTGAAGCTGACGATACAAGTCGTTCATGAATCGACGAGAATTAGCATACCAACGGGCATCGACTTTCGTCGAATCCATGTCCCAAAGCAATATAGGGTCGTTCCCGTCATAACCGAAACAGTAGAAATAGGGCATTATGCAACAACGAATATACCCCAGTTTCATAAATTCGACTCGTCTAAACAAACGATCCCACTGCGCCTCCGTCATCGAATCCCGGTCATTGGGTTCCCATTGCATCGCCCCTCCATAATAGTTTTCCTGCAACACAAAATCGGTATCCACAACTATCGGATTCTGAACCTCCTGTTGTTCTGTCTTGCAACCGGACAATCCGAACAAGAGTAAAATCAAATATATCAATCTTTTCATATACAATTATCTACTTTCTTAATTATCAAATATTTACTACACCTAAAAAAGACGATTTAATATCCGGGATTTTGAACCAATGCACCTCGGCTTAAATCTATATCATTTTGAGGAATGGGGAAAAGTTCTCTTTCCTTTGTATAATAACGTCCCTTATCGACATCTTCTGTCGCATAGCCGTTACTATATACAGCCGTCATAATTTCTCCATAACGTTCCTGTTGCATCAAATCCATACGGCGGATTCCCTCACAAGCGAACTCAAAGCGACGCTCGTTCCAAATAGCCAATCGCACTTCCGCCACATTATCGGAAGTTATGTCCGGTAACGATGTCGGCTTTGTGTCGGGCACATACTTTTGAATGACTCGTTTCGCATCCAACGGACTGGATTCGCGAGCTCGTTTTCTCACTTGATTCAAATACTTTCTAGCACCCACGATATCACCTTTTTCCAAACAAGCCTCGGCATACATCAACAAAACATCGGCATAACGAATGACATAAACTGTCATTTCTACATCTTGTGGATAGACCGGAGACGCCGCATTTAAAGTCTCGCTCATGGGGACAAAATGTTTACGGTCAAAGAAACGACTGGGATAATTCGCATCTCCTGTCACAAAATCATTCCCGACGAATTGGTCGCCTTGACGAACAAATGTCCAAGTAATTCGCGGATCCTCCGGGTCAAAAGCATCCAACAAATGTTGAGTCGGTAAATGAAACCCATAACCGCCATCGCTACTGGGAATAAACCAAACTCCGTTCCACCCCGTCGATTCATCCCAATTCTTTCCATTGGTGACATATTGTATCTCAAAAATCGACTCTCTCAAATTGGAATTTGGGTTCAACCATTGAGTCGCAAAATCTGGATCCAATTCATATTCTCCTTTTTGCTCGCCTTCAACCAGGACATAGAGCATTTTATAAACATTCTCAAAATCACGATTATACCAGTATGTCCTACCCAACATGGCATAAGCCGCGCCGCTCGTAACGCGCCCGGTGTCTTCCTCGGAATACTCGCTCCGTTTCGGCAAAGCCGTAGCCGCAGTAAAATCGGCTATAACCTGTTCCCAAATCTGGGCTACCGGTGTCCGGGGTTTATATATATCCGCAGGCTGTTCGGCATGCAAAAACAAAGGAACATCACCCCACAAATAAGCCAGATTAAAATACCACACGCCTCGTAACCAACGAGCCTCATTTTCATAACGCGTAAGCAATGTCTTATCGTCTTCCGTTAAATCAGTATTCTCCAAACGAAATATTTCGCTCTTGTCCAACAATGTATTTATTTGGTAAATAGCTCTATACGCCATGTTCCAAAACTGGCTCACTTTACTGTTCGTCGTAAATATATTGAATGTTTCCAACTGATAAATATTCCTCTTATCGGTAAGGCCACTGCCACCCTTCTCGCAATCATCGGATGCACAATCGTTGATAAACATCAACTCCAAGCTCATATCGTTCCAACTATCCTTCATATAGAAATAGCAGGCCGTCAATGCTTGATTGATCTCTTCGAGATTATTGTAAAATTCCGTGTCTTCTCGACCTCCGTACATAGTCGTATCCAAATCCTCATCTGTACATGAAGGAAGAAGGAACAACGAGCCTAACAATATATATAGTATTCTCCACCTTAGTTTCATAACTGTAATCGTTTAAAATTGAACATTGACCCCTACTGTAAATGTGCGAGGATTAGGATACCCCAAATTCTCTATACCCATATTCAAAGCATTGCCATTTGGGACTTCCGGGTCCATATATTTGAATTTTGTAAATGTAAACAGATTTTCTCCGCTCACATATAATCGCAAAGAACTAAACACCTTCGTAGCTTCGACTATTTTCTTCGGGAATGTATAGCCAATCTGTACAGTTTTTATTTTACAGAAGCTACCGTTCTGCACATACCATGACGAATTTCTATAATTATCATTATCATCTTTTCTGGTAATTCCGAATACATCGGTTTTATCACCGGGATTCCGCCACGCATCTGTGTAAGTTTCGGCTAATAAATTCGTTATACTCGTCTGCCTGAGAAGAGCTTTTGTCCCTACCCAAATATCATTACCGGCAACACCTTGAAAATAAAGAGCAAAATCGATTCCTTTATATCCCAATTCGATATTTCCTCCATAAATCACATCGGGGTTGGGGTTTCCTATATAATCCCGGTCATTGCTATCCAGCGTATTATCGCCATTAAGATTCCTGAAACGAGCATCGCCGGGTTCTGCAAGAGGTTGAAGCAAAGTCTTCCCATCGGCTCCTACATGGGCGAGAACCTCTTCTTTCGACTGGAAAATGCCATCATAAACATATCCATAAAAGCGTCCGAATTCTTCTCCGATTTCGTTCTTCGAGACAGTACCCCAAATCGGATCGTTCGTTCCGGTTTCAACCAATTTATTTTTTTGGAAAGTAAAGTTTGCGCTCACAGAATAACGGAAGTCGCCGACCTTCCCTTGATACCCGATCAAAAATTCCAAACCCCGGTTTTCTACGGAACCGGCATTCACCCACGGGGTTGTAGGATAACCGGCCATTCCCGGTAACGGATTCTGCATTAACATATCCCGTGTCGTCTTAATGTAAGCATCTGCCGACAACGTCAATGAGTTTTTAAAGAAACCCAAGTCGACTCCTATATTACCTTGCTCCACTGTTTCCCACTTAATATCTTTATTTCCCTTAGATGTAGAGGCATAAGCCTTCAACAGATTCAAACCGCTGTTAAACCCATACACCCATGTATCATAAGTAGAAACGACATCGGCATAAGCGAACGAAGGAATGTTTTGATTCCCGATTTGTCCCCAACCACCACGCAGTTTAA
Source organism: Barnesiella intestinihominis YIT 11860 (assembly GCF_000296465.1). NCBI lineage: Bacteria > Pseudomonadati > Bacteroidota > Bacteroidia > Bacteroidales > Barnesiellaceae > Barnesiella > Barnesiella intestinihominis. The sequence goes on from NZ_JH815203.1 coordinate 1,207,263, forward strand.
CCGCACTCAATACATTCTGATTCCAATCTTTATAAAACTCCTCCTGATCTATACGCCAACCCAAAGAAAAAGACGGAAATGTCCCCCAACGGTTGCCCGGTGCAAATTTCGAGGAACCGTCGGCTCTGACACTGACAGTCGCCAAATAGCGGTCTGCATAGTTGTAATTTATACGCCCAAGATAAGAAATCAAATAGTTTTCATAACGGCTACCCGTAGAAGTTCCCTCTTTCGTCCCGGCTCCCACGATTTGGAAAGCATCGGAATTACTCGGCGTATTCAACCGCTCTGCCGTAAAAGAACGACCGGTATAGGCTTCCCACGTGAAACCTGCCACCGCCGAAATAGAATGTTTCCCAAATTGATTATTATAACTCAACGTATTTTGAAATGTATAATTCAGTTCCGTAGAACTCGTATTGGCGACACTGTTTTCCAACAAAAATTTACTCTCCACATTCGTACACATATTATATGGAGTATCATTCGGCCTCAAATCAAAAAACGGGTTAAACTCGGTATAGGTATATTCCGGTAACTCAAAACCCAACATAGTCTTAAAGTCCAGACCCTTTAATCCCAAATTGATATTTAAGTAGGCCGTACCGTCGATATTACGATTCAAATGTTCCTTTTTCTGTCGGTTCAATTTTGCAACAGGATTCGAATAATAGCTGTATTGAGATCCCATATATTTATTAAATTCATAATTAGGATCCTGCTTATCTGCATTTTTGGCATAAATCGGTGAAAACGGATCCGGTAACAATATTTCATTAATCGGAGTGTTCAAATCATGACTTTTGACATAGGCTGCACCTAAGGTCTGACCGATCGTTATCCATTTATTAAACTTGTATTCGTTGTTCACACGCAATGTAATACGCTCATAATCCGATGTCATTACAATACCCTCTTGATTCAAATAACCTATGCTGAAATGGCTGGTCAATTTATCCGTACCGCCACTGACCGATAAGTTATAGCTGTGTTTAAACGCTGTTTGAGTGGTTTCATTCCACCAATCGGTATCATAGACATTTATATCCGTCGGCTCGCCATATTCGTCGACAGGGCCCAAGCCTTCTCCATCGAGATGATAAAGTCGGGTAATATTTCTAGGCATCCGCATTCCGTCATTTTCATACGCCTCTTCCAAAAAGCCATACAACTGATCGCTATTCATCATATGCACTCGATTAATTGCATTTGACCAACCGAATGACGCATCAAACGTGATACTGGTTTTACCGGATTTACCTTTCTTCGTAGTAATTAAAATAACGCCATTGGCTCCACGAGAACCATAAATGGCAGTGGCCGAAGCATCTTTCAATACCTCAACATTTTCAATATCGATAGGATTAATAGTATTCACACTGCTCTCTTCCATAGGTTGCCCGTCCACGACATACAACGGGGTTAAATCGGTTGAAATAGAACCATAACCACGAATACGAATCGTAGCTCCTGCCCCCGGAGTTCCAGAATTGGACGTGACATAAACTCCCGGAGCTTTACCTTGTAGAGACTGGGTAATATTCGTGTCGCCTGTTTTTACGATATCTTCTCCCTTTACAGAAGAGAGAGAACCGGTTAAATCGCTTTTTTTCTGTGTACCGTACCCGATAACTACAACATCATCTAAGATAACTTGATTTTCCGACATCGTAACCGACATCGTTTTACCATTCACGGTCACCACTTTGGTGTCATAACCGATATAACGAAATTCCAGACTTTGTCCGTCCTCTGCCTTTACAGAAAAACGTCCATCTGCATCGGTCATCGTTCCTATATTTGTTCCTTTGACAAAGACGCTCACTCCCACGAGTGGTTCTTGTCCTGAATTAAAAACACTACCGGAAACAATACCACTATTATTTTGACCCGATATTTCCAAAGGAGATATCGACAATATCAAAATAACAGATAAAAATTGCCATAATTTCATCATTCCTTGATTTTAAATTTATATGGGGATAAAGGCATCTTGAATTCTTTAATATCCCACACCCGAAAACAATATAATAACTTTAATATGCCAAATTCTTCAAGACTGTATCACCGACTTTACAAGCTACAAAACAGTATATCTGCCAGCCTCTCCAAGAAAATTCATCGACATTATCCTCTAATTTGCATGGTTTTAAAACATCGACTACAAGTAATGTCGAATATACAGATATTATCCAAACAAACAGTATCTATCACATAGTACCATTTATTCTCATTCCATAAAAATAAAATAGCCTATAACTCCCTCCAAGCCAAAAACTACCGCCGATTTTTATATTATCTTAAAGGAAAGGTGTACCAAAAAGAATTTTTTGGTACACCTTTCAAAATTCATCAATAGACTACAATTTTAGACGTAGTATCGCCGATCTTTACCAAATAAATACCCCGTTCGATATCTATTTGCAAAAACCCATTCAACGCATATTTCCCTATTTCCATTCCAGAAACCGAATATACACTCATTTCACCGGCTTCGCCTTCCACATAGAGCGCACCTTTACCACCCCAGACTTTCGATGTCGAAACGACATTGTCGGCTATGCCAGAAGATGTAGCGACATCGGAGATATAGATATTATCGAGGTATGTAGTTTCTGCTACCGCAACATTGTCGGTTCCGAATTTTTCATTCGGAGAGAAATAGAATTGCTTGAAAGTAGACCCAATATATTCTTCTAAATCGATCACTACTTCCTGCCAATTTTCCGATCCGGTAAATGGAATTTCTTGATTCTTATATGAACATGTACCACCCCAAGTTTCCATTCCGAATACAGAATTCTCATTTCTCAAAATACTGAAATGCAAATAACGACCGTCGGTCTCGGTAATCTCGGTCAATTGCTCTTCTTCGCCAGACAACAAACCGATGGCTACACCAAACCAATCGGCGTTGTCCCACCCCCAATTCGGGTCGGTTGGGTCTTGTACAATCTTCAACACCTTGTCGCTACCATTGACCGCATCTTTTTTAGGATTATCTACCACTTCGATCGTAGAAGATGCATTTTGGGAACCCGCCATATCGATGCTATAATTCTCGGTTTCAAAGTCGACAGAAAACTCGGTCGGCACAATCATTAAATAAGGAGGTTTGACATATTCATACGAGTCTCCGCCTTCATAAAAAATTTCTGTACGACGATAGCACGGAATCCAGTTAGCCACTTCTTCATTGGCAACCATCGTCACTTTAATCTCTTTTACTCCCTCAGGCAAAGCACCTTGATACCAAACATCGATCCAATAGTTATTTCCTAAAACTGCATCATAAGATTTTTCAACCTTCATGTCGGGGACCTCTTGATAATTCAGCTCATCGGTTGAATACTCGATTTTAATAAACTGGTCGAAATCCATACGATCATTGGGGACCAGCACATTAACTATGAATCCGGTTAAATTTTTATTTCCCCAAATGTCTCTATTAAATATAAATGCAGTAGGAGTAGAAGCCGATGACTTTTGTACATAACTACCATCTCCATAATAGGCATCCGCTGCATCATTGAACAAAGCACTACCACCTTCGATATAACAATCACGCTCCACATCGGCCTGTGTCATTTCATTCACATAGGTCTGCGCATTAACATTCACTGATGCTAATACCATTCCCACAGCAACTAAATTGAAAATTTTTTTCATGATAATTTATTTTTACGGGTTAATAATTTTTCTTAGAAAAACCACCAATACTCTAATAATGCAATTATAATCAAAGCAATACTGATGTATCTAAAATTTTTATACCAGGGAACTGTTTTCAATTCCCTCGTATCGTCTTGCCAAACGGATTTATTCCATGTATAAGTTTCGACATCGGTCTCTTTATTCCTATCGCACTTGCTCACGATAATATTCACAAGGACACTCAAAATCAACAAAATGGGAACCCACAACAAAAAGTGAAACGGTACGACGCCTCCGAATCCGAATTTATAAGTCATGATTAATGCCGACATAGCCAATCCCGACATTAAACCGGCAAATGCACCGTTGCGAGTAGAACCCTTCCAAAACAGGCCGACTAAAAACGTCCCGACAATTGGAGGAGCCAGATAAGAAGAGAACTCTTGATAATAGGCGACTAACGATGCAAACTTACCGATCAACGGGGCCCACAATACAGCTACGACCAAAGTAATAAAAGAAGTCCACTGACCTACGCGCACCAAATGCCGGGGGCTGGATTCCGGCCTCCACGACTTATAAAAGTCCATTGTAAACAAAGTAGATACAGAGCTTAATGTCGCACTCAGAGTCGATGTCAGAGCAGAAACCATACAGGCAATCATCACACCAATCAAACCGACAGGCAACAACTTCAAAATCAATCGAGGATATACTTCATTCGTATCGATTCCATATTGAGCCCGCAATGTATTTCCATCTATAATTTCATTGGGCAACGTATCACCCACACCGAACAGATCGATCATTCTGCCCACCATTCCCGGAGCTATGAAAATAAACAAAGTAAACACGTACAAAAAAGCCACGAATAAAAAGCCCAATCGACCCTCATTTACAGTCTTGGCCGACATAACTCGCTGTACTATGACTTGATTATTTCCCCAAAAATAAAATCCCAAAATAGGAATAGACAAAAAAATGGAAAACCAGGGAACCGTAGTATCCGAATTCGGACGAATCAAATTTAACCAAACTCCATCATGGAAATGTTCTACAAAATTTTCCCAGCCTCCGACCGAATTAAAACAAAATATCGACAGCAACACCGACCCTGCAATCAATATTATGGATTGTATCATATCGGCATTGATGGCAGAAGACAATCCCCCTATAATTGTATAAGTACCCGCCATCAAAGCCATTCCTATAATAATCCACATCATATCTATCTCGGGAAAAATAATTTTCAGAATCAAAGCCCCTGTATACAAAGCAGCTCCGGCATCCAAAAACACATTGCCGATAATAGTGATGAACGAAAAATACTTCCGTGAACGATTATCAAAACGCCTTCCCAAATACTCGGGTATCGTATATATACCCGATTTAATATAAAACGGAAGGAAGAATAACGACACAAAAATTATTACGAATATAGCCCCGACATTATAATTAAATACCGCAATACCACTTATAAAACCCTCGCCAGAGTGCCCCATAAGTGTCGAGCTGCTCACACTAGCGGCAAACAAAGAGGACCCAACAACAAACCAATTTTGAGATTTTCCGGCTAAAAAATACTCACTGGCATTTTCATTCTTCCTGTTTTTAAGAGCCCACCAAATGATTCCCACTACAAAAAGAAGTATGACAACTATATCGATATTTGATATATTCAGTTCCATGGGGTATCTTATTTTTTTCTGCTATTCGATTTCACGAAATCGATCAATTCTTGAAAATCACACGTAGCCAAGTTCACCCATTGATCAGAAGCACCATAATAGACATACAAAATATTATCCTTAACTACGGCCCCTGTCGGAAAAACTACCCCCCAACGATATAAACCCTGCGTCTCTTCATACGTTTCCGGTTCAAGAATAAAATCTTTTGTTCTATACAATACCCTTGTCGGATCATTCAAATCGAGAAGAGCGGCGCCAACGCGATAGGTAAAGTTCGCATCTACTCCATGATAAAGCAAAAACCACCCGTCGTCAGTCTTAATAGGAGGAGTATTCCCCCCGATTTTAACCTCCCAATCCTCTTCACCCTTCATCAATAATTTACTCTCGGTATTCCACATCATCAAATCGTCTGAACTCTTTATCCAGATAGAAGGATAATCTGTTCCATAATTACCGTTTGCATTCACATAATCTTTCGGGCGATGAAGCATCCAATATTTCCCGTTTATTTTCTCCGGGAACAAAATCACATCACGATCATCCAACGAAGGCTCTGTCAAACGCCCCACTTTCTTAAAATGGAGCATATCTCGCGATACGGCGAGCGCCGTATTACTGATATTCTCCCTCAAACACTTCGGAGCATTCGGATCATGTTCCGGCGCTTCCACCTGATCATAATCATTCTTCCAATATTGACTAGCAAAATACGGGCGAAAAGCATATGTTACGAAAAACTCACTCCCCATTTTCACGATACGTGGATCCTCGTTTGAACCAGCATCAAACGAATCTTTACCCGGTGAAAAAACCGGCTCTTTCGAAACACGCTTAAAATGGATACCGTCTGTACTTTCTGCCTTGCCTATATATACAAGATGTTCTATATCATTTCCGGCCGCCCTATAAAGCATGTGAAAAACGCCATTATCATATATTACCCCCGGATTACACACAACTAAACTTTCCCAATAATTCTCAGGATTAGGCGACAATATCGGATTACCCTCGTATTTCTTTAATTTCATAATATTTTATATATTTATTTCATCGACAAAATTAAGCGAAATTTCACATCACACTTAATACATTTTAGTCAAATACCTATATTATATTGAATAATATTATGCAATTTTTTATCATAATACATCAAAATACTATTATATAAAACAATATATTTCTATAAATCAAATAATTACAAAATTAAACTATAAATAATAATCATATATATTATTGACAACACCCAAATTATTTTATATATTTGTACTATATATTAAATTGCTCCGATTATGAAAAATATACAACACGAAATCACCCCGATTAATGAAGACGATCTCTTCATTATACTCAATCACCCAAAAGCCGATTTTGATTATCCCATACATTTCCATTCCGATTTCGAACTAAACTTAGTCCTATGGGATTTTGGACGCCGCATTGTAGGAGATTCCATCGAACCTTTCGAAGAGGTCGATTTAGTACTGACTGGTCCCAATGTTCCACACAAATGGGAAGGCAACAATGTCGAGAGCAACCATGTCATCACTATACAATTTCACGAACAGCTCCTAACATTCCCCATTCTTCAAAAACGCATGTTCTCCTCGATAAAAGATATGTTGGAAAAATCGAAAAGAGGAATCCAATTCACAGAAAACAAAAATTCCGATATTGTCAAAAGAATAATCGCCATGACTCAAATGACGGGATTCAACGTTTGTCTCGAATTCTTTGCCCTACTCTATGACCTATCGACCAATCCGCGCCAAAGAATTTTAGCCAGTGGAACCTTCGACAACGATAGCATACTCAGAGATTCAAAAAGCCGGCGAATCGCGAAAATCAACGAGTACATAAACAACAACTACATGAATCCCATCAAATTATGCGATATAGCCCAATTAGTCTCTATGAGTGATTCCGCTCTAAGCCACTTTTTCAAGAAAAGGACAAATCGAAATATTGTAGATTACATTAATGACATACGAATCAGTAATGCCACAAAAATGTTATTCGAGACGACAAATTCCATTAGCGAAATCGCATTCCTATGCGGGTTCAACAACATCTCAAACTTCAACCGTATCTTTAAAAAAAATAAAGGAAAAACGCCCTCGGAATACAGGGAATCGATACAAAAGATTATGATTAAATATTAATAACATCGATCTATAACATTCTTAATCAAAAAAGTCTATACAAATACACAACTTATGAATTCTAAAAAAGATAAGTATAAAAAGAGAATCAGAATAGTGAGATATTCACGGCATTAAATATTATTTCCGAAAGGCTAGCACAAACATTCATTAAAATATTTAATGTCTATATACGAATAATCTCCACTTGAAGAAAGATATAAGATAGATCAAAAGGCAATAAAAAAGTCTCACAAATATTAGACTTGTGAGACTTTCTACTTATTTTAGTATTTAGCGGAGAGAGAGGGATTCGAACCCCCGGAACCTCTCAGTTCAACGGTTTTCAAGACCGCCGCAATCGACCACTCTGCCATCTCTCCATAGTCGACTTCTCTATTTGAGCGGTGCAAAGATACGACTTATATTCGAAAAATAAAAAAGATTTCATATTTTTTCTATCGACACCTCACTCTTAACAGTACACTTCTCTCATAAATACTCAAAATAGCTCCTATTTCAATAAATGTGTCACCCTTCTCTGCTCATCTAGTACGATAGAGAAGGTGGCACACAGAGACGAAGTGATTAGAAAATACCAACAATTACTATTACGTTCCTACGTTTTACATCGCAGACGAAAAGGAGCACGAGGGCGGTATCTATCCCAACGAAGTCGAAGCTATCTTCAAAAAGGCTTTGGTACAAGAATAAGGTTCAATCGAAATCACCATCAAAGGTAATTTGTTATATCTTCGATATGATTTAATTGGATAAAGTTCCTGTATTCTACCTTTCCCTCATATTGCTCGTATGCCCAAGTGACATGATGGGGTACATGAGCGGCATAACCTCCGAGTTCCAATACAGGAATGATATCGGATTTTATTGAATTTCCTATCATGAGAAATTTCTCAGGGGAACATTCCAATTTACCAAGTAGCTTTTTATAGTCTGCCTTTTTCTTATCGCTCATTATTTCTATATGGGTAAAATATTCTTGCAACCCGGAATTTGCAATTTTTCTTTGTTGGTCAAACAGGTCTCCCTTAGTCGCTAACACCAATTTATATTTCCCTTGAAATGCCGATAAAACCTCTTTTACTCCATTCAGCAATGTAACCGGCCTTTGCAAAAGCTCTTGACCTAATTCAATGATTTTGTTTACAAGACCGATATTTCCTTCTCCTTCCGTCACTTTACAAATTGTCTCAATCATACTAAGCATCATGCTTTTCAATCCATAGCCATACATATGGAGATTTTTCATTTCCACTTTAAATAAATCTTCCGATATAGATGACGACATCTGATAGGGACTGAGGAGATTACAAAATTCCTTTTCAAATTCTTGAAAATACAATTCATTCTCCCAAAGCGTGTCGTCGGCATCGAAAGCTATGTATTCGATCGTTTTTTTCATAGGTCATTTTCTTAATCGTAATAATCGGATAATTTTCCCACCGTTTCATCTGCCCCTCCGACTTTTGGATAGGACTGGGGTTGTGAGTCCTATATACAAAAAGAGAGAAAGCCGAAGGGGTTCTCCCTCTCCGGCTCTCTCTCCTATAAGTTGGCGGCTACCTACTCTCCCACTTGCGCAGTACCATCGGCGTGGCGGGGCTTAACTTCTCTGTTCGGAATGGGTAGAGGTGGATCCCCCGCGCTGTAACCGCCTGAATGTCTCGATCCTTGACGAAAAAAAAGAGTCTTTCGCAATCTCTGCCTCCCTTATCTACCCTCGACGTCTCGCACTTCCGAAAGTTTCGGGCTATTAGTACCGCTCGGCTGTGACATTGCTGCCTGTACACCTGCGGCCTATCTACGTCATCGTCTTTGACGTCCCTATATGGAAATCTTATCTTGGAGTGGGCTTCGCACTTAGATGCTTTCAGCGCTTATCCCTTCCAGACTTAGCTACTCGGCTGTGCTCCTGGCGGAACAACCGATGCACCAGGGGTCTGTCCAACACGGTCCTCTCGTACTAGTGTCGGATCTCCGCAAATTTCCTGCGCCCACAACAGATAGAGACCGAACTGTCTCACGACGTTCTGAACCCAGCTCGCGTGCCACTTTAATGGGCGAACAGCCCAACCCTTGGGACCTTCTCCAGCCCCAGGATGTGACGAGCCGACATCGAGGTGCCAAACCACTCCGTCGATATGAGCTCTTGGGAGGGATCAGCCTGTTATCCCCGGAGTACCTTTTATCCTTTGAGCGATGGCCCTTCCATGCGGAACCACCGGATCACTATGCTCTAGTTTCCTACCTGATCGACTTGTGGGTCTCTCAGTCAAGCACCCTTGTGCCATTACACTCTCCGACCGGTTACCAATCGGTCTGAGGGTACCTTTAGAAGCCTCCGTTACGCTTTTGGAGGCGACCACCCCAGTCAAACTACCCACCAAACAGTGTCCTCGCTACAGCGAGTTAGCGCTCAAACATTCGAAGGTCCGTATTTCAACAGCGGCTCCTCGACGACTGGCGTCGCCGACTCGTAGCCTCCGGACTATCCTACACATCAAATGCCCAAACGCAATGCTAAGTTGCAGTAAAGGTTCACGGGGTCTTTTCGTCCCGTTGCGGGTAATCGGCATCTTCACCGATACTACAATTTCACCGAAGTCACGGTTGAGACAGTGTCCAGATCATTACACCATTCGTGCAGGTCGGAACTTACCCGACAAGGAATTTCGCTACCTTAGGACCGTTATAGTTACGGCCGCCGTTTACCGGGGCTTCAATTCAAGCCTTCTCTTGCGATAAGCTCTCCTCTTAACCTTCCGGCACCGGGCAGGTGTCAGGCTGTATACTTCATCTTCAAATTTTGCACAGCCCTGTGTTTTTGTTAAACAGTTGCCTGGACCTATTCTCTGCGCCCCATCTTACTGGGGACCCTTTTTCCCGAGGTTACAGGGTCAATTTGCCTAGTTCCTTAACCGTGAGTCTTTCGAGCGCCTTGGTATATTCTACCCGACTACGTGTGTCCGTTTGGGGTACGGGTGGATATAGAATATGCTTAGCGGATTTTCTTGGGAGCCTG